>JBFWZL010000342.1:0-7317 GCA_050185455.1 Binatia bacterium | reverse complement strand
GAGCGCGACACTCTTTCCGTCTCCGTTTCTCCCCGTCTTCGTTTCTCCGATTCTCTCTGCATAAGGTTCAGACTAACAATTGACGCCTACGCCTCTATCTGTCGTAACCGTTCCAGACTCCGCTCCTGGCTCTGGCGTTTTTCTTCAAGCTGCGCGGCGCGACCGCGGTCTTTTTCCACGACTTCTTCCGGCGCACGTTCGAGAAACTTAGGATCGTTCAATTTGCGCTGTACGCTTGCAAGCTCATTCGTAGCCTTGCCGATTTCTTTCTCTAATCGTTTGGTCTCTTCTTGGAGGTTGACCAGACCGGCAAGCGGTACATGCACCTCGGCTCCCTCGATAACCGATAACGCAGCGCCGCGCGGGCGGTCGCCGTCGTGCTGATAACGGATCTCTCCCAATCGCGCCAAACGCCGCAAGAAAGCCTCGTTCACGCGCAGTTGCGGCTCAACCGTATCGACCTTGGGAATAATGACAGCGGTCAACTCTTGAGAGGGCGGTAGATTCATCTCCGAACGAATGTTCCGTACCGAGCGGATCACGTCCATAACCAGGCTCATCCGTTGCTCGGCGTCTTCGTCGACAAAGGCCGTATCTAGTCGCGGAAATGGTTGCACCATGATGCTGTCATCGGTGCAGTCTGGGTGCAAGGCATGCCAAATCTCTTCCGAGATGAAAGGCATGATCGGGTGCAACAGTCGCATAATGGCGTCAAGCACGGTCGCCAGCACTGCTCTGGTCCGCTCTTGTTCGGTTGTGTCTTTGCTCTCCAGCGAGATTTTGCTGAGTTCTAGATACCAGTCACAGAATTCATGCCAGGTAAACTGATAGATCGCGGCGGCAATTTCGTTAAAGCGATATTCATCCAGCGCCTGACGCACTTCTTGAATCGTGTGTTGCAATCGCGACAAAATCCATCGATCTGCTAACCCGAGATCCTCATGCCTTACTACCGTTGCCTGTTGCCCGTTACCCGTTGCCTGATTCATCAGAACGAAGCGCGCGGCGTTCCACACTTTGTTTGCAAAGTTGCGGTAGCCGGTAATGCGCTCCGCTGACAGCCGAATGTCACGACCAATCGCTGAGAGCGCGGTCAGAGTGAACCGCAACGCATCCGTGCCGTAGGCAGACATGACATCAAGCGGATCAATCACATTCCCCTTCGTCTTCGACATCTTCTGCCCTTGCTCGTCACGAACCAAAGCATGGATATAAATATGGCGAAAAGGAACATCCCCCATAAACTTCAGCCCCAACATCATCATGCGCGCGACCCAGAAGAAGATGATATCAAAGCCAGTCACCAAAGCGGAGGTAGGATAAAAGGTCTTGAGATCCTCAGTCTGGTCTGGCCAGCCCATGGTCGAGAACGGCCATAGTCCGGAGCTAAACCACGTATCGAGCACATCTGTTTCTTGCGTCAGATTCTTGGAGCTGCATTTCGTGCACGCTGTTACATCCGTGCGTGACACTATCATCTCGTCACAATCGCCGCAGTACCAGGCAGGAATGCGATGCCCCCACCAGAGTTGACGGGATATGCACCAGTCACGAATGTTTTCCATCCAAGCGAAGTAGGTTTTTTCCCAATGCGTCGGGAAAAACTGCGCCCTCCCATCTCTAACGGCGGCTAACGCCACTTCTGCGAGCGGTTTAATTTTCACGAACCATTGATTCGACAAGAACGGTTCGACCACCGTCTGACAGCGGTAGCAGTGCCCCAGCATGATTTTATACGGCTCGACTTTGACCAGCGCCCCAGACTGTTGAAGATCTTCAAGCAGTTTTTTACGGCAGTCGTAGCGATCCATACCGGAGTACGGCCCGGCCTCACTGGTCATGCACGCATGTTCGTCCAGAACAGAGATGGAGGACAGTCCGTGGATCTGACCGATCTCAAAATCGGTGAAGTCATGGGCTGGGGTCACTTTCAGTGCGCCAGTGCCGAATTCCTTATCAACATGCTCGTCGGCGATTACCGGAATTTCGCGACCTAAGATGGGCAACGTCAGCGTTTTCCCAATCCAATCACGATAGCGTTCATCTTCGGGATGGACGGCAACAGCCGTATCGCCAAGCATAGTTTCCGGGCGCGTCGTGGCAATCGTCACCGCACCTTGACCGTCGCTCCGCGGATAGGACAGGTAGTACAGATGTCCGTCACTTTCTGTCGGCTCCACTTCGAGATCCGACAGCGCGGTCTCACACCGAGGACACCAGTTGATGAGATACCGTCCACGGTAAATCAAGCCTTCTTCATAAAGGCGGACGAACACCTCCCGCACGGCGCGGGAGAGACCGGCATCCATGGTGAATCGTTCGCGGGACCAATCGCAAGACACACCCAGCGCTTTGAGTTGATTGACGATTTGGCGACCTGACTCGTCCCGCCACGTCCACACCCGCTCCACGAACTTTTCCCGCCCCAGCTGCCAGCGGTCAGTGCCTAATTGTTTGAGCTGTCGTTCCACCACGTTCTGCGTGGCGATACCGGCGTGATCCGTCCCTGGCACCCACAACACCTTGTACCCGTCCATGCGCTTATAGCGGCACAGGATGTCCTGCAGGGTATTATTCAGGGCGTGTCCCATGTGAAGCGAGCCAGTAATGTTGGGGGGAGGAATCACTATCGAGAAGGGTTGTCCGGAAGGATTTTGTTCCGGACGGAAGAACCCTTTTTCCATCCAGAAAGGAAACCAACGTTTTTCAACCGCGGCAGGATCATATGTTTTATCGAGCGCCATAGCCACCAATATAAAGGGGGTCTCATCTCTCCGCGAGACCAGACCCCCTTGGGTATGCGAAAGGGGGGAATCGAACCCCCACGGGTTTTACCCCACAGGATCCTGAATCCTGCGCGTCTACCAATTCCGCCACTTTCGCGTGAGACGGATGTATTACCTAACCCAGTGCCCTTTCTCCTGTCAATCCCGGAGGATTCAGGTATATTATCTACAAATATCGTTACAGAGAAGCAAGCAATAATGAGTACCCAAGCAGCCATGGAGCGCAAAGTAAAGTTTGTCATGGACGCTAAGGGAAAACCAGTCGAAGTCATTCTCCCATACCGTCTCTATCAGGAACTCATGCAACTAAAACTCAGCCAGGAGATCTTTGAACAGCCAGAGACGCAAGAAGCAATTCAGCAAGCCAAGGAAGACGTGAAAAAGGGACGGGTGCGAAGGTTTACCAACGTGGCGGAGGCGTTGCAGTGGCTACACGAATAGGCATTGTTGATTGGCGCAAATGAGGAACTGAATGAACCCAACCGAAAACCAATTCCTAAAAGATCTCGACAAACGCCTGTGGACCGCCGCCGACAAGCTGCGCTCCAATCTCGACGCCGCCGTCTATAAGCATGTCGTCCTTGGCCTGATTTTCCTCAAATATGTCTCTGATGCGTTCAATGAGCGCCGTGAAGAGTTGCAGACCCAATTCCGTGATCCGAACCACGACTACTATCTTGGTGATGACGATGCAGCGATCGCCGAAGAGCTGGAAGTCCGCGACTATTACACCGAGAAGAACGTGTTCTGGGTGCCAGCGCTGGCGCGTTGGGATTTCCTCAAAGCCCATGCCAAGGTCGCGCCGGGAACAAACATCGAGGTGAAAAACGGCAAGCGTACGGCCTACAAGTTCGTGAGCCTGGGCCGCCTCCTCGATGATACGCTGGACGAGGTCGAAAAAGAAAATCCCAAACTCAAGAATATTCTGAACAAAGACTATGCACGCTTACAGGTGGAAGCAGGCAAGCTTGGCGAGCTGATTGATCTCATCGCCACCGTTCCTTTCCATCACGAGACGCTGCACGCCAAGGACATCCTCGGCCATGTGTATGAATACTTCTTGGGCGAGTTTTCCAGTGCCGAAGGAAAGAAAGGCGGACAATACTACACGCCGAAGTCGATTGTCACGCTGATTGTCGAAATGCTCCAGCCTTTCCAAGGCCGCGTGTACGACCCGTGTTGTGGTTCCGGCGGCTTCTTTGTGCAGTCCGAACGTTTTGTCGAAGAGCATGGCGGTCGCATCGGCCAACTCTCCATTTATGGACAGGAGTCAAATCCCACCACGTGGCGACTCGCCGCCATGAATATGGCCATTCGGGGCATGGATTTTGATTTTGGTAAGGAGCCTGCCGACTCGTTCGTCCGAGACCTGCATCCTGATCTGCGCGCCGATTACATCATGGCCAATCCTCCCTTCAACATGAAGGAATGGAAGACCGGAGTGCGAGACGAGGATCCGCGCTGGAAATACGGCATCCCACCTGCGGGCAACGCCAACTTCGCCTGGCTACAGCACATGATTCATCACCTCGCGCCCAATGGCAGTTTGGCACTGCTGCTCGCCAACGGCTCTATGAGTTCCAACACCAACAACGAAGGAGAGATTCGTAAAGCTATTATAGAAGCCGATCTAGTTGAATGCATGATCGCCCTCCCCGGTCGGCTTTTTACCAACAAGCAGATTCCCGCCTGTATTTGGTTTCTCACGCGCAATAAGGCAGCTCGCAATGGGTGGCGCGAGAGAAAAGGCGAGGTGTTGTTCATCGAGCCCGTCAGTGCGGTTACATGATAGACCGCGTGTTGCGCGATTTTGATGATGAGAAAGATATACGGCGCATCGCGGACACATTCCATGCGTGGCGCGGTTCCGACATTGTAGGGGCAGTCCTTGTGCCTGCCCAGGGCGACCCTTGTGGTCGCCCCTACACAGACGATCCCGGCTTCTACAAATCAGTCACTTTGGCGGAAATTCGTAAACACGACTACGTCCTTACCCCCGGCCGCTACGGCGGCGCGGCGGCGCAAGAAAACGACGGCGAACCGTTTGAGAAGAAAATGGCACACCTCACTGCGCAGATGCTGTCACAATTTGAAAAAAGTACACAACTAGAAAAAGCCATTCGGACCAATCTGGAAGCATTAGACTATGGCGGCTAAGGACTGGCGTCAAACTACGCTCGGTGAAGTAGTCCGCTTACAACGTGGACATGATCTTCCTGAGCAGGAGCAACGTGAGGGTACTATTCCTATCATGGGATCTTTTGGCAGAACAGGGTAGCATAATGAGGCCAAAGCTAACGGACCCGGAGTTACATCGGACGAAGTGGGGCCTCAATAGGGGTAGTTTCGTATGTAGAAGAAGACTACCGGCCTCTCTATACCTCGCTGGATGTGACAGACTTTCTAGGAAACAATCCAAGATTTTGCTTTTACTGGTTATCCCACCTTAACCTAGCCCGCCATAATTCTGGGAGTGCACAACCTTCTCTTAACCGCAATTATATTTATGGAATGTCTGTCAACGTGCCTGAACCTGACGAACAACGTGCCATCGCCCGCACCCTCGGCACCTTCGACGGCAAGATCGAACTAAACCGCCGCATGAACGAAACGCTAGAGGCTATTGCGCAGGCGATTTTTCAATCGTGGTTCGTTGACTTCGATCCCGTTCGCGCGAAGGCTAGTAGCGAATCCGCCGATTCCATCTGCCGCCGCCTTGGCCTCACCCCAGACTTGCTTGCCCTCTTTCCTGATAGCTTCCAGGAGTCTGAGCTTGGGGAGATTCCGAAGGAGTGGGAGGTAGAATCCTTCTCCAATCTCGCGAGACTAAGCACAGCATCCGTCAAACCTTACGAACAACCGAATAAAGTGTGGGAACATTACAGCATTCCAGCTTTTGACCAAGGTCAGCGACCAGTATTCGAGAAAGGACACAACATCAAAAGCAACAAATACGTTGTCGAACCAAGCGCAGTACTTTCTTCAAAGCTCAATCCGCATTTTCCGAGGACTTGGCTACCACACATATCTACTCCAGAAACCGCAATCTGTTCAACTGAATTTATGCAATTTGCACCTCATAATCCCGGAGACCGCGTGTTCATCTAGGAGCTGGTATGTTCTCCCACCTTTCAAGCAGCGTTATTGGAACGAGTAACAGGAACGACGGGTCCCGACAGCGGGCGATACCTTCGAGCATCATGTCAACTCAATTCGCAATACCGACAGAAACCCTACGACGTTCATTCTCTCGTCTAGCAGAACCGTTCCACGACAAGCGGACACCGACAATCAAGGAGTCGGAGAAACTTGCTGAGTTGCGCGACACCTTCCTCCCCAAACTCCTCTCCGGCGAAGTGCGAGTACCTGAGGCCGAGAAGAGGATGGAGGCAGCGGTATGACAATGGATTGGGAACCCTTGAAGAGTGCAGACACAGCAGCAACAAATCGCAGGCACAGAACCCTGATCGTAGGGGCGCTTCTTGTGGGCACCCCACATGAGGCCAGCAATATTTCCTCGCGGGCAACCCCCAAGGTTGCCCCTACAAATATATTACTGGGCGACGTCGTGGGAGCGTTCAAATCACTGACCACCGACGCATATATTCACGGTGTGAAAACTTCAGGATGGCCGTCGTTCCAGGGACGATTGTGGCAACGCAATTATTACGAACACATCATTCGTAATGAAGCGGCGCTCGAACAAATTCGACAATACATCGCAGACAACCCTGTCCGCTGGGCGTTCGACAGTGAAAACCCGTCGAGAATCACACCATGAATGAGAACGCCTTCGAACTGGCCTGGAAAACTCTCAAGGACTATCTGGAGGAAAGCGGCATTGTCGTGAATCCGGTGACGCCCCGCAATACCATCAAGGAGGCATTTGCCGCCAAATCGCTGGAAGATGCGCAAGTCTGGATCGACATGATGTTGCACCGTAACCTCCTTGGCCTGACGCCTCACGAGATTGATTTGATACGGACAGTGTTTCGCCGCTTCCCGGTAGTCCGAGAAGTCGCGCTGTACGGATCGCGCGCGAAGGGAACCTACCGACCAGAGTCGGACCTCGATCTTGCTCTTATCAGCGTAGATGACGATATACAGGCCGAAGCCATTGCCGACGAACTAGACGAATTACCCCTACCGTATCGGTTTGATGTAAAGGCATACGGCGGCATCAAGTACGGTCCCTTGCGAGAGCACATCGCGCACGTAGGAATTTCGCTCTACCGACGCGACTCGTCCAATCAAATTGAACTCACAGATCTGAAGGAGCTGGGGTATGAGGAGTGAGTGGGTTGAAAAGCCAGTCGGTGAAGCGCCAATCAACAAAAGATTTTCATCGTTAACATCTTCTCTTTCATCCGTGGAAGACGCCATTCCGCCGCAATGTTTCGTCAACATCTATAGTGAAGCCCATAGATATGGATAGGATTTGAGGTGCGGCTGCGCTACAATGCGGGCATGAGATGTTCAGCCGATTTGCGCAAGCGAGTGATCGAGTTTGTGGACAGGGGCGGCAGCAAGG
>JBFWZL010000341.1:0-7321 GCA_050185455.1 Binatia bacterium | reverse complement strand
CCGGAACACACATTCTCCAGGCGCTAGAGGAAGCAATCGTCGCTCAGATCGTCACGGCGGACCGTCAGATGAGAGGGAGCTATACTTTCACGCACGCCCTCGTGCGCGAGACTTTATACAGCGGGCTGCCGCTTACCCAGCGCGTGGCATTCCACCGCCAGGTAGGGGAAGCCTTAGACAGTCTGTACGGCGTGTACCCGGCGCTGCACCTTACCGAAATCGCCCATCACTTCTTCGTTGCCGCGCAGAGTGGGACGCATGTCGAGAAAGCCATTGCATATGCCACGCAGGCCGGTGCGCGGGCGACCTCCATGTTTGCGCACGAGGAGGCGAGCAAACATTACCAGAGCGCTCTCCAACTCCTCCATCTGCAAGAGCCTGACGAGGCGATGCGCTGCGAACTCTTGCTTACACTTGGTGACGCCCAACGAAGAGCCGGACAGCTCACACAAGCCAAAGAGACCTTTCTCGCTGCAGCCACCATTGCCCGACAGCTGAAACGATCCCAACAGCTTGCCCACGCGGTGCTCGGTTTTGCCGGGCTATGGGTAGAGATCGGCAGAGTCGACAGGGCGGTGGTGGCGCTCCTTGAAGAAGCCCTACTTGTCCTTGGAGAAGAGGATGATGTGCTCCGTGCCCGACTGTGCGCCCGGCTGGCCACGGAATTCTGGTTTGCCACATCGCGAGGACAGCGAGTAGCGTTCAGTCAGCAGGCGCTGCGGCTTGCTCGTCGCGCCGCCGACCAGAAGACCTTGGGATATTGCCTTGAGGCGCATCATCTTGCTTTGTGGGGATCGCCGCAGCTCGAAGAACGATTAGCCACGACGGCGGAAATTCTGCAGCTTGCCGAACAGGCTGGGGATTTGGAGTTAGCCCTAACCGGATATAGCCGACGTATTGCCGACCTGCTAGAGGCTGGAGAACTCTTCGCGGTGGATGCCGCGATTGCCGCGCACGCGCGGTTAGCGGAAGAACTCCGACAACCAGAGTATTTGTGGTACAGCGTGATATGGAAAGGGATGCGCGCCGTAATGGCTGGTCAGTTCGAAGAAGGGGAACGTCTGGTCCAGCAAGCTCTCATGCTAGGTCAGCGGGCGCAGGTTTCTCATGATGATGCGGCCTTAGGTTTTGCCATCCAGCTGTTTACACTTCGCCGAGAGCAGGGGCGGCTTGAGGAAATGGAATCCGCCCTCAAAGGCTTCATTGAGCAATATCCTATTATTTCCACGTTCCGTTGCACTCTTGCGTATCTCTATAGCGAGGTGGGGCAGGAAGCCGCGGCGCGTGAGATATTTGAGGACCTCGCCAAACAAGGATTCACCGACCTGCCCCAGGATCTGACCTTTCCGCTTTCGCTCGCATTTCTTGCGCATGTCTGTGTTTTTCTCCGTGATGCCTGCCGCGCCGCTCAGCTATACGCACTCTTGTTACCCTACGCCGACCGTAATGTCGTAATAAGCACGGCGATTGCCTATCATGAACCAGCGGACCATTCTCTTGGCGTCTTGGCGGCATTGCGAGGGCAATGGGACGAAGCGCAAAGGCATTTCGCCGCAGCTCTCGCAATGAATACCCGGCTTGGGGCCCGGCCCCGCCTTGCCGACGCGCAGTACGCTTGTGCGTGTCTACTGCTGACCCGTCAGAAACCTGGCGATCGCGAGCAAGCCATCGTTCTTCTAGACTCGGCGCTGGCCACCGCGCAGGAATTGGGAATGGCAAGACTCGAAGAAAAAATCAAAAGTCAAAAATCAGAAAGAGAAACGACAAAACTGGAGACCGAAACAGCAGTAAACCTTGATCCCCGAACTCTGAATGTTTCTTCTCAAGCCGCAAGTTTTCGTCGCGAAGGCGATTACTGGACCATCTCATACAAAGAGACCAGCTTTCGCCTCAGACACATTAGAGGACTAGGTTATATTGCCCACCTGCTCCAACACCCAAATGTCGAATTCCTGGTGCTCGACTTGATCGCTTGCGTTCACAAGACAGCGTCTTTGTCTGTTTCACTACAGGGGGTAGCCTTCGATGCGCCAGGCGCTCATGTCTCCCCACTCGATGGTGCAGATGCGCTACTCGACACCCAAGCTCGGGAGACGTATAGGCAGCGGCTGGTAGAACTACGGGAAGAACTAGAGGATTCGCATTCTTTCAATGATCTCGGACGGGCGGACAAGGTACAGCGAGAAATGGACTTTATCTCTACAGAACTCACGCGAGGGTTTGGGCTTGGAGGCCGCCCTCGTAACGCCTCGTCATCAGCAGAGCGGGCGCGGGTGAACGTTGCTAAAGGCATCAAAACCGCATTGATAAAGATCGCTGAGCACAGTCCCTTTCTGGAACACTACCTGAGAACAAGCATCAAAACCGGCTTGTTCTGCTCGTACACCCCCCCTCCTTTCAATTCCATCTCCTGGGAATTGTAACTACCTACTGCAACCTTTGTGAAAAGTACAAGAGGAGGGTTTTTCTTTGCTCTCCTCCTTGTCTCCTGTTGCCTTTTTTTCTCTCGCGCCGTTTCTGTACAAGTCACATTGTTCCTCACAAAGTCACGCCTCAGAGATACATACCGCACGATCAGGAGTGAAACGACTCGTGGTGATCAGGTCAAAAAGGAAGGAGGTGCAGGCTTATGCATATCAACAAGAGGGGGCCGCCTCTCTGCAGATAATGACGGAATTAAAGGCGAAGCGTTCACACTACCAATACAAACTATTTAATTTATAGGAGTGAGTGACATGAACACTAAACGTCGAATTTTTTCATTGTTGTTTTCTTTGGTTTTGTTACTGGGCTCCGTTCCAGCCTGGGCTGTCAGCCCCGCTGGCTCTTGGTCTGCATTTCGAACGAATACTGTTGGAACGACGTTCTTTAACATGACGGCTAGCGCTACTACTTTTTGTTACCTTAGTAGGGTCGGCGTGAGGGACACTGACACCGCAGGCGAACTGGCCACATGTCGAGTGACGCGAGGTCCTGTTGTCTGGACGCTCGAAGCGAGCCTGGGCGCGAGCAGCGATGCCGATGTCTATTGCTCTGCCTACTGCTACAACAACTAACGGAGCAGCTCTATTCACCCACTGACGGGTGAAGTGCCGGTGAGGATTGGTCGCTCGATCCTTACCGGCACTTCCGATGCTGAGTCCGTTTTTTCCACAGCGTTGGCATTCCTCTTACTCAGTTAGCGTGTGGGTGACCATTCGATACTGGAGATTCTGTATGCGAACCAACCCTATTTTGATCGTAACCGCACTTGCACTCGCAAGCACAGGCGCCGCTTACTATTTGTTGCGAGGCAACGCTGTGCCCAGACACGTGGAAGCAGTGAAACCTCCTAGCAGCTCGGCTGCTAGCTTGACCGTGAAAAATGTACGGCTTCGCGATGAACGCCGCGACCATCCCGTGGACCCAGAGCAGCGGCGGCTCACACTCATGCACGAGAAAATTGCCGACCTCGAAGCGAGGCTCCGCTACATGGAAGCTACCGCCAGCGAGCAAGCTAAAGACCAAGCCGGTTCAGGACCGGACAAGCCCGTTGCGAACGAAAGGACCGAAAAAGCAAAAGCGAAAAAGCTGTTAGAAGAGGACTTTGGTCATTGGCTGGACGAAGCTCTGATCACGGGGGATTTCGACCGTGAAGCGACAAGGTTGACCATGGATGAAATGGAAACAAGCCTAGCGGAAGCGCCTGATATCAACCTTGCCGACCTGCAGTGTGGCCAACGTTTTTGTCGCGCCAGTTTTGTCCCTGATAACGGCACACGGCCAAATATTTCGCAATTGATCGGCGCTTCACCATTCATAGAGTCAGGTTTTACCCTCAACGAGCCTGACGGCGGCGTGAGAGTCTATTTCACTCAACCGGGCCAGTCTTTCGGTGAGCTTCGCCGTGAAGCCCAAGAGAGCGTCCTGAGAGATATGTACCCCCAATAGTGCGAGAATGTCAAAAGGTCGGTTCTCCCGCAAACTTGATGGCGGGGAAAAATCGACAGTCGTTTTGTGAAGATAGGACACTCGGAATACGGAAAATCTCCAGCATATTGAACCCTGCAGTTCGGAGAAAAAAGGTCAAAGTCCTGTCTTCATCAAAAGTGCGGATGAGCCGCGTTCTTGATGCTCTCGCTTCTTTGAGTTGACACTGCCTCATATAGGACATAAGAAAGCAGGAATGGCGAGTCGTCTTTGCACAGCGCGGAATCGCTCTTTAGACAACTGCAGACGACGCGACCGGGGGCGGTGCGTGATCGCGGGCGGGCTGCGGGAAGCCCACTGAGGTGCTGGAAACCTGCTCTCATCCTCAAGCACGTCGATTGACTGTTGGCCGACAACCGTCAGATTTGCTCGCCGTCAGCAATCGCTATGAGAAAGGACGGTGGCAAAATTGATGAAAACTGCTCTAGTAGTAGGCGGTACCGGTCCCAGCGGACCGTTTTTAGTCAATGGTCTTCAGGAACGCGGCTACACGGTTGCGATCTTTCATCGCGGCACACACGAGATTCCTGAAATTCCTGACGACGTCGAACACATTCACGGCGATCCTCATTTCCATGAGACGGTCAACTCGGCCATCGCGGGGCGGACCTTCGATGTAGTGATCGCCACGTACGGACGTATTCGGGTGATCGCTGAAGCGCTGATAGGTAAGACTGGACAGTTTATCGCGATCGGCGGCGTCCCAGCATACCGGGGCTATTTCGATCCCTCGGTGAATTTCCCTCGCGGCCTGCCGACTCCAGTACCCGAGACAGCGCCTACCGTGCAGACCGAACAGGAACATCGCTTCTCCTACCTGATTGCCAGCACGGAACAGGCAGTGCTGGAGGCCCACCCGCGTGGTGTCGTCTACCGCTATCCGTATGTGTACGGGCCGTATCAGCTGCTGCCGCGTGAATGGTGTATTATCCGTCGCGTGCTCGACAAACGTCCGTTCATAATCCTGTCTGAGGGCGGACTTGGCTTGATGACGCATGGCTACGCCGGAAATCTCGCCCATGCGGTGTTGCTGGCGGTGGACAAGCCCGATGCAGCAGCTGGGCAAATCTACAACTGTGGTGACGACACGCAATTCTCCGTGCGCCAGATTGTCGAAATTGTTGCCGATGAGATGAATCACAAATTCGAGATCCTCAGCCTACCGGCCGAGGTCGCTTACCCTGCGCGTGGGGTTAGCCTGGAGGTCACACCACATCACAAGCTGATGGATCTCCAAAAAATTCAACAGCAACTCGGATACAGCGATCCGCTGCCTCCTGATACGGCGCTGCGCCGCACGGCACGGTGGTATATCGAACATCAACCCGAGCGCGGCGGCGACATCGAGAAGCGCCTGCAGGACGCGTTCGATTACGAGACCGAAGACCGCCTCGCGGCCATTTATCGTGACGCGATGGCGCAGGCCCGGGCATTCCATCGCGAAATAGTGCCTACGCCTCATCCCTACCCACATCCCAAAGAACCGGGTCTAGCCCGCGACCATCGGAACCGGTGAATGCTCGCGCGCCAAGGTCGTAAGTGAAGAGAAACCCCCGCGCAGACGGAAGCAAAAATTGGCGAGCTGAATCTGAAGAGAGTGGACCAAACCGGGGGCTGGGGATCGGTAGTGCTATCGGGTAAGGCTTCCCTATGAATGTCCTGCAAAAATCTTTGATTAGCGAGCCTGCTGCACCTGAACAGATGCTTGCCAGTATTATTTGGACACCACCTTCGAAAATTTGTTTGGGAGCCCGCGAAGGCCGTTGAAAATAGGGTAATCTATTTTCAACGGCCTGTTGACCGAAGACGAGACAAGGGAGGGAATAATGACGGACACGCAGAATCGTTCCGCAATGCTGTCGGGCTGCCGGGTGCTTGACTTCACCCAATACCTGGCGGGACCTACGGTCACCCGACTGATGGCCGAGATGGGTGCGGACATCATCAAAGTCGAGATCGCTCCGATGGGTGATCCGGCTCGCCTGTTGCCAACGATCAAGTCCGGGCGCAGCGGCTACTTCGTCCAGCAAAATCGCGGCAAAAAGAGCCTATGCCTCGACTTACAAAAACCTGAGACTCTCGACATCTTGCGCGCTCTGGTGGCCAAGGTCGATGTCGTGGTGGAGAATTTCGGCCCTGGCGTCCTACAGAAGCGGGGACTAGATTACGAGGCGCTGAAACAAATCAATCCTCGCTTGATCATGGCGTCGCTCTCGGCCTTTGGTCGTCACAGTCCCCTGGCGCACAAGACAGGGTACGATTTTATCGCCCAGGCGTTTTCTGGGCTCATGCACATGACCGGAGAGCCGGAGGGTCCTCCCACGTTTGTGGGTATTGGGATCGCGGACGTTGGGACTGGCGTCCATACCTTTGCTGCGCTTGGCTACGCACTCTATGATCGAGAAAAAACCGGGGTTGGACAGTATATTGATATTGCGATGATCGACGCGCTCTATCACATGCACGACTTCGGTCTGCAAAGTCACTCGATTAGTGATGGCGAGTTCATCCCCAAACGAATGGGAAAGTATCACAACCAGATTTGTCCGTGTGGAATCTACAAGGCTCCGCAGGGTTGGATTTTTATCCTAGTCTTGGATCGGCAGTGGGCCAGTATGGTGAAAGCCATGAATAAGCCAGAACTGCTCGACGATCCACGCTTCGCCACGGCAGCGGACCGCGTCAAGAACCGCGATTTACTGAACCCTATCGTGCAGGAGTGGTTCTTGTCCTTTCCCAGCGATGAGGCGGCGCTAGCTGTTCTGGAACAACATCGGATTGCCTGCGCGCCCGTGCTTTCAGTGGTGGATACGCTCAACCATCCTTATTTCAAAGCGCGCAATATGGTGCGGACGGTGCCCGACCCGATTCTCGGAACAGTTACCATTCCGGGCTTTCCCTTGAAGTTTTCGGCCTATCCTGACCTGCCGGAACTTCAGGCGCCGCTGCTCGGGCAGCACGGAGTCCAGGTGCTGAAGGAGTATCTGAATTATTCGGATACGGATATCATGCGGCTTCAACAAAGTGGCGCACTGTACAGCGAGGATCGATAGCAGCATAGCCCGGATAGGAGAGAATCAACGAATCGGGAGAACAAGGAAACCTCAGCTATCAGGAATCTGCGATTTTGCAGATTTCAAGTTTGGGTATCTCTCGATCCCCCGACCCGTCAACCGGTGCCGCCGTGTGAGATGGGAGCAACCCTCACCTCATACGGGTGCAATTGTGTCGATGTGTTTGATGACGACGATCCCAAAAGTGTCGTCACAATCGTAGAGACGGATGGTGCGGATATGCTCCGTGCTGGTTGTCATTGTTTGTTTCCCCGTTATCTGCACTGTCTTCCCGGATT
>JBFWZL010000340.1:0-7335 GCA_050185455.1 Binatia bacterium | reverse complement strand
CCGATCTGTAGTCAAAACTCTGCTCCAGCAGCTGGGAGACCTCGACGTAGCGCGACGGGACACTGCGGCCCGCACGCTACGCAAGCTGCCAACGGCGCGCGCCGCCCTTACGAAAGAATTTTTGAGTTGTGACGATGCACGTAAAGCTTGGGCTATTGCCGAGATTCTTCCCACTTATGAGGGGAAGTGGCGTAAAGAGCAACTCGAAGGCATGTGGAAGCGTTTGTGCGATGTGATTGAAGGAGACGACCGACTCCGAGATGCGTATTTGCATGTTATGAAACATGCTGACCCAAGCTACACTTACGAACAATTGGCGATGCATGGCGCGCAGTTGGTGAAAGCGAAAAAATACCGAGAGGCAGTGCATTTTCTCACGCCATTGAAAGGTCTTGCTGACTTTACGCCAGAGGACCGCTTCCTCCTGGCCATTGCGCAGTTCAAGTTGCATTCCCACACCCTCGGTCCGCACACTCAGCGCCAAGACCCAACCCTTGAGCAGTTTGCCGAATTGTACCGTTCCTCGGCATTTCCTGTGCTTGAATCGTTAAAGAAAGAGAAAACTCTGGACTCAGATGACTTATTCTATCTGGGCTTTTGTTTTGTAGAACGATCGGGAGACGAACGCGCGTTGGGAGAAGGACTCCTGCAATTTCTCGCACAGAAGTATCCGCGCACTAAAGTCGGAAAAAGCGCGAAGAACAAGCTGAAGTTGTTGGCAGGGTAGTTCGTGGCTGACAAAGAGCGCTATGCAGAATCCATCAAATATTCGACCGAACTGCTACGCCTTACGTGGGACACCCTCAGGATTGCTATTGATTGGTTGGAGATCAGATCGTGACATCCGCATTCTTATTGCATCATGGTTGAAGGAGATACCCTGACAGGAATGGAAATTGTGGCTACCTGCCTGGGCATCGCCATTCTAGTTCTTCTCGTAGAGTTCGTTTGGAGAATTGCCCGCTAACGGAAAAACCAACGTCCGGTTACGCAACAATTCCAGCCGCCCGCAACTCTTCCACCTGTCCAGCCGAAACGCCTATTTCATTTAGCACCGCCTCCGTATGTTCACCCAGCTTCGGTGCGGGAATGCGAAGCAATTCAGGCGAAGTCACATCAAACCGCGCTGCTGGTCGCGTTTGTCGCAAACGACCCACATGGGGATGGTCAGACTCCACGATCAATTCGTTTGCGGCGATCTGTGGGTCCGTAAGCAAATCCTCACGAGTCTGCACCGGAGCGCACGGCACTTGCTCGGCATCAAGCCGCGCCAACCATTCAGCGGAGGGTTTGGTTTTCAACACCTCGGCAACAAGCTCTAACCGCGCATCGGTGTATTTCACCCGCCCAGGAACGGTTTTGAACCGGGGATCTTCCAGCCATTCGGGCCGTTCTAATGCACGAGTCAGCCCTAACCATTCAGTGTCGGACACCGTGCCCACGGTGATATATCCATCCACGGTCTCAAATACCAAATCTCGCGAAGCTGGCCTGGTGATGACTTCTTTGTCAGTCACAAACGTATGCAGCGCCATCGCCTCGGGCCACAAAAATGAGACCACTGCGTCGAGCATGGCGAGACGGACATGTTGCCCCTGCCCGGTGCGCTCACGTGCAAGCAGAGCCGCCGTCATTGCCTGCGCTGCGGTTAGAGCCGTGACTTTGTCGGGAATGATGAGACGCATCATATTCGGTCGCCCAGTCTTGGGATCGGCTTGCAGTGACGCCAAACCGGAGAGCGCTTGAATAACGGGATCATACACGCGTTTGTGAGCATATGGTCCCTTCTCGCCAAACCCACTGATAGACACGTACACCAGATTAGGCTTGACTGCTCGCAGCGCTGCTTCACCAATGCCCATATGCTCGACTACTCCAGGACGAAAGTTCTGTACAAACAAATCCGCGCCAGCCACCAGCTGTTTGAGCAGCTCAACGCCGCGTTGTTCTTTGAGGTTCAAAACGACCGAACGCTTGTTACGATTAACGACGGTAAACGTGGGCGATATCCGGCGCTGCCCACCGCCCAGCGCCCGCGTGAGATCTCCGGTTCCCGGCGGCTCGATTTTGATCACGTCCGCCCCTTGATCGGCGAGCAATCCTGTCGCCATTGGTCCAGAAATCATCTGCGTTACGTCAATAATGCGAAAGCCTGTGAGCGGTCCAGACATGTGAAGCTCCTTTGTAAAACATCAGGCGTCAGCCGTAAGATTTTTTACTGCGTCAACTCCGTGATGCACTCCTCACGAATTCTCCAGATTTCCTCAAAACTGAGTCGATGAGTCAAGGCGGTATTCGTTACCCATTGCCGTAAGAACTGTTGGTGGAGTCGTATTTTGTAGTTGCCGATCTGTTCCGGTGTAATGGCCTCTTCATGAAGAAACTGCCTGATCGGTTCGGTTGGTCCCATCCCAGAGCGAGTCACATCAATTCGCATACCTTCATAGGTCAGATAGCAATGCGCCTCTGGAAGATAGGATAGCTCATACTTGTCGAGTACAGGTCCAACGCCCAGCGTATTGCGTTCATGCATTTCGTAGATTCCCAGGGTTAGAACAACAGAAAGATGACGTTCACGCGCCAACTCGGCCAATAACGCATGCTTGGTGCTACAGGTTCCACGCCCCTCGGTCAGCACTAACCTGAAGTCCGCGCGATTCGTATTTCTACCGTAGGGCAGTTGGTGTAGATAACGGCCAGCAGTGCGAAAATTGGCGGCGCCTCGGTCAATGAGGGCAGTGGAAATTGGTCCGACGGAGTGCAGGACGGCTTCAGGCAGCGCTTGCCACGAGTGCATATCTGTCTCCCTATCGAACCGGGGCTTTCTCTAGATTTCTCACGAAATGAAAGGTTCTCATCGTCAACATAGCCTATTGGCCTTCTCGAGACAGATTCATAAGAGCGCTTTGGTATGCTTCTCTCATTTCATTACGGTCCGCCATGTGTACTTGTAGATCACGCAACAGGCCATTGTGGAGGCCGTAAATCCAGCCATGAATGGCCAGCTCCTGTCCGCGTTCCCATGCTTGCTGTACGACCGTAGTTTGGGCGACGTTATTCACTTGTTCAATCACGTTCAGCTCACACAGGCGTTCGTGACGTTTGGCGTCCTCGGTTTGCTGCAAGAGCAACTTGGCATGCTTCTCGATGAGGTCTTGTATATGGCGCAACCAGTTGTCAATCAATCCTAGTTTAAGATTTTGTAACGCCGCAAGTACTCCGCCACACCCATAGTGGCCACACACGATCACGTGCTTTACTTTCAGCGTGTCGACAGCATATTGCAGTACCGAAAGACAGTTCAAATCAGTATGCACGACCACATTGGCGACATTGCGATGAACGAACAATTCACCAGGTAATAACCCGACGATCTGATTGGCTGGAACGCGACTATCCGAGCAGCCAATCCACAAATACTCAGGCGATTGCTGATGTAAAAGTCGTCGAAAAAACTCCGGGTCGGCAGTCACCATGTCGCGCGCCCAGTTGCGGTTGTTTTCAAGGAGAGGGTCGAGTGTATTCATTCTATGCCTCGCTCTACCAATTCCCAGGCGACATTTGCCAAGACTCGGCAGCGGTCACGACGCAAGAGCGCTTCGGGCGAGGCGGCATTCCCGTCAAGCCCGCGCTTGTACACGCCTTGTACAATCGCCGCGAGACGGAACAAGGAAAGCACGAGGTTGAACTTCCAATGGGAGATGTCCGAGCGTCCCATCTGTTCGCGATAACGTGAGACATATTCTTGTTCCGAGGGAATACCGTAACTCGCATAGTCCAGATTCGTGATATCGCCGCGCGTTGGATCATCCGCATGATACGGAATACAACTGTATGCCAAATCTGACAGCGGCGCTCCCAAGGTACTCAGCTCCCAATCAACTAACGCCAACACGCGCGGTTCGGTCGGATGAAAAATCATATTCTCCAACCTGAAGTCACCATGTGCTATTGTTGTTTCCTCGGTAGCTGGAATATGCGCAGGCAACCACTGCATGAGCTGGTTCATGGCTGGCAAGTCATCTGTTTTAGTCGCTTCGTATTGTTGAGACCAGCGAGATACTTGGCGACTGAGATAACCACCGACTCGGCCATAGTCTTCTAGTCCCACTGCCTGAAAATCTACGCGATGTAATTTCGCAAGCGTGTCAGCCATCGCAAAGTATACCGCGCGTCGTTCCGCAGGCGCTAACGTAGGTAGAGTTTGGTTGCGAAAGACTCGTCCTTCGATGAAACTCATGAGGTAAAAGTCCGTGCCGATAACGGACGCATCCTGGCATGACACGTAGGGACGCGCGACCGGTACGTCGGTTTTCCACAAAGCGGAAATAACACGAAATTCTCGATCCACCGCATGCGCCGACGGCAGCAGTTTCCCCGGCGGCTTCTTGCGCATGACGTATTTTTTCCTTGCGCCGTCTGTCAAGATAAACGTCGGGTTCGACATCCCGCCTTGCGTCTGTTCGACTGTCAGCGGCGCGGTAAATCCTTCGACATGTGCGAGGAGATAATGTTCGAGGTTATCCTCGGGAAACCGATGCGGTTCGAGCACGGGAATGACATCGGTCGTCAGAGAAATAGCTGGCGGTGTAGTTGTCATGAGAGTTCTCTCCTGTGGCAAAGCAAAAGACGTAAGGAAACGGTAAGCTTTACGTCTCCCGTTTTCCGCCTTCCTTTTTCCCCCTTCTTTTTCACGCTTCACGCCTTATAGAATCTGCGTCTTCCGCTGCTCCCCCAACGAGACGAGTCGTAGCTGACCATCGCACACCTCCAACACCGTGCATGAACAATGATCCGGCTCACAGCAAATGATGCGATCGTCCTTTATCGCTACGCCAACAACAACATTGATAGCAATGAAATGGGTGGTCACCACGGTGGAAGTGGGAAGAGAGAGGAGAGTTTCGACAACCCGTTGCCTCCACTGTTGATGCTGTTCTGACAAGTCAGCCCAGCGCCCGCGCATGACTTCGCGCAACCACGCCGCGCGCGTCGGCGGGTCAGCGCCTGGAGTTGGTATCTCTGCTACGGCAGGCTCGACGCGCGCTTGGACGTTCCATCGCTTTTCCAGTGGCGCAGCCGTCTCCCGAGCTCGCCTTAGGGGGCTCGTAATAATCGCTAAAGGACCGAGCGACTCAAGTTTTTGTGCGACTGCTTCCGCCTGCGCTGCACCCACTTCATCGAGACCAGGATCAACAACCTCGGCAAAACCGCCAGTCGGACGGCCATGACGGACAAGATAGAGCCTTACTGCATCTGACATATCTTGCATACAGCATCCAACCGGAAATGACGCAAGGAGGGCCGCCTTATTGGACGGAGAGCAAAGTCAAGAGGAATTGATACGTCAAGGCGTAACCCGCGGCGCTCTGGCTCAGTCTAGGACCTGCCACGTTCAGGATAGTAATGCTCTGTTCTTCCAACCATTGTTGGACTCGATCGGGAGCAGTCTCTTGAGCAAGGTTGAGGACGCAATACGGCTTCTTGAGACGTCGCGCACAGGTAATTGTATACGCCGTGCCGCCGAGCGGCGGTCCCACAGTAAAAATCAGCGTGCCGTCGCTGTCCCGCACGTTCAACTCCGTGCGTTCGGCATAGTCAGTGGTTTCAGTTTCGCGCAATGGATAATCGTCGGGGATGCGGCCATCTTCCGCCAACCGCCCTTTTGGACACCATCCTCCACATTCGAGGCCAATCTCCTTCGCCACATCAAGCGCAGCACGGTCCACCCCGGTTTGTCCGCCGGAGACAATGATGCGTACAGAGAGCTTCTTTGCTCTCGCCATCCCCTGGAATCCTATCGAGCTGATCGTTTAGGCCGAGGCGCCGCTAGCGTGCCACGACACCGTCGACTGCCGCAATGACATGGATACAATTTCGCGCTCCTTCTCCGCTCCCGTGCGTCCAGCTCGAGATGGTAATCGTAGGTCAACTCCTCGCCAGGTTCAATATGACGGCGCGCATCAATAAAGATTCGTCCGTCTTCCATCACTGCTTCACAATTAGGAGAACAGGAATGATTGATGAACCGCGCTGCGTTTCCGCCCACGGCCGCATCAATCACGGTGGACTCATCAACCGAAAACAGCAACACAACCGCCGTCTTGTCCTGTGAGCCGCCACGAGCATCAGCCTCCTGGGGAGAGATGCGTTCCCCTTTATATTCGATAATTCGAGCGCCTCTCGGAATTACGGCAGCGGCAAATACCCCTTTACCATGAATCCCAGACTTGCGGACGACATAAAGACGAGGCGTGCGTCTAGTAGTAGATGTTCCTGAATGGATAGGCATGCAATAGTAAATAAGTCTCCGTAGTGTGTGGGTGTGTCTTTTTTCATGCTGACCCGTTTCCGCAAGAGCCCCCTTTATCTTCCGGAGCATCATTCAGGAAATGGGTACGGAAGATCGGTTACGTTGACAGTCCAGAGAGGTCAGCGCTATGGTGCCGCGCATAAAAATAGTCAGTAGTCAGTAATCAGTAGTCAGAGGGAGAACGAGCGTTCCGTTTCGATCTGAGGCATTTGACTAGCAGTTGCTGACGGCTGAATGTCTACTAGAAAGGAGCGGCCTCTATGTCAGCAGCGACAACTCCAGCGCAGACGCGGCAACTACCCATGACCGGAGCGCAGTACCTGGAAAGCCTCCGAGATGATCGAGAACTCTGGTTGAACGGCGAACGTGTGAAAGACGTCACCACCCATCCCGCTTTCCGCAACGGAGCGCGGTCGGCGGCTCGTTTATATGACGCCATGCACGATCCACAACAACAAGCTGTACTCACTGGTATGACGCCTAACGGCGCGGTGACCCACAAGTCGTTTCTGCTCGCCCGCACTCCGCAAGAACTCCTCGCTCGCTCGGAAGCCATGCGCGCCTGGAGTCGGTTGCATTTTGGCTTTATGGGACGCAGCCCAGACTATAAAGCTGGTCTCGCCGTCAGTTTGGGGGCGTGGCCGGAATATTTCGAGCCCTACGCGCAAAACGCCACGCGTTGGTATCATCACCTGGCGGACACCTGTTCGTATCTGAACCATGTCGGCATCAACCCCATGGTCGATCGCGCCAAAGCGCTGCATGAACAAAAAGAAGTGTTTGTCAGAGCCGTCAAAGAACGCGACGATGGCTTGGTTGTCCGCGGAGCCAAGATGGTCGGCACGGCGGCCGCGTATACGCACTACAACTTCGTCTTTAACTACGGCGCGGCGCCATTAAGCGATGGTGATACTGACCACGCCCTGGTATTCATCGTGCCGACGAATACGCCGGGCATTAAACTGATCTCCCGCCCCTCGTATGAACTGATCGCCAATGCCGCGCATCCCTTCGATTATCCA
>JBFWZL010000339.1:0-7318 GCA_050185455.1 Binatia bacterium | reverse complement strand
ACGTGTCCATTCGGCCAAAGCCAGTGATCTGCACATCAAATCCATGACGTTGGAGAAAGCGGACGTAGGGAAGGGTGCCCGTGAGGGCGAAAGGTTTGGCTACGGAGCGTACAGCAGTGATCGCTTCGAGCAGTGCGGAATAGCCAGGAGTAGTGCGGTCGCACGCCATTCCGCCTCCAGGCGCGCCGATTGATTCAAGTTTGATCGTCCCAACTACCTCATCAAGCCGGTAGCGGCTCGGGCCAAATGTGGGTAGGTCGCAGACATCAAGGTTCTCGATGAATTTGAGTGCGCCCTCTTTCACTTCTTCCGGCGCGTACCACGGTGTCAACCGAATATCTCCCTGAACAACAGCTTTTGCCGGTATTTTGGTAAGGGTGTCGTTCTCGACGTGCATCCGGGTGGGCTTCAACGAAGAAGGCGCAAGGAAGCCATACTCTTGCTCTTTGGGGTGCGGTGGATAATTACGATAAAACCAGGCTTGGAGCGCTTGCGTCGCTGCGAACGCGAGTTCAGCGGCATTAATCCCGTTTTGCGGAAAGCCGGAATGAGCCACTCTGCCCTCGGCAACCAATCTCCACGTTGCCAGGCCGCCGGTACCGATCGTCGGCCCGAAATCCGCGCTGTCGATCCAATACACCGGACCATTCTTTAAGTGCTCAAGTTTACCGTCTTTGACCAGTCGATTAATACCGACACCATGCGTGTTTGACAATTCTTCGTTAGCGATGATTACCGCAACAACTGTGTGGTCCAACTCAATGTTGTGTTCGGCTAACTGTGCAAACAAATCGGTGAGAACGGCAACATGCCCCAAGCAATCCGTGACTCCGCGGCCGTATAACCGATCACCCTCTACATGCAAATCAAACGGCGGCCGTTCCCAGTCTGCTGGGTCGGCGGGCACGACATCCAGGTGCGCGCCAACAAACGCGACGGTCTTCGTGGTGCGGCCTGGGTAGGTGAGAATCAGGTTGCCGCGATTTTCGACGTAACTGATGTGATCAAGATTGAGACGCTTGTACCGGACAAACGGGGACAATTCTTCTCGAACAACATTTCCCGCCAAATCCTCTTGTGGCGGAGGAGCATCTTTAAGAGGAGAGTTCTGCAACCGTTCGCAGTGCGCCATCATCCCGCGCAATACGCGGAGAAAGCGCCCGTTGTTTAACTGCCAATCTCTAAGAGGGTTCAAGGTCTAACGTCCCAAGTCTTCAAGTTTTAGATTGCCAGTAAGCGGTTGTTAGTTTTGCTTACTGCCTTCTGGTTAGCTGCCTGCTGTCGCTTGCTTTCGACTGACGGCTGAGAGCTGACCGTTTTCTTTTTTCTTGTCTAGAACGCGACTGGTCAGTTGGTTGACGTAACGCTCCAGCGGAATCGCACACACAGTGATAGCGGCAATGATAGCCCAGCCGACAAAGAAAAAAGTGACCATGTCCAGGCTCCGCAACCGTTCGCCAAAATAAATGACGTAGGGTTGGTGTAGAAGGTATAGTCCATAGGAAAACGCGCCGACATAGGCAAGCATGCCACCAAAGCGCGGCAGCAAGTCCGCCCAGATCGAAATATGGGCGAGCATAATGAACAGTCCGGTGCCAATGAGGGCGTCGGTCAGGATGTACGCTGTCATTGTCGTGTAGCTGTACAGGCCCAGGACATAGATCACAACGCCGGCGAAGAGGGTGCGCCCCGTGAACAGCCAGTCTTGGGCAGCGGCTTGATTACGACGATAGACCCAGCCAAGCGCCATTCCCGCTGCGAATTCCCACAGCCGTGCGCCAAAGAAGGCTCCTTGGACATAATAGCCGTGTGCACCGATTACCATGAGGAGGAGATAGCGGCTGACCAGTGTCGCCGCTCCGCAGAAGACAAGAAACCATAACGGCCCGATTTTCTGTAACAAGCGAAAGAGCAACGGAAACACCAAATACAGTTCAACCAAGAGCCCAAAGTACCACCAGGCCGGATTGATATAGTAAAAGATCGTGTCTACCGGCCAGATGCGATCGCCAAGAAAACTGAGGATGAAGCGATAGTCAAGAGGTTCAGGCCGCGAGATAAAAGGAGAGAGCAAATAAACGATATGCGCCAGCCAGTACATCGGAAACAACCGCAACAGACGACCGCGATACCAACCGAGCCAGCCGCCGTCCGGTTCCCCGGTTCTAGCGAGGGAAAAGGTCAGGCCAAATCCGCTCAGGATCAAAAAAACGGCGACGGCGTGAAACCCCACCGAGGCCACCGCGACGTAAAAGCCTTGCGCACCGCACCCTACGGTTTCCAGTGAAGAGGTTGGCGCGCACTGCTGGATGAAAGACGAAAAATAATGAGGCCCTAAAGCGGAAGGGAAGCGACCATTTTGATACGTGCCAAAGAAATGAAAGAAGGCGATCCATAGGATGGAAATCCCCTTCATGCTATCGAGCCAAGTCAGACGAGTCCCCGCGGGGGCTCGTGTGGCAGCAGTGGCCATGTGCTTCTCCTCTGTTCCGTCCAGCCTGCCTGCCTGAACCAGCGGTTGTCAAGGTTACTCAGCGAGTCGGGCGCCGCTTGCGTCTGTTCGCTCCTCACATTGCCGGTGAAGTCTTCTGTCAGTCTGCCAATCCTTATTGTGCGACCCGCCAATGCTCACCTGAGAAGATGGAGGAGTTCCGCAACGCTTTCGAGGATGTGGTCTGGGTCTTCTAGGTGGAGAATGTCGCGCGGACTTGTGCCCGTCAAGACACCGATTGTTGGGGATCCAGCGGCTTTCCCCGCGCGGATGTCGATGATCGAATCGCCAATGTACACGACCTCATGCGGGTCGAGCTTGAGATGTTCGAGACACTTGAGAATCGGTTCAGGGTGCGGTTTACGGTTTTCGACGTCCTCACGTCCGACAATACCTTTGAAGAGATGACGGACCCCCCAACGGTCAAGAAAAGGGAGCGCGCGCCCCGAGGAGGTCGCAATGCCAAGTTGAAGACCCTGCCCATGCAGATCATGCAACAGTTCCACACTACCTGGAATAGCTTCGGTTTCATCATGGTAGCGGCGCATCCACTCATGCATGCGTTCGTCGGTAATGCGTTTAAGGGTTGCGCCGGGGTCAGGAAAGTCCTCCGGGAATAGTTTTTCTAGCGGGGCATTATCGCCGACACGCATCAACGCCAATACCCGTTCCCGAGACACTGGCGGGGCTCCAGCGAGTTGTAAGATTTCCAGGGCAATTTCATAAAAAAATCCGACCGAATTCGCTAAAGTGCCATCAACGTCGAAGATAATTCCCTTTACCCGCAACATGAGGCTTACCCAACTCGATTCCAGGCGTCTCGGATTTTCTTCTCCAACTCTTCTCGTGAGCCGTCATTGGTGATGACAACCTGAGCGTATTTGAGCCGTTCAGCATCAGACAGTTGGCTAGCGATCCGCGCTTCAGTATCTTTCGCGGCTAAGCCGCGCTGCTCCGCTACTCGTTCAACGACCGCGTTTTTATTCGTCACAACAACCCATACTTCGTCCACGAGTGGTAGCCAGTTCGCTTCAATAAGGATCGCCGCTTCAACTACAATCGGTTTCGTAAATCCTTCCGCTCGTTTCTCATCGATCCGTCGCCGAATATCTTGAAACATCAATGGATGCACGATCGAGTTCAGCCGCTTGCGCGCCTCATCGCTACCAAAAACGACGGCTCCCAACTTTTTCCGATCGATTGTTTGATCGGAGGCTAGGATGTCAGCGCTAAAGGCAGCGGTCACCTGGCGCCAGGCTTCTTTGCCCGGCAAGTAGATTTCATGACCAACTTTATCAGCGTCGATCACGAAGGCGCCGAGTTCCGTCAGGATTTGTGAGACCGTGCTTTTCCCCGCGCCAATACCGCCAGTTAGCCCAATTGTTTTCATGCATGTTTCCTCTTTGGTAAAATATCCGCTTACTCGCGTCTAGTCGGTTGTGACAGAGATCTTGTGTTTTCGCAAGGACTTAGCTCTGAAAACCTCGCGATCATTAAGGAAAAGCGAGATTGACGCCTACTGACGCCCAGGCTATAAAGCCGCATCTTACTTATGGGCAGGACTGGCTTCCTCGTTGCTCATCCTGCCCGTCGTTTCCACGCTTCCGTGACGCAATTTTCATTTACCGTAAGGATTCATCACATGCCGTGTTATTCTCTACTTGTAGGCGCTCTTTCCTTGTTCTTGCTCCTTTTCCGTGTGCCCCTAGCATTGGGCGCGAGTAACCTCATGATCCTCGACAACCCCGAACGTATGACGTTTGGCGGTTTCGCCTCAGCAATGACCACGATTGGTGATATCGACGACGATGGCGTAAATGACTATCTCATCGGGGCCTACGACTACCAGGTCAGGTATCTCTCTCCGACCAACCTTTCCGAACATCAAGGACGCGCGTTCGTGTTCAGCGGCAAAACCGGAAAGCTGGTGTTCACCTTGGATACGCCAGTCCCCATGCCCTCCGCCGCGTTTGGATTCTCCGTGGCGGACGCTAGCGACGTCAATAAAGACGGGACGCCTGATTTCTTTGTTGGCGCCTTCGGATACGAAGGCAGCGGCAAGGCTTTTGTGTTCAGCGGCAAGGACGCGACGTTGCTGCATACTTTCCAAGCGCCGCAGAGACAGATTGGCGCCGGATTTGGCTGGTCGGTCTCTGCTCTTGGAGACTTGAACGCTGACGGCGTTTCTGAACTGATTGTCGGAGCGTTTGGACAGGATGGAGAAGGGAAGGCTTTCGTCTTTGACGGCGACACCGGTAAACTGCTGCGCACGCTTGAGTCGCCGCAGCCGCCTAGTGGTTCCGCCTTTGGGTGGTCCGTGGCCAATGCCGGCGATCTCGATAAAGACGGCGTCGCCGATATTCTGGTTGGCGCTCCGTACAGCACGGTTGGCCCCATTACCGTACAAGGACGCGTTTACGCTTTTAGTGGAAAAGACGGAAAACTACTGCGCACGCTCGAAGACCCGCAGCCGGCGGCTGGAGAAGTATTTGGTTGGCGAGTCACATCCGCGGGCGATCTCAACAAAGACGGCGTGCCGGATATTTTGGTTGGCGCTCCTTATAAAGATGTTGGCTCTAATCCATCACAAGGGCAGGCGTTTGTTTTTAATGGCGCCGACGGCAAAATACTCTACATCTTGAACAACCCGGCTCCGAAGCCATACGCCGGGTTTGGCTACGTCTTGGTGCAAGGGCCGGATGTTGATGAAGACAGTGCTTCCGAAATCCTTGTCGGCGCGCCGTTTCAAACCGTTGATCAGTTTCACGTGCAAGGAGAAGTGTTTGTCTTCAACGGCTGGGATGGTCGTCATTTGATTACGTTCGACGATCCGTATCCGCACCAAGGCGCGTCGTTCGGGTATTCGATCGCTTCTCCTGGTGATGTCAACGGTGACAAATTTCCTGATTTTGCCATTGGCGCCTCCGGCCAAGGGATTATGGATAAGGTGGCTATCGGACGGGTGTTCGTTTTTTTGTCCCGCTAGTAACGGACATTGCACAGTCAGCCATGCGCTTTTAGGCAAAAAAATATTTGAACCTCGCAGCGTTTTGTCGTAGGGTGTAGCCACTCTTATCTGTTGGACTTATGGCTGATCGTTGAGCACCGACAACTGACAGCTCTGACAAAGGGGATCGATATGCCTTCCACGGCTAGTTCGCTAACAATTTCCCATCAGTACGGTAGCGGCGGCAGCCGCATCGCGCGCGCCCTGGGTCGTCGCCTTGGCTGGTCCGTGTGGGAAAAAGAAATCGTCCGCAAGATCGCCTCGCAGTACAAAGTGTCGGAAGAATATGTCGAGGCGAAAGATGAACGCGTCGATTCCTTCATTGAACGTATGGTTGGCTTGTTTGGCCTGGGGGGATTTGAGTCCGCCTATGAAGTGCCGCCGCCGCTCTGGCTCAACGACGCTCAGTTAGTGCGGATGACCAAAGGGATGATCGAGGATGTGGCGAAGGAAGGACGCGCGATTTTCGTTGGTCGCGCGGGAAACCACATCCTGGCAAAGCATGCACAAGTGCTTCATGTCTTCCTGTTTGCGCCGCTGCCCATCCGTATCGAGCGAGTGATGCAAACGGAGAGCATGACCTCCTCGGTCGCGGAACAACGGGTAGCCGGCATGGACAAGCTTCGTGCTGACTATGTCCACACCTTTTATCACGCCGACTGGCGTGATCCTTCGACCTACAATCTCCTCGTCGACACCGGAGTATGGGGCGAAGAAAAGACGGTCGACCTGATCCTCTGGGCGCTGGAGCAGATGCCATAAGCGTCTGAAGAGCTTGCCTGAACATTTCGAAGGGCTCTTCACCGGGAATTTGGTCCACTTTCACTCGTTCTCATTTCCAAAAATCATTGCGGCTCACGTCCAAGCCCATAGCGAGCCGCCGACCGTAAGTTTCGGTTTCAATCAGAACCGCAAACGGACAACTAACACATGCACGACGCAGGTCAGACTCAGAGCGCGGATACCGCACGAGCACGACCTCATTTTTCGAGTAGCTCGGCATAGACGTTGTCCTCAGTGTTTCCCCATACCTCGCTTAGCGATGATTCACTTGCGGCTAACCAAAAGTCCGCCTCATCTTCTGGCAAGAGGGTGACTAAAGCACGCGTCCCGTCGGGGACGTTTACGTCTTGGAGCAGTACTATTTTACCGTCACGGATCACCGCCCAAATTGTATTGATCATGTTCACTTACCTCAGGCTCAACATACCGAAGACATTTCGGGGCGACAATTGCGCTAAAGCCGAACGTTTGCGATCACGGGCCCCGGCCAGAATGCGGCCCCTCAAGGTTCTGCAGAACCGCCACAAGGCCGGGGTCCAGTGCAGTGCGTTTGTTAGCCTGCGTTTCTCCTCACTTCTTTGGTTTATATTTGACCCCAGTGATATTCTCAAAGTCCGCATCCTGACTCCATAGGGTCGCACTATAGGCCCGAGCAGTCGCCAACATGATACTGTCCGCCATCGGGATCTTTTCGGTCAGACTGATGCGCGCCGCACTTAAAGCTAAGGAGGCGCTCAACTCAACCACAGTTCCTTGTTGCATGAGCGCCACAGCCTGCAGCGCGTCGTCCTCGCCACGTTGCTGCACTACTCGTTTGAAGACCTCGTAGAGACTCATTGTCGGCACCACAAGATCGGCGGTTGCTGTAATCGGCTTGGCAAAAAAGTCAGCATTCGGTCCGTCCGCGAGGTACTCCAGCCACCCTGAGGAATCGACTATATTCACAAACGGTCCCCTTCGCGAACGATGGTGGTGTCAATCCCTTTCAGGAACCCTCGCATTTGCTTCACGGGTCGCACCGGAATAAGTTCGATGCG
>JBFWZL010000338.1:0-7397 GCA_050185455.1 Binatia bacterium | reverse complement strand
CATGGCGGGTGTGGCAGCGTCCGATTCGGTAGAAACTGGCTTCGACACCCAAGTTCCTGACGTAAATCAGAGGCTTACGCTATGCCCGCCAGCGAATCCCTGACCTGCGATGAATAAGAGCGGTTAGGTATCTGCGCGATGTCAGACCGGCACATGGCGAGCAGGTCGAAAAGGATTTCATTGCTCTGGCACCGGGATTAAGCTACATATTTGGGACCTGGTCCGACGGCCAATACGGTGATACGGGATGGCTCGATATGAAGGTATGCGTTCTGCTCGCACGTCAGCGCTCCGGTACCGGCGCACTCGGCTCCGTGCTGGATCAGCATCCATCGTTTCGCTATTTGGGAGAAGTGTTCCACCACGATGCGATCGACCGGTCACCTAACTACTTCCATTTTCTGAAGCAGCAGATCGAGCTCGATCCTAACTTCGCCCTGCCAGGGAGCGGCGAGACTAGATTCACCTCGTATATGGAACGGCTAGATCAGCTGCATCCTGAGAAGTTGAAAATAGTCGATATTAAGTATCGGTCGACGCACCACTTCAATGGGTACTGGCATGGTATCTTGGAGCAGCCTGCGCTTTTCAGACTCATTACGAAATTTGAGATTCCGGTCATTCATTTAACGCGTAGCAACTATCTTAAGACCTACATTTCGGGTCTGCTGGCAGATCAGAACAAAATCTGGCACGCACGCGCAACAGATACGATTGAGCACAAATATATTAAGATAGACACTCGTATGGCAATCGGATTTATCAGGCAGACGGCTCAGGAGGTGGATTTCATGACTACGTTCCTGAAGAAGACACCGAAGGTCGTCACGGTTGATTATGATGAATTGTTTTCGGCAGATGGATCCCTGTCCGACCTGGTCAACCACAAGTTGCAGCATTTTCTGAACGTCTCTCCCCTGCAGAAGACCAAGCCGGCCTTTGTCAAGCAGACATCGGATGATCTCAGGGAGGTGGTTGAAAACTATGCCGAGCTAGCCGACGCTCTACGGGAAACTCCTTTCGGATGGATGTTGCGGGGATAAGTGCACGTTCCGGAAGCCAACTCCAAAGTCCCTGCTCCGGAGCCGTCCTTTTGGGCTGCTGGAAGGAATGCGCATGAAACTGCCGCCGGGCAGGAAATGCCTAAAGGCGCCTTTCATAACATCACTGATGCCAGCAAAATCAGTTGTTTACGGCACACCGAGCACGCCTTTGAAAGGCGTTCTAAGTCGACTTCGATATGCGTTCCTATCTGCGATGCTGATCTTTCCGTGCTTGGTCATGCCTAGCGGGGCGATGCCCATAGCTGCAGGTCGAGACATTCGGGGGATCTATCTTGTGGTGCCCATCCGCACTCCGATCGTAGGCGGCCCCGCCAAGGTTACGAAGGCCGCCGCGAATCCCAGCGTGGACGGCCTGTATCTTATGGACACTTGGGCAGCCGTTGAGCCCAGCAGTGGGCAATTTGACTGGTCCTATTTGGATAGGCAGATAGCCGAGGCCCGAAAACTTGGAAAGAAGGTCTCGATCGGGATTTGGGCGGGATCTGCCTCACCTCAATGGATCTATGAAAATGGTGCCGAGCGGTTCAGCACCGTAGTCGCAATTCCGCGCCGGCGCGAGTTTTGCGAGCCAATCTCTTTGCCGATCCCTTGGGATCCTATCTTCCTCGCTGAGCAGGAGAAGCTGATCAGAGAGATGGGGACCCACTTTCGAGACGCCCCTGATGTCGTTATGATCAAGGTGACGAGCATTAGTTATCGTACTGACGAGCTTCTGCTGCCACGTGAGCGCGGGCGGGAGGTGCGTGGAGAGGCGATCGCGGACTACCGGGTGTGCCGATACCCAGATGACATCTCGAATTGGAAACGAATCGGTTACACGTCGGGCAAGGTGTCGGATGCGTTTCGCCATCTAATGGAGCAATACAATGCGGCTTTCCCTGATAAGATGCTTGCACTGATGTTAGGACGTGACGGCTTTCCATCCATTGGCCGCGTTGGCGAGAGTGACCCGGCCGCGGCCAATCTTCCGGTGTCCACGCTGCTGCCGATCGCTACAGGAATGCTTGGAGATCGATTCGTGATGCAGGTGAATAACCTTCGCGCCGATCAGGTCGAGCCGGCGATTCTGGGGGCCTCTCGGGGAGGGACTAAAATTGGATTTCAGGCAGCATGGCCGGTTACGGGAGATCCGCACTGCCGGATGACCGGCGGTCGGTCTCCCTGTGATCAGGTCGCCGTCTTCGATCAGACGATACGAAACGTGATCGAAGCCCGTGCGGCGTATGTTGAGTTATTTAAAGAGGATATTGTAAACTCGAAGTTCGCAGCTATTCTCGCGCAAGCTGCCGAGTGGTTTCGACAGTAAGTGCTGTGGAGTTCACCAAAGGATTGAGATTTTTGAGATCATCGCCGGCTGCTGCGCACCGAGATCCCCTGTTCGCAGCCGCTGCTCCCCAGGTCATGGTTCTCCCGCACTTTGCGTAGATTGTGACGGAACTGCATTGGCGTTTGGGAAGTCCATGGTCATTTCATTGAACAGAGCCTGGAGGCCAGCTACCCTTCCCCAGCTGCCGCGTCGAGCAGATGATGCTTGGTGATCCGGCGCATCTCCGCATGTTTGCCACTTCCCGTTCGCACGTTCCTGACCTGGCGCCGCCGGGGCTGGCTGACCCCCGTCTACGCCCACCTGCTCTCCGGCGGCGGTTGGCCCTCTTTCATCCAACTCGCGTACAACCGCCCGGTGGTTCTACAATAGCGCGTCCCCAGCCTCGCTCACCTGCCCCGAGGTGGGGCAGGTCGGGCGGCCGACTTCGCTTCGACCGTCATGCCACAATGCCCTGCGCGGCCGGACCCACCTTCGCCATCGCCAGCATTCGCCGTCGTGTTGGGTGGGTTATCGGGTTTGGTGACACCGCACTCTCACTCGACGCATCTGAAGGCAATCGCCGGCCAGCAGCGGAACCAGGTTTCCTTGCGTGCGGCTGACCGCATGACCGAGTCAGTCGACACTTCACGTTCCATGAGAAAGCACATGCTGCGGCATTCAGGGCACCGAATACCAGTGTGAGACCAAGCACTGTCTCATGCCTCGGTGTGGCATGAGATACGGCTTACCAGAAATACCACCACAAAAGCATTACAACGAGCCAAAACACCGCGGCAATGAATCCCCATGTGACAAGGCCGGCAATGGCGCGTAAGGGGTCTTCCCTTTCTTCAGCGCGGAAAAGGGGCCCGGCCTGCATATACGAGCCAGGGGTCGACTGGCCGACAGCCTTCGGAATGTCGCCATACCCCTGAGAAAGGCCCAATTCCTCAGAAAAACAGGCACCGTCGACACCGTTACCTATTGCGGAGCCAACCGCATCAGCCAAGCGTATTTCCAGCAACGCCGCCTCCGGCAAGCGAGGCAGCGGCAATGTGGCAGCACCGGTCATCCAGCGCAGCATTGTTGGTCCTCGCCACTCGATGGCATCCCAGCCGAGTGCGAGCCCTGGCCAGTCGAGAGGAACGTCATGCACCCCGCCGGGACTGCGCAAAATGATCCGACTTACCAGCACCCCGGCATGAGGGATATCTTCCTCACCTGGAGTGACATCGGGGAGCACGACAGATGATACCAACTCGACAGAGCTGGTATCGGGAGGCAGCAGAAATATCCATCCTCCCGGATGAGCATGGATTGGGTTCAGCCACCGGTTATGCACCAACAGGCGCAACAAAGGGCCGCTTCGATCCATCGTGGCCGCGACATGTTGACTTGCCGTGCTTGGCACATCGAGGGAAGCGGCAACTTCCGTCTCGTCGGTAGAACATGACCCTCCGCCGCCCACCAGAGACCATTCTTTCATCCTGCCACCACAACCGTTGATTGGCCGCCGACAGCTTTCGCCCTAATGCCTAGTATCCGGCTCGGTACGTTCGCTTTCACGTATCATATCGTCGCGATGATGTCGTGACTATTCCGATGCACGCTGCTTGGCGGCGCTTGCTCCGCGGCCAGCGTTGCTGGGTTCGCAGTACAGTACCTGAATGCGGTTCATGCATTCGCTTCATTCGCCGCCAGCGTCCAGCGCGATCAGGTCGCCCTCAACGACTGCAACCTTTCCCTGATCTCTTGCGGTGGCTCAGCACAGATCGCCTTCGGAGGAAGGACGCCATGGAATCCGGCCGGCACAAAGGCCCGTCCCTTCAGCACCCCCACCCGAGCATTAGACTCAGGTCCTATTTCGAATCTTTTCTGGAAACACAGCAAACCCCTCATCTAAGTCTAAGGACCGCGATCGACGCAGCTCCCAGAGCCGCTGATATGCGGTCACTAAGTTCTCCTGGCTACGTTTGTCCTTGTCGTGCACGCGTTTCAGGTGCTGCGTGAGCACGTTTTCTAGAATGCGCAGGAGCCGCTCGGCGAGTTCGAGGTCGAGGTCGTCACAGGCCACATGGAAGGCGGCCAGGATTTTGATAGACAGTTGTCGCTTGTTGCTCCGTACGGGGCCGGTGGTTGTGGACGTCGGAGGAGAAGCCGCCTGCAGCTCGATAAGGCGGGCGCCGCCGTCGATGAACTGGACGCCAGCGGATTCCATTACGCCGCGCAGGGCCTCGATAGTGGCCGGCTTGGGCGTCACCTTACCGCACTCGATAAAGGTTACTGTTGTTTTGTTCACGCCCGCAGCCCTAGCGAGCCGCTCAATCGTCCAGTTGAGCGCCGCCCGCCCCATGCGGCATTGTACACCGGATATCATGCATTTGGAATGCAGTCGAAGGAGCGCCAGCGCAAGATGTTCCCGATCATTGCCCCTATCTCCAGGTTTGGCTGAGCCGCCCTGCATCCCCTCTTCCACCCGAGCACACGAGTCTGATGCTGCGCAGCGGGATGATCGGCGATGCGTGCAAGCACGTCAGCGAGCCAGGCGCGTGGATCGACGTTCTTCATCTTGGCAATGTGCCGACAAATCCCACACCAAATTTCTTCATGGCTCGCCCTCGGTGCGGCGAGCCACCTCAGCTGCACAGCGGACATGCGGTCTTGCCGTACAACATGCCCCAATGCCTCCCAAGCTCCCCCAAGGCGGCTGCACCCCAGTCACCTGGTAGGCGATCGGGCCGTTGGTGGTGTATGCGGCGGCGGTGGATTTCTGATCATTTCTCGTAATCGTCGGGCTTGGTTACCTTTTTCATTCAGGTCCCTTGCGGCCGTCGGATCCTTAGAGCGCGTGCTGAGCCGGTCTGCCACTTCTTCCCAGGCCATCAACGCTGACGTTGCTGCGTCCTTTGCATCCTCTGACACGAACTGCAGCATGGCGGCAAAAGCGATCTCTAGTGCAGTTAATCTCGCAAGTAGCGTACTGGTCGTCTCGTCCATATTGCCTCCCTTTCAAGCCTCCCCCCATCTTGCCGTTTCTGACCCGACGTAAGGATTGAATTCGCGGGAGATGTCCGCGGTTCCAAAACGAATCGCGGGAGGGTGACATCACCTTGGGCATTGTTTAGCGGGACCATAACCGGCACAAGCAGTCTATATCCAGACCCGCTAGGCTCCAGGATCCGTATAATCACATCCGGCAGTCCCAGGCAGAGGAACTCTCGCCGGAGCCGCCAAGCCGTTGCTCTTAGCGCTGCTTGTCGGTCCTCGCGCTGTCGGCTGGCCGTAAAATTAGCAAGGAGGGTTAGGAGAACCCGATCGGAAACGAAGCCTGGGCGGCAGCTTTCAAGAGCAGCAAGCATCATGACGGCACGAACGGGGAGCGTCACTTGACGGTGCGCAAAGCGCAGCCGCTTTCCAGAAAGAGTGGCAACATGGTTGATCGTGCCAGCGCAACGGAATTGATCCCGCTTTTCAGGGATCATACGGATCGGAACATGATTGTTGACACTTAGACTTTCTAGGGCGTTTCAGGTCAGGCTCTTACCCGACCAGCCGCATCTCCAATGTTTTGTTGAGCACTACCGTAGCTGCGTGGCGCTTGGCATCCGCCGTGATAAGCAGCCTCTGCTTACGGGCAGTGATATCGGCCACACTCTCCACCATGCAAGCGATCATGCTGTCGAGGTTTGTTACGAAAGCCGATAGGAGTTGCTTTCGTAGCCCTGAGTTCGAAAGAATTATATCTGCGATATAGTCCCATGCCGCAATATTAGGGGGAGAATCTGGAATTGAGGTGCTTTCTTGGATTTGCATTGGGGACTCCCAGAGGTCTCAGCTGATGAGATCATGCATTGATGTAATACCAAGCAGCGCAAACAGCAACACGAATCTGTGAGCGGTATATAGGCTTTCCCGATAGACCTGCCTCAAGGGGCCGGTTACGCCCTTCCAGTGCAGTAGGCGCGGATCTCCCAGACCGGTTCAGTGGCGGCAATGGAGTGGAATGCAAACGACGCTTCCGTCATTGTCCTATCGATGGGACGCTGAAGGAACTAGCTAGCGGATAGCCAAACTCCCTCATTGGAATTTGGACGGACTGGGACCTGGGCCGCCCCACAGTCGCATACGTCGTTAGGAGTTCGTCTTTATGAGGGACGGCGCGTATGCTTCGACGTCATGATGTTGTTCCGTTTAGGGCATCATGGTGTGGTTGGGCAAGCGTGCCCGGCAACGCTCTGCGAGCGACGCTACCCCTGGGCCGATAAAACCTGCCATACGAATGCTAGAGAACGCCGGGGTGGTGCGGGATTAAACACAATTACGTTTAGCACAATAAATGAGCTGTTACGTGTACCGCCTATTGGCCTTTGATCACGAAACTTCACACGCGAGCGGCGCCATGTGTCATGAGGCTGAAGGTCAACTGGTTACGTTGCTCCCAAAAATGCGGGCCTGGGCGCTAGCCCTGACTCGCAGCAAGGCGGCCGCGGACGATCTGACGCAGGACGTGGCTTTGAAAATTCTAGCGGCACGGACCTCCTTCATTCCAGGCATCAATTTTGACGCCTGGGTTCACCGCATCATGATCAGCCATTTTCTCGGCGAAGTCCGATGCCGTCGGGAGTTTGCCGATGCGGAGATGATGCCGGGGGTCGCTGGCAATGATGCACACGAGGATCGCACGGCGCTTCGGGAACTGAGCCTGGTACTTAACCGGCTACCGGCCAAGGAACGCGATGCCCTGTCCAGGTTCGTGATCAACGAACAGTCCTACGAGGACGTCCCTGCGGAGACCGAGGGCACCGTCGGCACTTTGAAAAGCCGGGTGCATTGAGCACGGGTGTAGCTCTTTCTACATCGGAGGGCAGGTGGCGTAGGAGCATCACGCCGCCTGCTGTATTGGCGACTGGGTAGAGGTCCTCACACAGGCTGCCACTTGCTCGAGTAGCTCTCCATGCTGAGGTCCGGCCATCTGCCGGACCATCGGTACCATATTGTCAGCAATAAAGATCGACGGTGTGCCCTTC
>JBFWZL010000337.1:0-7418 GCA_050185455.1 Binatia bacterium | reverse complement strand
GTTTGTAACGCTCGTTTATGTCTTCACGAAGCCGTATTTTATGAAAAAATATCAAGCAGTCCTTTTTGATCTTTTTGGTACAGTTGCCTTGTTCGATCGAGACAAACTCCCTCTATTCGAGTGGAACGGGCAAACTTCTCGCTCTACGATGGGACGGCTACGTCTATTTTATGAGGAAAAAACGTCAGACGTGCCCTTTGCGCGCTTCCTTTCTGCATTATCAGACGTGAGTAAAGAACTAGGAGATGAACGGAACCAAAGCCTGCGGGAGTTCTCCTCAGTGCACCGGTTCTCGCAAGCGCTACTCCGCGCTGGCTTTTCCGCGTCCTCTGATACGCAAGTGCTTGCAGAGCAATTGTCCCTAACGCATATGGCGAGTTTAGCTCGAGCGACCGCTGTCCCCGAAGATCATGTCGATTTCTTGGCGCAGGTAAAACAAACGTACGCCATTGCGCTCGTGTCCAATTTTGATCATGGACCCACTGCACGAGGAGTGTTACGGACGGGGAAGGTTGATGCTCATTTTCACCATATCATCATTTCCGACGAGCATGGTTGGCGAAAACCTCATCCCAAAATTTTTGCCGACGCCTTATCTGCTCTTGGCGTCGAACCGGTGGATGCTCTCTTTGTTGGCGACTCTCCGCAAGACGATATTATCGGCGCGAAGACAGTGGGCATGGAGGTGGCTTGGGTGAACGCGCAAGGCGCAACATTGCCGGATGGTGTGCCAGATCCAGATCTTACGATTAGCGCAATTCCAGACCTTCGCAGGATTCTTTTCTAGGGAACGCTATCCGCCTTGACGTGTGCCTGAGCCGCCTTGACGCATGCGCTTTCGTAGAATGGGGATGGCGTTGATTCTGACAATGCGGAGCAGATCCCAATAGATCCCACGGGGGCGGGGATAGACAGAACGGGTGGCGATGACTTCGTTCGGGGTAATGAGAAAATCAACCGGGAGGTCATGCGGGAACATGGGGATTTTGTAGGGAACGAGCTGCAGGGGATGGATAGTGGTGATAATGGGCGTCAATTCTCGTACTTTTCCCTCCTCGCGGAGAAGGCCGTATTCAAGGTCAGAAAACCCTCCGCCCTTGCCTACCCGTGCGCCGTCACGTCCGACAGCTACCGACCCGCAAATAATGAGATCAGCGTGACGCATCTCACGTGGCGAGACGAGACGACCATACTTCAAGGCTCCACGGAGATTGACCGCTAACAGCGTCCTATTGCCCAGCTTTTGCGGATCGATCTCTAAAAAGCACTTCTCCGCACGCAAACGCGGCACGGTCATATAGAGTATCTTACCGTCTTCTAGCGCGGCCCGTCGGACTGCAAGCTGTGGAGCATCGGGGTTCACTTTGATGACTTGGGCGCGTCGCCAGACGGTGAGTTCGCGTAGAAGTCGTGCCGCTTTATTGGCTCCGGCAAAATTGGGGATGCGTCCGTGGGCGCTGGGAAAACGAACGGCTCCTTGCTGAGTCAAGAGTTGCCAGATGGAGTTCCGAATCTCAGACTTCATAGTTACCCATTGGCTAGTGTCTTGAGAGTACCGTTCGCGTGCAGCCATTATTGCGGTCTCTAAGCAATGCAATACATGTCAGTACATCCGTTGACCATACAGACCACAGAACGCGGAAAAAAACAATAACACTCACCCGTGACAGCATCAGAAGAATCCCCTACAATCTCGTCCCGTTCATACAACTGCGATCAATATTAAGGATCACGGCATGGATTTTCATTTTACGGCCGAAGAAGAATCCTTCCGTCGCGAATTGCGTACCTGGCTTGAAACCGCTCTTCCTCCAGACTACGACCCCGAGGAATTTACCTGGGGAATGTCTGCCGACGAACGTTTTCGCTTCCATCTGGCCTGGCATAGACAGATGCATGAAGGCGGCTGGGTTGGCGTTCATTGGCCGAAGGAGTATGGCGGTCGCGGGGCGACATTGATGGAGCAGTTGATTTTTCATCAGGAACTCGAACGTCTGCGCGCTCCGCATCCAGCTAATTTTTTAGCGCTTGTCATGGCTGGTCCTGTGATTATGCATTGGGGAACAAAGAAACAGAAGCGGCGCTATCTGCCCAAGATTCTTTCTGCGGAAGAAATCTGGTGTGAAGGGCTATCTGAGCCAGGGGCAGGGCCGGATTTGGCTTCCTTGCAAACTCGTGCAGTTGAAGAAGGCGATTCTTTCTTCTCGATCGAACGAGGCAAATGGGCGCGTATTGCTTTGGGAGCACCGGCGCTCACGATTGCTGGCGGAACCTCGGAGGTCCAACGCAATGTGGTTGGTGAACGGGTGCTTGGTTTACCAAAAGGGTGAGGGAAATCAAGCTAGAGGACCGTACCTTAGCTCCTGTGAATAACCTGTGGATAACTCTGTGAATCAGAGAGCAAATTTGTAGAAAAATTAGTTAGTTAATCGGTTGTGCTTAGGATTTAAGCAGGGAGGAAATATGCCCGCAAAAGATCTGCAAGTGGGAAACTTGGGCTCTAACGTCGGAGCCGGTGCGGAGATGAAGAAGATTGAGCGTTTTTTACGGCTGTTGACTTGGCAATTCTTTTTCTTGATAGCAATCTTACTGTACCTTGCTCTACGTCCGCAGGCGGGACGGTATCAATTTACGGTGGTTGGCGATGATGTCGGTGTGTTCGACACCTCAAATTCCCAGGCGTGGATGATTAAGTTGCAAAAGAAAAGCGTTACATCTGGTGAGCAGCCAGCAGGCTCTGCTGCCCCGACTGGAGAGGCGCCGCCCATAGACACTAATCAGTAATAGGCGCGAAAGGAAGTCTTCTCTCATGGGTGCAGTATTTCATGCGCCGAGAGAACGCTTCATCAGTAAGCAGAAAAAAAAGGAGAAACTATTATGAAACGTCTCGGCGTTGTCTTATCGACGGCGACAGAAGGGCCGCCGAAAGAGTTTATCGAACTTGGTCAGCTGGCGGAGGAGCAAGGTTTTACCGCGATTCTTGTGAATGAGGGTAGAGGCGATGCCCTTGCCTGCGCCGAAGCCATTGCCCTGAATACCTCGCGTATTCAGGTCGGCACGAATATCGCCAATATCTATTTTCGTCATCCTTTCTTGGCCGCGATGACCGCCGCGACGATAGCTGAGCTGTCGAACGGACGACTAGTGCTCGGATTTGGCGTGAGTCACCGACCGTTAATCGAATCGCTGGGCATGAAGATGGACAAACCTCGTCAGTACATGCGCGAATACGTACAGACCGTGAAAAAAGTGTTGAGCGGGCAACCCATCGGGTCGTTCTTCCGCCCTCGACCTTCCGCCTTTTCCGTGCCTGTGTATGTTGCCTCTGTGACGGCTGAAACTGCTGAAGTTGGTGGTGAGGTCGGAGATGGCATTATGCCGTTTCTTCCCGCTCGGTCGTATCTTCCTCGTTTAGTGAGCGCCGCTAAGGATGCGGCGCAACGCGTCGGGAAAAATCCCGACCAGGTGGATTGTATTGTCAGCATTCCAACGTTCATTTCAGAGGATCTGGAACAGGCGCGTTCCGCCGCGCGCTATAACCTGGCGTTTTTCGCCCAATTGCCATTTTATCGCATGCAGTGGCGTCGTAGCGGCTTTGTTGACGAAGTCAATGCGCTCAAGGAACTGTGGCAGGGACGGGGGGATCGCCGCACGGCGGCGGCGCTCGTCACTGATCGAATGGTTGAAGAGGTGTGTATTTTCGGTCCTCCTAGCCTTTGTAAAGAACAGTTAGCGGCGTTTCACGAAGCCGGCACCGCGATGCCGGTGATTGCGGTGAGTCCGGTGAACGAAGAGCGCTTAACTGCAACCCACAAAGCTCTGCGTCTTTTGGCGCCTTAAACGAAGCGCACGGCGCGGACGAGAAGAATAACGACTGTCTGTGATTTCGTTCTGTGGGTATAAAAACAGTAACAAATATAGTGGCCTGAGACGATGCTGATAATGTCGAGACAGTGTTTCCTCCCTCGTTGACCCCTTCAGTGCTCGTCGATACACTACTGCGGCTACGAGAAAGGGATGCAATGAAAGAGCGTACGTTATCCATTATTAAGCCTGACGCAGTGAAGAAAAATGCTATTGGTGATATCCTTCGACGATTTGAAAACGCCGGACTAAAAATTGTTGCGACGAAGATGATTACGCTGAGTAAAGCGGAAGCGCAAGGTTTTTATGCTGTTCATAAAGAACGTCCCTTTTTCGATAGCCTGACGACGTTCATGTCGTCGGGACCAGTGCTTGTTTCCGTCCTCGAAGGTGAAGATGCTATTCAAACGAACCGTCGCCTTATGGGTGCAACCGACCCGGCAAAGGCTGACATCGGTACGATTCGGAAAGATTGGGCGACCGATGTTGAGAAGAATGCCGCTCATGGTTCCGACGGTCCCGATACGGCAAAGTGGGAAATCGCTTATTTCTTCGGCGAAATGGAGATTCAATCGCGCTGACGCACAGGATCTGTAACGTGATGCGTGCTCCGCGGACTCGGAGGTTATTGGCAACGCAACACGTTACATGCAACACGCTGCAATGGACATCAAGGAATTTACCAAAACCGAGCTTGAAGCTTGGCTCCTCGAACGAGGGGAGAAGCCGTTTCGTGCTCGACAAGCGCTCAAATGGATTTATCAAAAAGGAGCGACGTCGTTTGCGGAAATGACCGACCTTACAACTTCGCTCCGTACTCTGCTAAGCCAGGAATTTTCCGTTGCCCGGCTGACCTGTTCTCATGTCGCGTCGGCCGTCGACGGCACTCGTAAGTTTCTTTTCTCTCTGGCCGACCAACGTCACATCGAGAGTGTCCTGATTCCCATGGAGGATCGCCTTACGCTTTGTATTTCTTCCCAGGTCGGTTGCGCGTTGGGATGTCGTTTCTGCGCCACTGCGCAGGTGCGGCCTATACGGGATCTCACAACGGGGGAGATTGTCAACCAAGTCTGGGAAGTACAGAAATGCTTACCTCTTGGAGACCGATTGACCAACTTAGTATTTATGGGCATGGGGGAGGCGCTAGCGAATTATGAGCAGGTCGTGAAGGCGCTCTCCATTATTACCTCGGAATGGGGATTCAACTTTTCCCCACGCAGGGTTACGGTCTCGACCGTCGGCTTGGTGCCGCAGATGCGTCAGTTGTTAGAAGAAACAAATGTGAACCTGACCATCTCACTGACCGCGACGACGAATCGGGTGCGCGATGAACTCATGCCGATTAACCGGCGGTATCCGCTTGAGCAGTTACTAGAGACATGTCGGACTTTACCGGTTGCACCGCGCAAACGGCTCACGTTTGCGTACACGATGCTCGACCAGGTGAACGATAGTGACGAGGATGCCCGGCGGTTGGTGCGGTTGCTCCATGGTCTGCGCGCTAAGGTGAATCTGATACCATTCAATCCATTTCCCGGGACTTTCTTTCTGCCAACTGCCCGTCCTCGTCTTGAGCATTTTCGACAGATTTTACTTGACAAAGGTATACACGCCACGATTCGAGAAAGTCGCGGTCAAGATGTGCAAGGCGCCTGCGGACAATTGGCCGCTTCATATCCTCCTGTCGGCCTTCGTCCTAAACCTGGACAGAGAGAGACGGGAGAAGAGCTGAGATGAAGAATTCTGAGGAGAAGGGAACGAGAGCGTGACAACACTTGGCGTGATTGGCGGCAGCGGCCTCTATCAAATGAGCAGTGTTCACAAAGGAGAGTGGGTTTCAGTTGATACTCCGTTCGGTGCGCCGTCGGACGACTATTTTATTGGTGAAATCGATGACGTGCGGGTTGTCTTCTTACCTCGACATGGACGTGGTCACCGTCTTCTACCTTCGGAGCTGAATTTCCGGGCAAACATCTATGGGATGAAAAAACTTGGAGTGGAACAGCTGATCGCTGTCAGCGCGGTAGGCAGTCTCAAAAAAGAAATTACTCCAGGTGAAATCGTCATTCCTGATCAATTCATTGACCGAACTCGTGGGCGCATCGGGACGTTCTTTGGCCGCGGCATTGTGGCGCACGTATCCTTTGCTGACCCGATGTGTGGCGAGCTGACGCAACTGTTAGCTGAGGTAGGGCGAGAAATCGGCGCGACGATTCATCAAGGCGGAACGTACGTTTGTATGGAAGGGCCGCAATTTTCGACCCGTGCGGAGTCGTATTTGTATCGGAGCTGGGGGGCCGACATTATCGGCATGACGAATCTCCAGGAAGCCAAACTCGCGCGTGAAGCAGAGCTGTGTTTCGCCACGCTAGCGTTGGCGACTGATTATGACTGCTGGAATACCGAGCACGGAGACGTGGTAATCGAAGACGTGCTGGCGATCCTTCGTAAAAACGTCACGACTGCACAAGCCATCATTCGCCAGGCAATCCCACGCCTTGCGCGGGCACGGAGTTGTCCCTGCATCAATGCCCTGAAGGATGCTATTATTACAGACCGTTCAGTGATTCCGCCGTCGGTCAAGCAGGAGCTAAGTCCTATTGTCGGCAAATATCTTGGGGAGTGAGGGAGAGGGGATGAGCATTCTGGTTGTCGGTTCGGTGGCGTTCGACACAATTGAAACGCCGCATTCCGGAAGAGCGGACGAAGTGCTTGGCGGATCCGCGGCCTATTTCGCCGTGGCGGCCAGCTATTTTGCTCCCGTCAAACTTGTTGCTGTCGTGGGAGAGGATTTTCCCGCTCATGAACGCGATTTCTTGGCCTCTCGCAACATCGATTTGACCGGGCTGACAGTGGCAAAGGGAAAGACTTTTCGCTGGACAGGTCGCTACCATGAGGACCTGAACATCCGCGATACCTTGGATCTCCAACTCAATGTCTTTTCAGATTTCTCTCCTGTTCTGCCTGATGGCTACCGGGACTCCCCTTTCGTATTTTTGGCCAACATCAATCCCAGTCTGCAAGGCGGCGTTCTCGACCAATTAACGCGCACGCCACAGATGGTGGCGTGCGATACGATCAGCCATTGGATTGAAGGTGCGCGCGCGGAACTTGTTGCACTGTTACAGAACGTGGATCTCGTCGTCATTAACGACGAGGAGGCGCGTTTATTAAGCGGTGAGCGGAACATTGTCCGTGCGGCCAGGACGATCCTCGATATGGGTCCGAAAACGTTGTTGATCAAGCGTGGCGAGTATGGCGTGCTCTCGTTTGCGCCGAATTCGATTTTCGCCGTGCCAGCCTATCCACTGGAAGAAGTGTTTGATCCCACGGGAGCTGGCGATTCGTTCGCCGGCGGATTCATGGGATACCTGGCGCAGGTTAACGATCTGTCGGAAGCTAGTTTGCGCAAGGCGATTGTTTACGGCAGCGGGGTCGCCTCGTGTGTGGTCGAAGATTTTAGTTTACGTCGCCTCCATACCCTCACCCGTGATGATATCGAACGGCGCTACCGCCAATTTGTGAGCCTCACTGAGTTCTGAGTCCGTAGAGTC
>JBFWZL010000336.1:0-7436 GCA_050185455.1 Binatia bacterium | reverse complement strand
ACTGAGCCGCATGCGGGACTGCACTGGTTCGACTGTGATTCCGGCATCCCGCTGTACAGAGTCTGTCAGAACAAGCGACCGTTCTTCCGTGACGGCGGCGTCAGGGGAGGGCGCTACGGTCTCTTCCTTTCCCCATTGGAGACCCAAATATACTAGAAATGAAAGCAGGGCGGTTGCCGTCAGCACGACCAGCAGGGTGCGTACTCGTTGGCGGGAGAGGGAGTAAGATGAAAGCGGCAAATCTTCTCGAAGAGAGGTCAAGGTTGTCCTTCCTTAGTTAACCGCAAACGCGCCTCAAATGTTTTAGCGTAGGCTTCAAGTTTAAGTTCCAGCGCTTCTCGGCGCGCTTCGGTGTAGACACGTTCAGCATCCACCAGTTGCAAAATATTCGCCGCTCCTTCACGAAAGGAGGCGCGCGCGGCGTTGCGCGTTATTTCCGCTGGTTGCAGTAATTGTCGGTCAATGTTGCGGGCTCGTTCCGTCAATTCCTGGGCAGCTTGCGCCAGCGCTACCGTCGCTGCAAGTTGCCGTTTACGTAAGGCCTCCAAGTCCAGGGCCGCCGCGTGTTCTTCCGCCGTGGCGCGGTCGATATTATCCGCGTTGCGATCAAACACTGGCAGCGGCACACTCACACCAGTAACAAGGGTATCTGCTCCTCCGGCGCGTTTATAGCCCGCTGTAAGGGCAGGATCAGGGAGGCGCCGTGCTTTTTCCAGAACCAGCGTGTGACGAGCATGGTCGAGCCGGGCTTGGGCGGCGAGGATCTCGGGTTGGTGTTCCACGGCTTGTTGGGCTAATACGGTAGGATCGCCAGGCGGAGGATCAATCATCGGCGGCATGACGAGGCGGGACCCACTAAGAGGAGTGGAAAGATCAAGGAGCGCGGAGAGTTCGAGAATGGACTGGTTGAATTTCAACTTCGTGCGCATGAATTGGGTTTCCAATCGCGCTATTTCCGTATGAAACTTCATCAAATCTGCTTCCGCAGTATAACCTTCCGCCACCCGTCGAGTCATGGCAATCACAAGCGTTTGTAACTCTTCCTGATTGCGAGAAAGGAACTTGGTGAGTGAATAAGCTTGCAGAGCATTAAGATATAAGCGGACGGTTTCTAGTGTGAGATTCCGTTCGGCTTGACGAACGGCGGCTTGAGCAGTTTTCACATCCGCCGCCGCAACGGCAGTCCGCGCCGCGCGTTTGCCGCCAATTTCCACTGGCTGGCTAATGGTGGCGAATATATCAAGAGTTTGATCGATTGGCGCGCCAGCGCCAAGGTTTTCTTGGTGGAGATCAAGAGAAGGGTTAGGAAAACGATTCGCTTGACGCATGGCGCTTTCAGCGGCCTGGATACGAGCCTGAGCGGCGCGTCGTTGTGGAGCCACCGTATGGACGCGCTCAAGTGCTTCAGCCAAAGAAAAAGAGGGGACTTCCTGGGGCCTTGTTTCTTGGGCCGTGCTTGGTAATGCGGAAAGGAATAAAGACAACGCTAGTGTCACAGTCAATGTGACAGGCATCGTAACTGGGCTCCACATAACGGTACGTTATACGAGATCGAGAGATGATCCGCCACCGGCCTGGCGCCGGGCTTGCTGGTTCATCCTGAGTTGCGGTGTCATACTCCAGAAAACAAGGTCTGGAAGGAGGAGCCATGTATCGTTTTCTTGAATGCACAGTCGGCCAATACATGACCAGACAGGTGAAAACCATTTCGCGTCAAACCACGTTGCATGAACTCGAAGGTTTGTTTACCAAGCATGATTTCAATGCGTTTCCTGTAGTGGAAAAGAAAGAGATGATTGGGCTCGTGACGAAGTTCGATTTTCTGAAGGCGTTTGCGTTTACCACGGGACAACTCCTCCCTCACTACGATGAGATCATGAAACGTACGGTGGGCGAGATCATGACGGAAGCAATCGTACACGTTGAACCTGCCGCGCCGCTTACGCGGGCCCTGCAATTGATGGTGAATCTTAAAGCAAAGAGTTTCCCTGTCCTGGCGCCGGACAAACAACTCGTCGGGATCATTGCTCGTGAGGATATTATGCGGGCGCTTAAGGAATCAACGCGCGAAACCTGAAACGGGAGGAACTGTGTCATGAACATTCACAAAATTCTCGTGCCTTTTGATTTCTCCGAATATTCAGAGAAAGCGTGCAGTTGGGCGATAGGAATGGCGGAGAAGTGGCGTGCTTGCATCTTGGTGCTCCACGTTGTGCCGCGGCCAAGCTATCCACCCGTATTGATGGGCTCGCATTTCAACGCGGTGGATTTTGAAGCTGGACTGCGCGCGGAAGCTGAAGAACGAATGCACACGTTTGTTGCCAAAATTCCTCATGAGCACACGCCTATGGATGTCCGAGTGATGATTGGGGAGCCATCATGGGACGTTTGTAAGACGGCGGAAGAAGAGCGAAGCGACTTAATTGTTATGGGTTCGCACGGAAGAACAGGACTAGGACATGTGTTGCTCGGTAGTGTCGCCGAAAGAGTCGTGCGGCTCTCCCCCTGTCCAGTGCTTGTTGTCGGGAAGAAAGCTCCAGCCTGACCGCTAGGCAGGCTTCACTTCGACGCGCCTCACGCAGAGATGAAAATCTTCCTATATTTGGGAATAAGAAATCGGCTTTGTTCCTGTTCTTGCGAATAATCATTTGCGGAAGTAAGAACAAGTGTCAATGCGAATGGCTCACATCTTTAGAGAATGCCATGAGCGCGAAATACAACACCTAACATAGAGGAGGGAATGTCGCATGCAAGTCAAAACCATCATTGTTCCTTGTGACTTTTCTGAATACGCGGAGCATGCATATGCTTGGGCAGTCGGGCTGGCAGAGAAGTGGGGGGCAAAAGTGATTCTGCTCCACGCCGCACAATTGTTCACTTCACTTGGGTATCCCGAAAGTGTGTATCTCCTCGACCTGAAAAAGATGGAAGACGAGATCGTTGCTGACGCGGAAAAGCGTTTGCAAGAATTCTTGGCGAAAAAGGGCTCTAGTCCAGTCGTGGTTGAGCCGCGCGCTGTCACCGGCGACCCATTTTGGGAAATTTGCCAGACCGCCGAGAAAGAACCTGCCGATCTGATCGTCATGGGATCGCACGGACGCACTGGATTAGCGCATGTGTTGCTCGGCAGTGTCGCTGAACGCGTCGTACGGCACGCGCCGTGTCCGGTGTTGGTGGCGCGGTTGCCGAAAGAGGCCGCGAAATAAGATCTTCATGTTCGTCTTGTTTGTGGAAATAGATTTATTCCACACGATGATAACTCCCGCCTGAAAGGTGTCTTCTGGCATGAGTACTGTGGTCGATGATTGGCGAGCCGGGATAAAGAGCGTGATTCGGGATGAGAACCTTGTCGCCACGGATGTGCGCATCGGCGTGTTCTATACTGCCGCGCGTCTATCGAGCGGACATGTCGGCGTTGCCTTTACGCCGCGTGATTTGAGCGACACGGTATGTTGTCCTAAGTCCGCCGCTTCAGCGCCGCCGGCCGGACGGCTCAGCGGACAAAATGTCTGGGACTTAGCTACCTATGCGACCGCGCCTGGGCCGTTGCGAAGAGCCGTAGGCATCGCCACGCTCAATGCGCTTGCTGCTCTTGTCTTGGAACGCCACGGTGTCATCGGAGGGCGCTGTGTCGCCGGGTTGGATGCGTTAGCGGCGGCGGAGATTCGCGCTAGCGATATTGTAGCCATGGTTGGCGCCTTCGTGCCGTTCATCAAGAAACTGAAAGGTCAGATTGCGGGTTTGCGGGTGGTGGACAAACACAAAGAGGCGTTGAAAGCAGATGAAAGAATGTTCTGGAGACCTCCTGAGATGGCCGTCCAGACACTTTCAGAAGCGAGCGTGGTGATTATTACTGGTTCGGCGCTCGTTGAAGGAGGGCTCGACTCGCTACTTCAAGCCGCCTGTAGTGCGCGGTCGGTTGTTCTTGCCGGACCGACAGCCTCTTCCTGGCCGCCGCCATTCTTCGCCAAAGGGGTCCATGTGCTTGGGGGCATGCGTGTTACGGAACCCGCGAAACTTATGCAACTCGTGAGCGAAGGCGGGTCGGGGTATTTCTTCGATTCAGCAGCGGAAAAAGTGTGTATTATTCGGGAAGGTTAAGACCGAGTTCTTTTTCTAACGACACCGCGCCTTTCACCGAAGTGGGATACGGTGCAGGTTCAGCCATTCATCCGCGCGCTGTTGCACGGAATTCGCGGGGAGGAATCGCTTTATCCCTTCGACGAGATTCCGTTGATGTTGCGGCAAATTCAACGATTGATCAACGTGTCTCGCCATCAACTTGAGGGCCGCTCGCCCGGTCAGCACCAAGTCGCGATAGATCATGTTGAGCTCTGACTGTTCCAGGTCGAGCGTTAAGTGAAATGCTTCATCTTTTGTTACGCCTTGACGCGCTTTTTCTTCAATCTGTTTGAGCATGGTGTCGAGCGCAACTAGTTTGGCGGGATATTCCGGCATGAAGTATCCAGGATCGGCTTCGAACTCTAATGCCGCCTTCTCCACCGCCAGCGCCCGCGCGTGTTGGCGCTCCTCCGCGGAAAGCCCAAGCCAGAAACTTTTTAGTGGCAACTCATCATTAGGCAGACTGTGCCCGAATTGTTCATAGATTTTAGCGACACGTTGTTCAAGCGTGCTGCACCGTCCTAAGATTTCGGTCATAAACATGTACGCCCTTCTTCCCTCTCCTTTTCCGGCACTTGCCGTGCCATTTTTCTTCATTTAAGCAAAATGACTGGAGACGTTCATTTATCCTTTCCATCGTCCGTTGATGGAGATTTGGCCCTACTTTCTCCGCTGACCGCAAAGGCTTTGAGGTCGGTGGCGAGTTTGAGAAGGCGTCGGCTGACAAGACCATTCACCGTGCCCGCTTCATCCTCTGTTCCCGCCCGGACACCGGTGAGCAGGGTGATGCCCTCGTCGATGGTGCGAATCGGGTAGATGTGGAAACGGCCTTGCTCGACGGCTTCGATCACATCCGTTCGTAATACGAGATTGCGCACGTTTGACGCGGGAATCATGGCGCCTTGCTGGCCGGTCAAGCCGTGCTCCTGACAGACGTCGAAAAATCCTTCAATCTTTTCGTTGACGCCGCCAATTGCTTGCACTTCTCCCCATTGGTTGACTGAACCGGTCACTGCGATGTCCTGGCGAATGGGAAGATCTGATAATCGAGAGAGCAGCGCATACAGCTCGGTTGAAGATGCGCTATCGCCCTCTATGCCGGAGTAAGATTGTTCAAAACACAAGCTAGCGGACAAGGCCAGCGGTTTGTTTTGCCCATAACGGTTGCGCAGATAGCCGGAGAGAATCAGCAGCCCTTTATCATGAATGGAACCGCTGAGGCGCGATTCCCGTTCAATGTTGACGATGCCCGCCTGTCCCATCCCGACGCTTGCGGTAACACGGGAGGGACGGCCAAAACTGTAGTCGCCGATTTGCAGGACGGAGAGCCCGTTGACCTGCCCGACTTTGCTCCCGTCTATATCGACAAGAATAGTGCCTTCGGTGATAAGGTCGCGCATTTCCTCTTCGATGCGGTTAGAGCGGAAGATGCGTTGATCGATTGCTTTTTGGACGTGGCGAGCAGAGACTGCGTGGCCATTGTCTTTGCGCGCCCAATATGCAGCTTCATGCACAAGGTCGGTGATCTCGGCGAATGCCGCGGAGATTTTTTGTCGATCGCCGACGCGACGCGCGCCAAATTCCACTAGACGCTCAATACCGGAGCGATCGAAATGCGGGAGATTCTCCTTTTGGCTCACTTGCGCCACCCACTTCCCGTAGGCCGCGAGATGTTCCGGGTTGAGCTTCATCGAGTGACGAAAATCGGCGTGGACCTTAAAAATGTCGTGGAATTCTTCATCCAGCGTGTACAGAAGGTGGTAGAGCATGGGGCTGCCGACTACAACAATCTTGACCTGAATCTGTACGGGTTCTGGTTTCAGTCCGGAAGTAGAGAACATCGCGAACGGTTCGTAAGTCTCCATCTCAATCCGTCCGCTTTTCAGGGTGCGCTTGAGGGTTTTCCATACCGCGGGTTCGGTGAGAGCATCTTCTAGACTGAACATCAGGTAGCCGCCGTGCGCGCGCAGGAGGGAGCCGGATTTGATACGGGTAAAATTCGTGACGAGGCGACCACCGCGGTCCACCACGCGTTCAATCGTGCCAAACAGGTTGAGATATGTCGGCGAACTCTCAATCAGGACCGGCGCACCTTGGGTGTGGGCGTTATCGACCACCACATTTACCTCGTATTCGAGAAACAACTCACGTTGTGGCATTGGCGGCATGAAGGGCAACGCCGGCCCCTGATGATCCTGCGTTTTGAAATCATCGAGGTTTTCGATGATGTGCGTCTTGACCTGGTTCAGATACTCATCAACTTCGGGGTTCTCCATTTCCTGTTTAATGTTTGTCAGCAGCGGAGTCAAAATCGCGTCCCCGAAGCGTCTTTCAACCAGCCGCACGTCTTCCGACATGGCGCGGAGAATTTCTTGTTGCTTCGTCGTAAATGCCGCCATTGCTTCGGCGACGGGCCGTTGATTTTCCTCAATACGCTTTTGTTCCTCGGGGCTGAGACGGGAAAATTCTTCGGGGCTTTCTAGAGGGCGGCCATTAATAATAGGGATCAACAGAATGTTGCCGCCAGGGCCGGGTTGAATAGCGAACCCTTTCTCCCGAGCGTAGTTTTCTAATTCCGTACTCAGCTCCTGCGCTCGGGTAATGTATTTATCCTTGAGCTGAGTTTTTTCTTTGTCAAATGCTTCTTGACGAAACGCTTTCGGTAATTCTTCTCTCAGTGTTTTGACCAGGTCATTCATCAAGTGCTTGAGCTGACTTCCTTTGCCGGGGCCGAGCGTAATGGCTCGCGGCTCATCGGGGTGGGCGAAGTTATGCACGTAAACCCAGTCTCCCGGCGTTGCAACTTGCGCGGCAAGCCGCGCGATCCAATGTTGCAACGCTTCTAATTTATCAGCGCCGGTTAATCCCGATACGAAGATGTTAAACCCGCTACTGGCAATGCCAAGCCCGAGTTCTAGCGCTGCGCGGGCGCGCTCTTGGCCGATGAAGTCGTGTCCCGGGGTAAGGTTTGCCGTAGTCTGAAAATCGCTATCGAGTGTGGGCCGAAAGCGTATCTCTTCAGCCGTGAGTTCAACCGCTGGGGGGGCGGGTTGAAGGGTAACTTGTGCCGAGTCTGGGGTAGTCGTGGTGGGCGTTGTCATGGCTGCGGCTTCCTTTCCGTCCGGATCTTCGGCAGAGTAACGCGCAGCTCGCCGTCGTGGAATTCCGCATGGATTTTAGTTTGATCGACCGAGGCGGGAAGACGGAGTTGCCTGACAAATTCCCCGGAACGGCGCTCTCGGCATTAGAATCTCTCCTCGTTGCAATCTCGTTCTATCGAGCGCTTTCCGCGCAGTTCCATGTTGGCTTTTTCG
>JBFWZL010000335.1:0-7448 GCA_050185455.1 Binatia bacterium | reverse complement strand
TCGTGTTGTTGGTAAACATGTTTTTTCTCCGCTCGTTCGCCACGACTGTTATTTCGTCGATAGCTATGCCGGTGTCACTCATTGGCACGCTTTCCGTACTCTATGCGTTGGGTTTTTCGGTCAATGTGTTGACTTTGCTTGCTCTCGTGTTGGCGACCGGTTTACTGGTGGACGACGCCATCGTGGTGATGGAGAATATTTACCGGCGACAGGAGTTAGGAGAAGAGCGGATGCTTGCGGCGCGTCGTGGCGCAAAAGAAGTCTCCTTTGCCGTCATTGTGACGACGATCTCCCTTGCCGCTGTGTTCATTCCACTCTCGCTGTTGACGGGAAGCACGGGGAAGCTGTTTCGTGAGTTCTCGCTTACGATGGCCGGCTCCATTCTCATTTCGTTGTTCGTGGCGCTTTCGCTTATTCCGATGCTCTGCTCCCAATTCCTGAACGTCTCGCGCTCGCACGGCCGGCTCTATCTCTTGATCGAACGCTTCTTTGTGGGGTTGAATTACGGCTACGAACGTGTGCTGACTTGGGCGGTGCGCCATCGCCTGCCGATTTTTCTCTTTCTAGTGGCGAACGTAATTCTTACCATATGGATGTTTCGCATCATTCCGTCGACCCTTGTGCCGATCGAAGATCGTGGACAATTTCTTACCATCATTCGCGCGCCGCAAGGCTCGACTCTGGCCTACACGTTTACTACGCTCGACGAAGTGGAAAAGCGAGTTCAACAAATTCCCGAGGTGGAGGGGTTCTTTGCGGCGATTGGTCTTGGCATTGGCGGGCCGCCGAATACGAGCGATGGCGTTGTCTTCACACGTTTGCGTCCGTGGGATGAACGAGAGGTCAAACAACAACAGATCGTTGGGCGCTTATTTCCGGAATTCTTCGGCTATCCTGGAGCCTTTGCCTTCCCCATCAATCTGCCTTCGCTGGGACAACGTAGCGTTAATGATATTGAATTTATCATGAAGAGCGAGACGGCCAGCCTTGACGACTTCACGCAGGTGACCGATGCGATCCTGGGGCGCATACGGCAACTGCCTGAGTTGATTAATATCGATACGGATCTGCGGCTTGATAACCCGCAGCTCAATATCGTTTTTGATCGGGAACGCGCGGCGGACGTCGGGGTGCCGATTGCTTCGATCGCACAAAGCTTGCAGGTTTTGCTTGCGCAGACAAAAGTCAATGAGTTTATTTTGCGCAATAAACAGTATGACGTCATTACCGCTCTATCCGGACCGTTCCGTAGTATTCCCGATCAGATCAATGACATTTACGTGCGGGCGCGTGACGGCTCGATGACGCCGCTGTCCGGCCTGATCCGCGTTGTGCCGGTGGCGGCCCCGGCGCGCTTGAACCGCTATGATCTCCAACGGTCCGCGACTATTACCGCTAGTCTCGCGCCGGGCGCCACCCTTGGCGGCGCCCTGGCCAAGGTGCAGACAATTGCCCAGGAAGAAATACTGCCAGGGTTTACCACAGCGCTTGGTGGGGCGGCGCGCGAATTTGTTGAATCGTCCGCGGAAATATATCTGACTTTCGCCATCGCGTTAGTGTTTGTGTACTTGGTGCTCTCCGCCCAGTTTGAAAACTTCTTCCATCCGATCACTATCCTGGTGAGTGTGCCACTGGCGGTCTTTGGCGCACTGGCCACGATTTGGGCGACTGGGAATACGATGAACCTCTACAGCCAAATCGGGCTGATTTTGCTCATTGGTTTGGTGTCAAAAAACGCGATTCTCTTGGTAGAATATGCTAATCAAGCGCGCGCGCGTGGGAAAAACATGACTGACGCCGTGCTAGAGGCGGGGAAAAATCGGTTCCGTCCGATATTGATGACGAGTGTCACTTCCATCCTTGGGGCTGTTCCTTTGTTGATGGCTACTGGCGCCGGCGCCGAAAGTCGACAACCCATCGGCGCCGCGGTTGTCGGCGGGTTGACTTTCTCCACCATGTTTACGCTACTCGTCGTTCCCGTCGTGTATCTGTTGGTCGTCGGCATGGCGGAGCATTTCGGTTTCAATACGGTGCCGCCAGCCATTGCTCTGGCTGAAGAAGAGCTTCCGAGCGAGACGGAACAATTTCTGGAAGAACGTCGGGAAACGTCGAGCGCGGCGCTGTAATCGTAAATATTGTTTGTGGGAGATGTCGAGGAGTAATGAGAGAATATGTTAGCAGGGTAGTCGTCCGTTCCATATATCTCAATAGATTCAGTTCCATCCTGCCCGCCCTTCGGCTACACCCAGGACAGCCCGTAGCCCGGATGGAACAAAGTGGAATCCGGGATATTCTTCTTCAGTTCCTCGTTCACCCCTGGATTCCGCTACGCTTCATCCAGGCTACCTGCCGCCTCTTTTTCGCGGGAATGACGCGGTCCTTGTTTAGTGCTCATCTCTACCGTGGCGGTCTAGTAGGTGTCTTGCTAGCTGTCAGTCTTCAAGGCTGCATGATTACGCCTCGTGCTCGCACTTCAGATTTATCCCTTCCCGCGACGTGGAGCGCTGTCCAGGAGAGTCAGACTGAAGAGGGAAAAGCCCAACCCCCTACTCGCCCACCGGCGGAGTTGACCCGCTGGTGGACGACGTTGAGCGATCCGCTGCTGCTCTCTCTCATTGAGAAAGCCGTGCATGCGAACCTCGACGTGCGCGAAGCCGAGGCGCGTATTCGTGAAGCTCGAGCCACGCGCACGATAGTGGCGGCGGACGCCTGGCCTTCACTGAATGTTTTGGGCAGCTACACGCGGAGCCGTCGTAGCGAAAATGTCATCTCCACGCCCTCAAACATTTCGGGAGGCGGAAGCGACGGTAGCAGCGGAAACGTCTTCGGCTTCAGCGGCGAGCAGGATTTCTTTCAGTCCAGTTTTGACGCCAGCTGGGAACTCGATGTATTTGGCCGAGTGCGTTGGTCCGTGGAAGCGGCGGAGGCGAACATCGCCGCCGCCGAAGAAAGTCGTGGGGATGTCTTGGTGACCCTTTTGGCGGATGTGGCGCGTAATTACGTCGAACTACGCGGGTTCCAATATCGGCTGACCATCGCCCAGGAAAATATTGCGGCGCAAGGGGAAAGCCTGGAGATCGCACGTGTGCGGTTCCAAGCCGGGGTGACGAGTGAGCTTGATGCGGCGGAAGCGCTCTCGTTATTAGCCAGCACTCGCGCGCAAGTGCCGCCCTTGGAAAACGGAGTGCAGCGCGCGATCCATCGGCTAGGAGTGCTCCTAGGGCAAGCGCCCGCGACGCTTCTTGAGGAGTTATCTCCACAAACACCTATTCCGCAAGCGGCGCTGACTGGTGATATTGGTCTCCCATCGGATCTATTACGTCGTCGACCGGATATCCGCCGTGCGGAGCGCGAACTAGCGGCGGCGACTGCTCGTATCGGCGTGGCGGCGGCTGACTTGTTTCCACGCTTCTCGCTCACCGGCGCGCTTGGGTTACAGAGTCTGGATGTTACTGATTTGGCGGAGTGGCCGAGTCGATTTTGGACTACCGGAGCCATGATCCGTTGGCCGATCTTCGACGCTGGTCGTATCCGTGCGAACATTCGCGTACAAGATGCACGACAAGAACAGGCGCTCGCTCGTTACGAACGCATCATCTTGCAATCGCTTGAAGAGGTGGAAAACGCCTTGGTGGGATACGCTAGGGAACAAGAACGTCGTCAACTGCTTATTGCCGCCGTGCAGGCCGACCGTGAAGCGTTGGAACTGGCCAACGAGCGTTATACCGGGGGGCTGACGGATTTTCTTAACGTGATCCTCGCGCAGCGTGCGCTCTATGTAAGCCAGGACGCATTGGCGCAAAACGAAACCTCGGTGATCGTACAACTGCTTACTCTCTACAAAGCGCTCGGCGGTGGTTGGGAAGTGTATGCGACGGATTCGTGAACGGAAAGAATGTAGCCTGGATGAAGCGCAGCGTAATCCAGGAATGAACTGTAGCTGTAGCTGATGAACACATCGTAAATATGGCTTCCCTGCTCACTCACGTCGGTGTTTCTCCCCATCGACGGCGTTGAACGAGAAACATTGCATGTTGTGGAGAAAATTTCCAGGATCTTGTTGTAGTAAGAGGCACTAACGATAGGATACAAACCTCCCTATACCATGCGATAATACCAACAATAGTCTCTGTTTTGTCAGGAGGGCGGTATGGCTCAGGTACTGGGGCAAGTTTCTGAAGAGTTAGCCGAGCGGCTACGGCCTCTCAATGCTTGGCTCTCGACAGTTTTGGAGCTTAGTCTCGTTGGGCGCCAGACTGTGGCCACAGCGACAGAAGCGATTCAATTCCTTTCTCAGAATCCGACTCCTCAAGAAATACTGGGCTACCATGTTTCCGAGCGGGCGCAGGAACGTCTCGGCCGCCTACTTCCCTTGAATGCTGCTGGAATGTTAGGGGACGCGGAACAGCAGGAACTTGATGAACTACAGCGCATTGAAGACATCCTTATCATGTTGAAGGCGCAAGTTGCGAAACAGTTACAGCAGCAGTCATAATGCCATCAGAAGCCTCAAACGGTTTACGCCAACTGGTTGCCGAACGTGCTATGTCTCGGTGTGAGTATTGCTTGTTGCCGCAGAGGGCTGCATTTCACCGTCACGAACCAGACCATATCGTGCCGCGCCGACACGGTGGAGAAACTCATGAACGCAACCTTGCTTTGGCCTGTTTGCGATGTAATCGATATAAAGGACCGAACGTCGGCCTCTCACTAGAATCTTAGTCCCTTTGTTTAATCCACGTACGCAGGTGTAGACGGCGCATTTTGAGTAGGATGGGCGACAATTTGTCCTCTGACGCCGGACGGACGGGTGACAGTGAAGATTCTCCGTGTCAACGACGTCGACAAGGTACTAGAGCGGAAACGTCTGATGGAAGCGAACCTGTATGTATAACGGGAGCTGTATTATTTCTCCTCTGCAAGTTGTTTTCAAGCTGGTCCTCGACCACTCTCAAGCTGCACGCTAACATGCCGCCTTAATGAAAGCGGCAATACATCCAACACCTCATACCCCACACCCAACACCGACGACTCCTTCCTGGTTCGTTCGTAGTGACCTCGATGGATTCTTTGGTTTGTTCATCGACAACCTGCTCCAACTCATGCTGATTGCCGTGTTGTGTCGAGTGGTGAGCGGGCTGCCGTCTGAGCTGATCACGGGTCGCATCCTGCCTGGGGCGGCGGTGTCGATTCTCATCGGCAACCTGTTTTACGCTTGGCAGGCGCGACAACTGATGCGCAGCACAGGCCGTGACGATGTGACCGCGCTGCCGTACGGCATCAATACCCCCAGCCTGTTTGCTTTTATTCTGCTCATCATGGGACCGGTATATCAGGAGACGAAAAATCCGACGCTCGCGTGGCAGGCTGGATTGTTCGCCTGCTTGTTGAGCGGCGTGATGGAGGCGACCGGCGCTTTCGTGGGCGATTGGGTGCGGCGTCATACGCCGCGCGCTGCGTTGCTAACCGCGCTTGCCGGCGTGGCTATTACCTTTATCTCCATGGGTTTTGTCTTTCAGATCTTTGCCGCGCCGCTGCTGGCGATCTTGCCCATGATGATGATCCTGGTGTGTTACGCTTCAGGTCTGAAAATGCCATTCGGAGTGCCCGGTGGAATGCTGGCGGTAGGCACAGGCGTGGGCATCGCTTGGCTGCTGCGCGCCTTTGGTTTGCCTTCGTTTGATCCTTCTCCAGAGCCATACTCCTTCGCACTGCATCTTCCCACTCCCGTTCCAGGTGATGTCTTTGCTCTTTTTGCCAGTGCAGCCGGCTGGAAGTATCTTGCGGTGATCTTTCCCATGGGACTCTTTAACATTGTAGGTTCATTGCAAAACCTGGAGAGCGCGGAAGCCGGGGGGGATCATTATGAGACCACGCCATCCTTGCTTGCCAATGGTCTGGGAACGATTGCTGCCGCACTGTTTGGCAGTGCGTTCCCCACGACGATCTACATCGGGCATCCAGCCTGGAAAGCGATGGGTGCGCGGGCAGGATATTCTGTTCTTAATGGCGTTATTATTACGGCGCTCTGTTTGTTCGGTGGGGTCACGCTCATACTCACAGTAGTGCCGTTGGAAGCAACCCTCGGTATTTTGCTATGGGTGGGCATCATTATTACCGCGCAAGCATTTCAGGAAGTACCGCGCAAACATGCACTGGCGGTGGCGTTCGGCTTGATCCCGTCGTTGGCAGCGTGGGCGTTGTTGTTGGTCGAGACCGGTTTACGCAAAGCTGGGAAGACGCTTTTCGAGGTTGCGCCCACGTTCGGCGGCGACTTGTATATCCATGGCGTGATTGCGCTCAATCAAGGATTTCTGCTTAGTGCGATGGTGTTGGCCGCCGTGCTAGTGTTTGTCATTGAGCGCGATTTTCTCAAAGCGGCGGGCTGGACGGCGATTGCCGCCTTGCTGTCAGCGTTAGGAGTGATTCATGCCTATGAACTGACGACGACAGGCGTGCAGAATAAGTTTGGTTTGATGGCGGCGCCGGAGTTTGCGCTGATGTATGGGTTAAGCGCGGGGTTTTTGTTATTACTGCATATGGCCAATCGGGAACGAGAACCGTAAGCGCAAGGTTCGTGGGGCGGGCTAGGTCGCTACAAGTAAAAGCAGGGTGTGTCGCTTCATGCCCATGTTTCCAGAGTGGCGGCGAGTAACAAGCGCAAGAGAAGTTGTTGACTAAGGAAGGCATCCGATACTGCAACGCAACTTAACAAGGAAGGCAAAAGCCACTTCCTATCAGATCAGCAATTGACTGTTACGATTTTATGCGGCCCTTGATATTTTTTCCGGTTACTTTTTTGTTAGTGCTTGGCAGTCTGCTACTGCTTGTTTTCCTGTTTTTATTTATCCAAATCGGGATTATCAGTTACGCGTACGAACGGCTGGGCATCAGCGCCGAGATGGTGTTTCCGTTACTCTTGCTTTCCCTTGTGGGGAGTTCGTTCAACATTCCTCTGACTCGGATCGAGAGCGGTCCGGTGCTTTCCGCGCGAGTCGTCGAGTTCTTCGGGATTCGCCATGTTATTCCCACCTTGGAACAACACCAGCCGACAATTCTCGCCGTAAATGTTGGCGGCGCGATTATTCCGACCTGTATTTCTCTGTATCTCTTGCTTAGCTCAGGGCTTATTGGGCGTGGACTGCTAGGAATTGCTATTGTCTCTGCGATCGTACACCGACTGGCTCGCCCTATTCCTGGCGTTGGGATCGCCATTCCCATATTCATTCCGCCTCTGATTGCTGCGGCTAGCGGATTGGTGCTCGCTCCGGAACATGCGCCAGCGCTTGCCTACATTGCCGGAACGCTCGGGTGTCTGATTGGCGCCGATTTGCTGAACTTATCGAAATTGGCGGGTCTTGGCGCGCCGGTTGCCTCCATCGGCGGGGCGGGCACCTTTGACGGAATCTTTTTTACCGGGATTATCGCTGTGTTGCTGACCTAAGGAT
>JBFWZL010000334.1:0-7456 GCA_050185455.1 Binatia bacterium | reverse complement strand
ACATATACCCTCTTATAATAATGAAAGAGGAAAATATTTCTGAAATAACGCCTGTCTCCCTAGTTTCAAACTTGGTCCGAGGGATGCCGAGTGCGAAAGGCAAAGCATATCAACTCCCTCCTGATCAACCCTCCTATCAAGCTAAAGAAAACGCTATTAACAATTTAATGGAAAAGATAGAAAAGCTAGATAACTACCTTGTTGGAATTGGATATATCGAATCTCTACAGGATTCACGTGAGCGACAGAGAGCAGAATCAAGAGAGGGTGAATTTAATGCTCTAGTTGCTAACTTAGATCTTTGTGAGGTACTTGAAAAAAGCGGCGCGTGCGGGGAAATAGCCCATCAACCATTTGATGAAAATGGGAGTATAGTCGACATTGATTCAGAAGAATTTCCTGATCTAAGGAAGCTAAGGAAATGCTTTTTGTGTCTCTCTCTGACGACTCTTAAAAATCGGGCGGCAGTACCGGGTGTAAATGTAGTGGCGATTGGGGGCGGATACAATAAAGTAAAGGCCATACATGCAGCCCTTAAAGGAAAATTTTTCAATGCGCTCATCACAGACGCTGTCGTTGCAGATACTATTTTAAGACTTGAGAGGAAGCGCAGTAACCGACTCCGCGAAGTTAACGCGTAGAGCGGACGGTGCTTCTTCTGAAACTAGCTAGCGGTGTTTGAGCGTCCAGCTTTGTTATATGTCTTGCCCGCTCCGCAGTACTGTGCAGTTCTATTCCTCAATGGTCGTCGCTCAATTGATTTCGGTTAGTTGACTATCGGACTTCTGATTATTGCTCACTGTGTCGCTCTTGCTTCCATAAGCCGTTTGACTTGCTGCTCGATTTCTCTTGAATTTTCCCCACAAGCGTAGCCAATCGCTGCTTCTGTTAATGTTGGCAGCTGAACCATCCTTTTCTGCACGTTGAATTCTCCATGTTTATAGGCATTTTCCTCACCGTTTGATCTGTCCGTTGACCATCCGGGTCTTTCTCCTGTGATGCCCCTTGTCCGAGGCCAGAAAGGCTGAGGTGGTCGGAGCCCCAACAAACGGAGGAAATGATGAAACTCATCACACGCTTTGAACTGGCTTCACGCAGCACAAGCGAGCTGTACGCCCTTCACCGTGACACCCTCAATGCATTGCCATTGCAGGCCATACAGCAGCGAACAATGTACCTGCCCTCATGTCATTGAAACCGGAGGTCTTATTGGTCCGCGTCACCGATTCGTGCGTCTCACAGCCTGTTTCGTCCTCTGGCGCAAGTCCGTTGTCTCCCAACTAGGTCCCTCTCGTAGCAGATATGAATTTCCCGCCCGTAACTCAAGACCTGCGCTGTCCTCCATCCAATCGGGGGAGAGAGATATAGACGCATTCTGTCTTTGCCCTTTCGTTTGGCTCGTTGTTCTTTCCCTGTAACTGCGAATCCATGAAATATTCCAATGAGTTTCCTGTCGGCTTTATTGGGCATACGACGCTCCCTTTATTAACTTAATCGCTATCGAGGCCCCGCAAATCTCCAGAATAGTGCGCAGAGATGGCACCTAATGGGTATCCGCCATTGGGGGGTATCCGTACGAGATAGGGCTTCAACATGCGCATGACCTAGCCCCCAATGGGAGTGTGAAATAGCTGTTTAGCCTGTTCTTTTTCACAGCCCAGGAGTCTAATAAACATTTGGAAGCCTATAGCCGTGGGCGAAGGTAGTGCAGTTGAACTAAAGAAGTATTACTACAGGAGATAGCAAGCATGATGGTGATTACGGCTCCAGAGACTCTTCGTCGTGATTCAGAATTGCGAGAGTTGCTACTGTCCTATTTCCTTGAAACATGCACGGGAACCGAACTTACGGACTGGCTAAAGAATATTGGTCAAGACGCACGCGGGTCGGTCGAAGAACGTCGCGCAAAAATCCGGGCGCACACGAAGTATCTGACAATGTCGGAGAGTGAGTTTCCGGCACAGACTGAGAATTATCTTGCGCCCTATTCAGCAGGCCATCTGGAGGATTTGTGCGAGCGTCTTGCCTTATCTGCTAATGGGAGCAAAGACGCTCTTTACCGTCGTATCATGCGCGAGGTGCATTACCGCGAAGGATGGCTGGCCCGAGCTAACGGGGCCGCGCCGTCGGCAGCAGCAGTCCTCCCCTTTCTCGCCTGGATGCCTTTGGCCAAGCGCGGCAATTACGAGAAGGACTATTACCCTGTTATCTACGAGGAGCTACAGGAGATCTTTTCATCCGTTTATGAGCAGTTACCGGTTGCTCATGGCAGCACGCTGAAGATTGATTTTCATGTTGGCGACCCGCAGGGTGATGGCGTCGGCATCGAAGTCAAGATGCCAATGAACAACTCAGATGTGCAGCGTGCACTTGGCCAACTCGATCAGTATAAGCGGCGCTATGGGGACAATCTCATCCTCTTTGTCCTGCTGCAAGACTGCCTAAAGCCTGCAAACCAACACTTCATGCAGGAAGAACTCAAGCACAAGAAAATTCAATCGGTTTTCCGGTAACGTTTCACGCCTCCATGCGGTGTGCGTTCACGTTCTTCACGCCATGACTTCCATCATTTCCTTCCCTGTTTGATCGACCAGCCGACCATCCGGATCTTTCGCCTGTGATGATCTGTGTCCGGGGCCAGAAAGGCTCCGGTGGTCGGGGCCTCCAAACAAACGGAGGAAATGATGAAACTCATTACACGTTTTGAACTGGCATCACGCAGCACAAATGAGCTGCACTCGCTTTACCGCGACGTTTTCAACGCGCTTTGCCGTTGCAGACCGCATAGTGCCGAGCAATGTACCTGCCTTGCATCGCTGTCAAATATTGAAGACGAGATTCGTTCGCGTTCCGAGCCCTAGCGGTCCGGTAGTAATCCGGTAGTCCTTTGGGTTGACATCGACATTTTAGCGTGACTTCCAGAGAATGAGCGTTGCCCGGATCATGGCTTCAAGAAGGTCATAGATTTCCTTCCGGTCAAATCCGCTCAGGCCAAGATGGCTGCCTTCATTGCGTATGACGATTAATTTCAGAAGTGCGCGTAAAACAGGTGCATTGGCTCCACCTTTTTTAAGGTGATCAATTTGCGCTACACGGGTCTTGAGCGTGCTTTTCTTCGTGCGCGTTAGCTTTCCGTGTTTCTCAAGAAGAGCCACAAGAGAAGGTGAACCATTGCCAAGGATGAACTTTACTTTCGAAGACAAAACCTCCCCACGTGGCACTTGCTTGCGGCCTCTCATGATGTCATTCGCTAGAACCTCGGCTGTATTCGCAAATGCTACGGCTTCCGCCGCTATCGCGCTGCGCGCGATGGCATGATCAGCAAAGCCAATATCTAGCAAGCGTTTGAAATGCCAGTAGAGCTGTAGCAACCCGTGCTGTTCGATCCATTCACAGAAATTAACAACGTCTTGACCTGAGACAGAAAAAGGCGGCGGCAAGCTCGCCATAGAAGGAACAATCCAGCTTTTGAGCGACCGTTCCGCGAGGTCGCGCTGCTCTTCCATCCAACTCGGAAAGATAACCTTGAGAATAGGCTTGAAGTATCCGCCTGCCTTGCCAACTTTGGTTACGACATCGGCGAATGAGTCACGAGAGACGAGTTGGTATAGATCGATGGTGCTCTCGATGTTGCGGCTGTACTCCTCGGCAACGTTCGCAGGACCGCGTTGCTTTGCCGTCACCCACAGGTCGCACTGGAACTTTATAAACTCTAGAACCTGGTTGGAGGTGAGCTTGAATCGTTGTAACGTCTCTCTTGCAAGCACTCTTTCGCGTTTCCGATATTCGCGAGAAAGACTGAGAGGAAGCCTCTCCGTCGTACTGTCGCAATTGTAGGCGTGCTTGTGAAGTGCGTTGCGGCGGTATGCCTCGAAGTACCCCACGGCATCGAACATCGTTTGCTGTTCCAGAATGGCTTTCAGTTCTTGGCGGGCTTCAAGATTGAAGGAGGTGCGGAGTTTCGCCCGCGACGCGTCGGTGATTTTAAACGAACGCAACTCCCGGAAAAGGTCTGGATCTGCAAGGTCGTAGAGAATAGTCGCGCCAGAGCGGAGAAATGACGCAAGCGCGAAAATCTGCCAGTAGTGATAGCACGTCCGCGTGCCTTGCCCGGCATCGCCAATCTCCTTGCCGTCCCGAAGTGCTATGACGACTCGAAATTCGCTCCATGGAACAAAATCATTCTTTTCCAAGGTCGTCTGAATAAATGGCGCGTACTCAGGCGCGATGTCGTCAAGAAGATGTGTGCGCTCGCCATAGATATCGGACTCGCTCCAGAGACTGCTGTAAATCTCATTGTGCAAAGTAGTCGCCGCGTCAAGGCGCGGCGTGTCATCTTCAATTCCATATGGCCCGCTTTCTTGGGGGTAACGGTCCTTATGCCAGCGCCGCACGATCTCAGGCGGAAACCGTACCCGCGCGACGGGCATCAGGATACCGTATTTTTCGGTGAATTCGAGAAGGTGCACGGAAGGGTGATCGACAAGAAGGTCAAGGTCCGCCGCGTAATCCAGAAACTCTGTGTCTGATATGTACCGTCGTCCAAACCTGTTTTTCATCCTCACGCGCATCGAGAGCCTATGGGATTTTCTTATCTACATTCGGCCATTCACTTAGCTGACTTTGATCGTATTACTCCGCTTTCGTCATTCCGCTTTTCCTGCACTCTTTTTCACCAGTCCGGCAAGAAACCTTGCAAACGGCTTGATATCGCCATCGACGCTGGCGCGTTCCAGTCCGGCCATGTAATCAGCGCGGCGTTCCAGCGGAACGATGGTCCACGGGTAGCCGCCCGAGGCGAACATGAGGTTCATCAGGAATCGGCCCATGCGCCCATTTCCGTCCATGTAGGGATGGATGTAGACGAACATGAAATGCCCAAGGACAACACGAATCGACGGCTCGTTTTCGTGTCGCAACAACCCGAAGAGCGCGGGCATGAGTTCACGCACGGCTTCGATGTTCGGCGGGGTATGCATGGAGCGCCGGATATAGACCGGGCCGTTACGATATCCGGCAAGATCGGCGGCAGATAGAATGCCTGCCGTCACACTGGGGCCGAACAGTTCGCGGTACCAGGCAGCGTGATCGTGATCGGCTACATGTCCGGCATTCGCTCCCCGCAAGACTTGTTCGATGCTCCGTTTGACCGCCTGGAACGCCTGCCAATACCCTCGCGCTGCCAGCGCATTGCGCTGGTCCTGGTCTTCTTTGTTAGTATCGGGGTTCCAATTACCGGAGCGGACTTTTTCGATGAGTCCCGCACCGACTTTGTAGCCTTCGATGGACAGTGAATTATAGGCGTCGTTGACGTACATCTCGTCCACCTGCTTGAGATACGCAGCGGCCTTCACGGAACGCTCCGGTGCGCCAGGAAAAATCGCGTGCACGTCCTCGCGCATGCGTGCCCAATCCATGCGCATCCGGTTGACGTAGGGAGAAGTCTCCCGCGTGCCAAATGGGACAAGCAAGCGAGTCTCGAACGGATCGCTCTCGATCACCGTATACCCGGCGGCTTGCATCGCACCGACGATATCATCGGCAATTCTGTCGCGACCGATGTTGCGAAATGCTCCCGCCAACCGCCCAGCGATAATGCTGTGCCCGCCCTCCAGCAAACGGCTGAGGAGGCCGGAGGCATCCTGGACCATGGCCAGTGCCGCGCGCATTTCGGTGGGACGCGCGGCAAAGTGCGCTTGCGAGCAGCCTAGTAATGCGGCAGGCAGTTTGTAGAGCCGCATATGGTCCTTCACATCCCGGTCGGCGACGGGTGGTAATTCCAGTCGGATGTCAAAAACCGATGTGCCGTGAAGCAGTTCTGTCGGCTTGTTGTTTCCTCGTGGGGATCGGACCAGCAGTTGACGCGGCACGGTCCAGTTGCCCGTGTGCAGACTGATGGATTGCTCGGGACTCACACACCAGTCTTCCGCGAAGCGGGACTCCAGATAGGAAGAGCAAATCGTCCAGAACGAGGCGTACCAGGAGGTGCTCTCGCCCGGCGGCTCGTCCGGTCGGCACGGGATGTACCACCCCTTCATCACTTCCTTAATGAAGCCAGCTTTGAGCAGCCGTTCGCGGTGCGTGCGGCTCAGGTCGCTGGCCCGGAGCGCCACCCGTCCCGCGTCCTGAAGCTTTTTCAGCATAGCGAGCGAAGCGGCGAGCTTGTCGGCAGGCTTGACCATGAAAGGGCGTTCCGATACTAGGTTTTGGAGCAGTTCTGTTTCTAGGTTATTATGTATTATTATAATTAGGTTTTTGCGTCAATCATTTTTTAGGCTATTATGCAATAATCGTCTCCCCCGTAGGACGAATCTGCCCAGCGCGGGTCGTAGGGTGGCACTTCATTACCGAAAGTCGCTTCTGATAAAAACTCATGGTCCGCCGCGCTTGACCTGATGTCTGGCGAGGCGTAGCATTGCAGTATGCGGCGCATCTCGTTACTCTTAGCGTTTCTGCTGGTTGTTCTTACCTTCAATGCCTATGCATGCATCCTGCCCTTACAACAATCTGTTGAAATGGACTGCGCCTCAGGGACAGAAGATCCTGTCCGTGGACTATGCGATGCGTTTATTGAAATAGGCCCGTCTTCACAGGGAAATTCTTCTCACGCTGCCACGAGCCCCGTTTACCTTACATTTGCGTTACCAGAACCCCATCTCTCTCACACATATGTTTCAGTCGTTCGTACAACCAAACCACCGGGTCACGCCGATACTTCCATTCATCTGTCGATTCACACAACAGTCCTGAGAATTTGATACCCCGTTCAATCTCGCTTCCTACAATAGCTATTAGGTAAATCTTATTGCTTCGCATGCTTCTCGTCCATGTCTTTGGCGAGGACCATGAGCCACAAAAGGGGGACTTATGTCAGCGATAAGTAGAAGAACACTGGTGACCACAGGTGCCTCGTTGCTCGCTTCAAGTGCCTCCCTGATGCTGCTGCGCGGAGTGGATGCCGCGACACACGATGGTATCGCCCCTGCTGCGGAAGGGCATCACACGAATGATGAGATGAAGCGTTGTATTCAGCTCTGCCAGGACTGCCATGCTCTGTGTATCCAAGTTATCGGGCATTGCATAAACCTCGGAGGGCGTCATGCCACCCCAGAGCACATCCGCCTATTGTTGGACTGCGCGCAAATCTGCACCACCACTGCGGATTATATGGCGAGAGAGTCTGTGCTTCACCAACGGGTGTGCAGCTTGTGTAGCGAGATTTGTATGCGTTGCGCGGAGAGCTGCGAGCAAGTGGCGGGAGACGATCAGCTTGTGAAACAGTGCGCCGAGATGTGCCGCCGTTGTGCGGAATCGTGTAAGAAAATGGCCTCGAAAGAGGCCTAGTCTTACCTAGCTGGAGAGGTAGGCACAGGAGTCTCAGCCTACCTCTCCTTGATGAGATTGTTAGACGTGCACGGTCACGCGCAAGAAGGTTGCAGGGATCGATGTGAGGTCT
>JBFWZL010000333.1:0-7472 GCA_050185455.1 Binatia bacterium | reverse complement strand
CGAGGTGCTACGGGGGCAGACGACGTCTTATCTCGAACAGAATGTTTCTCTAGAACAGCGTCTGCCTTCGGACCTCCCAGGGGTAATGGCGGATCGGGAGAAACTGGCGCAGGTCCTGTTGAATCTCTGTAACAACGCGGTAGAAGCCATGCCCCAGGGAGGAACTTTGACCGTCTGTGCTACGGTCAATGAAAACTGCGTGTGTCTAGAAGTGAAAGACAGCGGAGCAGGCATCCCCGAAGGGATCAATGTCTTCGAGCCGTTTGTGACCACGAAAGCGCAAGGCACGGGGCTAGGACTAGTCATTGTTAAGCAGCTGGTTGAGGCGCACGGGGGGACCGTCACCTACACGAGCACACCGGAGCAGGGAACGATTTTTACGTTGAAATTGCCGACTGTATCTATGCAGGAAAATCAGAAAAGCGCTGTGCACGCCTAACGTTCAGGATATTAAAAAAATTTTTTTTTGAAACAAGCCAGAGAAGTTGCCGTTTATTGGCGTCACCAGTTTAATGGCGTTTTCTTTGAGTGTCGCGGGTCATTCCAATCGTGCATCAGAGCGCAACAGGTCCGATTCCCCCGACTCGCGGCGGTCTTCGGCGATTTGCCGCTCAATATCGGTTCTGCGCTGGATATCGATCGCCTTCTTTGATCCGGCGGTTTGGCGTGGTTGCAGTTTGGCCGTAGCGGGCTCCTGCATGCGCACGTTATAAATCGGTTCAGGCATGACGATTCCTCCAGTATCGAAGGCCTCTTTGATCAGCCGGGTCGCTTCGCTTTTCACTTTCAGAAAGGCGAAATAACGCTGATCGACCCAGCCGAAGACGCGTAGCGTGACGTTGAAATCTCCAAGCGTCTGCACATCGACGCGTGGCGGCGGATCTTTGAGCACGCCTTCCATGGCGAGCAAGGTCTTGGCGGCCAAGTTCTGGGCGGCCTCGAGACTGGTGTCCGCGCTCACCCCTACATCGAAGTAAAATCGTCGCTCGGGATTACGCGTATAATTGATGACAATGCCATTGAAGACTTTTGCGTTGGGAATGCGCACATGGTTGCCATCGAGAGTCATCATTATGGTGGCGCGCGAGGTGAGACGCAGCACGTGACCTTCGTGCCCCTCGATATTAACCCAGTCGTCATGAACGAAGGGTTGCTTCATACTGAGTAGAATGCCCGCGATATAGTTCTCCACCGTGTCGCGTAGCGCAAACCCGAGCGCAAGGCCCACAAGTCCCGCCGCGCCAAGCACAGTACCGACGAGCGCGGTTGCGTCCAGTAGCTCGAAGGCAACGAGGAGCCCAAGGGCGAGCACAGCCAGCTTGGTGAGCTGCCGCACGAAATCGGCCAGAAACTTATTCGTGGTGAAGCGTCCGTATAGGCTGTCCCATTTTCCGAGCAGGAACGCGAGAAACCAGAAAACCAGAAAAATAAGGATGGCAAAGGCGAGAAGCGGCAGATAGCCAATGAAGTCCGAAATAAGTTCGCGCAGCCGCTCGATAGCCGGTGCAAGCTGGCGTCTCACATCACGCACGAGCGTCGTCTTATCTTTGACTTCCACCACGCCCTCGACCTGACGCGCGAGATTTGTCGCCTGCTCACGCGTGTTCTGCGAGAGCACTTCTCCAGTAAGGGAGACAACACCCGAACGCACGGTGACCCGCACGCCTTCCGCTCCCTCGAGCTCGGAGAAGATCTCCTCAAGGCGGCGTTCAATCGCCTGATCCTGCTCCGGCGTCGCCTGCGCCGAGATTTTCGGCGCAGGTTCCTCCTTACTCCCTTTGGATTCAGGCAACTGAAGGGCTTGCGACCCTGCGGGTTGCGCAAAGCAGTAGATGGCGCTCAGAACGGCGGCAAGAAGCCATAACCGACTGTGGCTATGCATAGGGAAATGAATCTCCCTTCCAGAGAGTGCTTGCTCTTCGAGATAGATTCGCGCGCTCTCATCCTTAAAACGGATGGCTGAGATCGTAGCTCACGAGTCCCACAATATGTATAGCATGAAGTCTTGTGAGACTCGTGGTTCAAGAGGCGTATTTCTGGAGACGACCGGCGTGTGCCAGCGCCAGCCCTATGAGATGGACAGTAGGCCGAAGGCCCGGCGGATCCATACGAACTTATGTGTGGAAAATTTGTGGCATAGTCGTTGCTCCTCTATGCCAAGTGATGTGGGAGCCATCCCCAAGAATGTTTGAGGAAAATGCTCCACAATCTTGACAATGGAGAAAGGAGAATACTGCGATGGCGCAATCTACCTACAAGGCGACGGATTTCCAATTGTCCGGACTGACGGGCATATCGGATCAGACCATCGAAATGCACCTCGGCCTCTATCAAGGATACGTGAAAAATACCAACTTGCTCACGGAACAGCTGATGGAGATGGTGCAAAAGAAAAAAATGAGTGCGACGAATCCTGCTTACGCTGAACTGACCCGGCGTCTCGGTTTTGAATACGGCGGGATGGTGTTGCATGAATATTATTTTGAGAATCTCATTCGACAGGGTAGGGGAGAACCAGCAGCACAACTCAAACGCTCGTTTGAGCAAGGTTTTGGCGGGTTCGACCGCTGGCAGGCCGCATTTGTCGCGGTCGGCAGTATGCGCGGAGTCGGTTGGGCGGTAGTGTATCAAGATCCAGCGACCGCGCAGTTGTCAAATCACTGGGTGTCGTTGCACCACATCGGCGTTCCGTCCGGCTTCAAGCCCTTAATCGTCATGGATATGTGGGAGCATGCTTATCTGCTGGATTATAAACCCGCGGAGAAGAGTAAATATATCGACGCGTTCCTTACGAACTTGGACTGGAATGTTGTCAACAAACGATGGAGTATGGCGGTGGCGGCGCGCAAAGCCGCAGCGTAGCCGACAGTCGGAAACATCTATACTTGTATACTTATTTTCCTCCTCGCTCTGAGCGTAGTCGCGATAGCGGGAGTCGAAGAGTAAACGAGCTGGTCTTTGACTTCGCTTCGCTCAGGCTGAAGGGTAGTCGCTGGGCGTCTGCCCGCAGATGCCAACTTTGCGCTTGGCTTTGTGGGTGGCGCGCAGCAACCCTGCAATCCTCGCCTTGACTGCCTGGTGACGTTCATCAAACAGGTACGTGCGCTCATCAAATGATCTAGAAGTATTCAGCCTTGTCATCATAGCTTCGAGTAAGCTCCCGTATTCGTTTGCGCGCGGCTTTGACCATCCGATGGCTTTCGCGTATTGCTGCATGAGCATGTTTTTAGGCAAACCCAGTATCGCCTGCGCAGCTTGACGTGGCGGATATGCCATTGATACGCTTTTGCCGCTCTAAGAAAATTGTCCGCAGCAGTGGTGAAGGAAAACAAGGAGTCTCTCATGCAGTGGCTTATTCCGGTGGTAATGGGGTTGTGGGCCATCTGGTCATGGTCGCAAGAACAGGAGCGAGAACGTACGATTGAGCGTGCACGGCTGGCGGCGCTCTATGTCAATCCATTCTTATCCGCGTGCGAGGACCTGCAGAGCCGCATCTATCACATCCTTGAGCTTGAGGGCCTCCACACGCTGCAGGAGCGTTATCCGGACGGGACCTATGCTGAAGAAACCCTCTATCTCGTTGCTCGATACTTCGGTTGGGCTGTGGTGTTGCAGCGCTACAGCCCATATTCTCAGGACCCTGTAGTGATTCGGCGTGTGGAAGCCGTGCGGGACGCATTCGCGATTACGGATGCAAAGTTCCCGGTGGGGCCGTTCAACTTCTTTCACCCGGAACAGAAAGCCCTGGGCAAGATAGTGATGAGCAGGATGGAGGGACAGCACGGGATCGAATTTGACACCATCTCTTCTTACGAATTCAAGGCCCGCCTCACGGCGCCTCCTCTTGCTGATAGCCAATCCGTGCGGCAGAGTCTTGAGGCGTTGCGCATGGCAAGGGATGCGGAAAGTCTGCTGGGCCGGCAGCGGCTGGAGAAAGCTCAACACCACCTCGTCGATCTACTGCATTATCTGGAAAGTAAAGAAGGCTATCGCCTCTTCGCGGGCGAACGCAGGAAATGTTCTTACCCGGAGGAAGGCGCTGCTCTGCATGAAGCACCCTCCGCGCCAGAAACGGAGGAGGGTCAAGAGGCCCGTTTGTCCACCGTGTGAAGCGGCTCCGCTTCATGGCGGTGAAACCAGCGAGCGACCAAGACGTCCGTAGAAGAATGCGCAATAATAGATCCTGCAATAACGACCGCGACCAAGTGAAAAAGATGGTCGCTTCGTTCTACTCCTGCTTCGAGAATCAACAGACCGAAAAAAACTGAGGCGAAGCCTTTCGGACCAAACCAGGCAACCGTGACTTTCTCCTTAGAGGTGAGTTGACTGCCAAGCAGAGCAACTCCTAGTGCTAAGGGGCGAGCGAGCAGTAGGACGAGCAGAACCAAAATATACCCGCTCCAGGAAATCTCCCCGAGAAATTGGGGTAAAATCAACGCACCGAACACAAGTAAGCCGGCAAGCTTCAACAATTCCGTTACGAGCTCCCCAAATTTTTGAAATTCCTCTCGTAGATTCTTACTCATCGTAGCGATGGTAATACCCGCGGCAAACGCGGCAAGAAATTCGTTCGCATGAGTAAGGGCCATGATGGAGAATACCAGCAATCCGATAGCAAAGGCATGGAGTGGTTCATACTCTGACGTTGTGGCAAAAAATCGTGTTTCCTCAAGACGAATGGCGATCCACGGCACAACAATTCCCACAGCCACACCAATGACAAGTTCAAGAAATGTATGGAAACCCACCTCAGTCTCGCCAAGCATAGCGAGCATGATCAGAACAAGGGGGAGCGCCAAGCCATCATTAAGACCACTCTCTACGTTCAGCAGATGCCGAAGACGAGCAGGGACTTCTTCACGTCCCACGATCGCGGCGGCGAAAACCGGATCGGTTGGACTCAAAATAGCACCGAACAATAAGGCTTCCGGCCAGGAAAGATCAGCCACGACATACGCGAGCGCTGCAGTGATGAGTAGTGTTAAGGGAAGACCTAGGAAGAGGGCGCGACCAGGCAACTCCCATGCCGACGTCAAATCGCGAAAGCCAACACGCATGCCATCCGTGAATAGCACACTGAACAAAGCTAACTCGGCAAAAATACTAATGACTGGATTGTCAGCCTGTAAGGGCATGATGCTCAACATGCCGTCGCCGGCGAGAAAGCCGGCAAGCAAAAACAACACGGCAGTGGACAAAACGCTCCGGTGTGCAAGGTCGGAAATGAGCACCGCAAGAAGAAGGGTGACTGCGAAAGCAAGAACAGCTGTCATGAGGACACTACAGTAAGTCTCGCAACGCTTCATCGAGAGTTGCATGGGTGAACTCATACCCACTGGCTTGCAGACGGGCTGGCGTGACGCGAGCGCTGGCAAACAACAACTCGTCGGCCATCTCGCCAAGAGCGAAACGAAGAGCAAATTCCGGGACCGGAACCACGGTTGGACGATTGAGCATGCGTCCCAGTGCGTGGGTAAATTCCAGGTTCCGTGCTGGATGGGGCGCCGTAGCGTTGACCGGTCCGGAGAGTGTCTCAATCGTGAAACAATGAAGGATGATATGGAGCCAGTCTGTGATGGAAATCCAGCTCCAATACTGTTGCCCGCTTCCAACTGGACCGCCAAGGCCGAGTTTGAACGGCAAGAGCATCTTGCTCAACGCACCGCCGTCGCCCGCAAGCACTAAGCCATTACGGAGGTATACCGTGCGAATGCCAGCCTGCGCGGCTGGCTGTGTCGCCGCTTCCCATTGGCGACACACGTCGGCAAGAAAACCCTCACCACTGCCATTTTCTTCAGTTAATATCTGGTCTCCGCGGTCTCCATAATAGCCTACTGCCGAAGCGCTGATAAACACTTGAGGGCGGTGCGTCAAGCTGGCCAGAGTTTCACTGAGCACGTGCGTGCTTTTCACGCGGCTGTCGCGGATGCGTTGCTTCTTTGCGTTTGTCCAACGGCCGTCGGAGATATTCTCACCGGCCAGATGTACGACGGCGTCCAGCGGTTGCAAATTCGCCGTCTCAATCTTCCCCTGAGAGGGATTCCAGGCAATATCTTCTGTCTGCGTGGGGGTGCGAGTAAGCCGTCCAACCACATAGCCACGCTCGCGCAGAAACGGGACTAAATGTGAGCCGACGAAGCCGGTCGCGCCAGAGATTAATACGCGCATGAGACGTCTCCTGTTAAAAACCGCTCTGCTTCGTAGGGCCGGTGCGTTCTACGTTCACGCCGCCGGTTAACTTGTGCAGCGCCTGCACAATCCGTTGCAGTAACAATTCTTTGTCGCTAATCATTCCTTCCTCCTCCGCGACCGCGACCGAGCTGGCGTCATACTGCCATTGCTGGAGGAGGGTAATTTTCTGTTGCTGTGACAGCGTGTCGCATGCAAGAATCTCTTCCGGCGTGGCAAAGACAGCGCTAGGGTCGAGGACCGCGAGGTCGAAATCGATTTGACCGGATCGGGGGATTGTCGACATATCGTCTCTCCTGCTTGCCATTCACGGCGCTAAGGTTAGGTCTGCTTTTATGCCTCTGCATGAAACGGAGCCGGGTGGGCCATGAGTTTGGTAAGGTCAATAACGAATTGTCCGATCCATTTTTCACCGCCGGTTCGAGACGCTTGTTCGAATTCACCTTTGTCTAACCAGAGACCGTGGCAATTGGGACATTCGTCGATTGGTACATCACGAAAGATCCGTTGGTGCAATGTAATTTCGCATTGCGGACACTCGAGCGGCGTACGCTTCGGTGTCCTTTTGCGCTGAGGAGTTGGTCGATTCTTCTGGGAAAGAGCGGTTCGTTGGCGACTGCGCGCCGAAACCAGACTACTGCTTGCTTCTTTTGCGATGAGTCGAGATGGTTTTTGCTGGCGAGTGTTTGTCTTCATTCTTAGCTCCTTATCGTCCGTTAAGAGGTGAGTAAGAGAGGAACAAGAAGATTATCCGTCTACCGAGACCTCAGTGATATCGAATGTTTGTGTACTGTGAAGAGCGCCTTTAATAGTGATCGTCTTTCGTAGATTCTCTTCGGCAATCAGTTGCCGCCAGAGTTGCTCTTCCGCCCGCACCTTCAACTCGTTAGTCAAGCCGACAATCGCGTCCCAGCGTCCGCCGATGACGCCTTCACGACCGGTCGCGCTACTTCGCACCCCTGTCACGTGCATGACGGCTTGCTCTCTGCCTCTCTTGAGCAGGTAGACGTCCAAGGTTTTACCAGTTCTCTGCTTTGCCTCGTCCACTGTGCAGGCCGAACAGAGGATCTTTCCGCGAATCTCCGTCAGTCCACTGAAGCCGCCTAAGAAGTCCGGCGTGTTCCCGCTCTGCCCAAAGACAAGACTTACTGACACTAGAGATATGACTAAAGCCGCCCCCAATATTATGCGCGCAGTTTTCATGGAAATACTCCTTCGCAAGTACCTCTCGATCCCGTCACGAGTTGGATGACCGCGTTCCGGGGTTGTTCCTTATCTTTTTT
>JBFWZL010000332.1:0-7487 GCA_050185455.1 Binatia bacterium | reverse complement strand
AGACATCGCGTCCCTCCGGCTCGCTGAAATATGTCACAATATCCCAGTATGCCGTTGTGGCGTCGTCTTGCCATGCCTGTCCTCTTTCCACTCGGTCAGAGCACTTCCAAAACCCTACCCCTGAAAGCCTCCCTGGGCCCCCGGATAGGAATCGCAGGACAAGCCCTGAAAAGCACGGTTACGTACAACCCATCCCACTGTATCTTGGGCGCCGGGGGTTTCTCCTCTCGCTTCGTTGTAGATAATCTCTGCTAAGTTAACACCCTGAGTATAAAAACAATTCCCAGAATTATCACACACATAGCCACTAGTGGTCGTACCGGTAACAACCCGGCAATCATCATTCGCCTCTGTATGCTCATAAGCGTTCCCTGTTTCGTCATCAACGTTAAATCCAGCCGTAGCAATCCAAGTCCCCCCTTGTGGCGTAATTCCTGTCGAAATAGAGCCGTTAAAACGTTCGGTATACAGGGAGCTGTTGCTCTTCCCCAGGTACAAAATGTATCCTCCTCCATCGCTTGTGCGAAAAGCAGACACATTTTTATAGCAGGAAGTATAGGCAAACCAGTTCTCCCAGCTACTGCCGTTCCAATAGCGTGGATAGATCGTGCATTGATCTGCTCCAACAGTCGCGAGGTACAAGGTATTGTCTGGATTAGGCAGCATGGCTAAATCCTTGGTTGGCCCTCCGGGTGGCTGCCCAAGGTTTGTCCATGGAGTCCACACTCCATTGTAAGTTGTCACCCAGACCGAATAAGCAAATTGCGCAGTGGTCGCCTGAGCTGCCAGATAGAGGACGCCATTGGGCAGCACTCCCGCTGCCACCTCACTGGCACAGCACGGATGCGTTATCCAAGTTCCCCAAGACTGACCATTCGTAGAATGACTTTGCCGAATGACGCCATCGGTCCCAGCAATGAAGATATCGGCTTGGCCATTAGCATAAGCCACGGCGGTGACATCTACAGCGGTCATGCCAAAGACGGACGTCCAACTGCCCCAGGAGGAGCCGTTGAAATAGCGATAATAGACGATATTGTCAGTGCCAATACGGACGAGCCCTCCGCGATTGTTAGTTGGCAGCTTGAGGGTGGCTAGTTTCTTTGCCGTTGTCGAGGGACTCATTACAGCCCAGCAGTTGTTCATGGCGCCATTGGGGCTGAAGATCGCATCTTGTCTGATTATGCTGTCAGTATTACGAATAGCAAAAATGGTGGATACTCTGGAGTCTGTGAGTGCTTGCACAGTTGTTTCAGTACCCATAGCTAGGCTCTCAGAGTTCGCAGGGAGAGTATAACCCCATTGTCTATCGCTCAGGCGCTGTTCACTTAAAGCAACTTCCGCATCGGCAGAGGTGATGTTTAAGCCAAGAATTTCCATAGCTTGCTTTCTCAACTGGGCTGGTAGAACGTACTTCACTCGCTGTTCGGTGGTGAGTCGAGTATTCAGAACTTCGAATGCTTTTTGCGCCTGTCCGCGGTCTAGCAAACGCTGAGCATAACGATTGATTGCTTCAAGATTATTTTCTGGATGAAAATCGACAGCCTGCTCAAAATACGCCCATGCCCGATTGTCATCGAATCGTGCTAACTCCTCAGCATAGTCTACTAGTGCAAGGTAGAAACCCGTCCGGTCCAGGTCCTTAGGCCGGGCTAAGATACGACTAAAGACTCCATCGAGCCCTTTCTTGTCTCCTAGTTCCCCTAAGAGGGTCGATACTTCGCGTGTGTACCGGATATGCCCGTGTGCCAAGGCGAGGTCGACCGCACGGACATACGCATCAGCCGCTTGGCGAGTGTATTGGATATCCCCCGTGACTAACGCTTTCGTGAGGTAGTGTTTCGCTAACCCCACAAAGGCATGGCGGCTTTTAGGATACTGTTGCACCAGCGTTTCCCATTCTCCCAAGGCAGCATCGAGTTTGTCACTTTGTTCGGCCAACAGCGACTGATACCCATGAGCGTTCTGCTCCAGATATTTTTGCAACACTACCGCTGGCTCATTGGGATCGGGTAGAGCAGCCGCATGACCCAAGTACGTAGTCTCCAACAGTTGCTGTACTTCTGGTTCATAGGCGCTAGGCTCCGATGTCTGCGCAGGAACCGTTTGGTCATCAGGAGCTGTCGTCGCTGTTAGGGCGACGGGCAAACGCAAGAACAAGGTGACACCGCCACTAATTATAAGTAGAGCAACAAGCCAATACAGCTTACGACGATTCCGCGACATTGCTCTTCCCTCCTTTAACAATTGAGACAAAGCAGAAACAGATAAGGGTCATCTGGCTGGCTTATTAAGATAACTGCGTGGGCAAAACAATCCTGAAAATCTATGACAACGCCAACAAAAAACCGGGATAGTTCTCTAGACACCGTCACGGAAAACCGGGACAAAATCCTGCAACTGTCACGGAAATCCATGATAGGGGGTGGGAGTAACACGGAAAGAGAAAAAAACAAGAAGGAAGGGGAACTAACGGTCGGGTGATATTACACCCAGGCGGAAGGCAGCACGTACCAACCCTGCAATGTCACGCACCTCAAGGCGCGCCATCAGCCGTCGGCGGTGGGTCTCAATTGTATTTGTGCTGAGCTGGAGCAGCGCGGCAATCTCTTTGCTCGTTCGCCCTTCGGCAATCAATTGCAAGAGCTCACGTTGACGAGGGGTAAGCAGTACGCCTGTGTTTCTGTCCGTCTCTTTCCTGTCGCTCTTGAGGCGATACAGATAATCAGTGATCACAGTTTCGGACACAGCGGCGCTAAGGTACATTTCCCCACGCGCGACCGCCTGGACTGCAAGCCCCAACTCGGTCGGCGCCGAGTCTTTCAGCAGATACCCCCTCGCCCCGGCGCGTAACGCCTGCACGACATAATCGGAGGTGGCGTACATGGAGAGGATCAATACTCGCGTCTGAGGAAATTCCCGCCTCATCCGTACGGTCGCCTCCAACCCATTAAGCCTCGGCATGGCCAAGTCCATAATGACGATATCAGGGCGGACTGTTTTGAGAAGGCGTAAAACTTCACGGCCATCGCTCGCCTCCCCAACAATGAGTACATTGGCAACATTCTGCAGCAGCAAATGCAATCCCGCCCGGAAAAGCGCATGATCATCAGCAAGCAGGACACGGGGTTTTCTCACTGGGGGTGGCGCAGAGGCACGCATACATGAATCTCCGTCCCGCTTTCTGGAGCAGTCACAATGTCTAATTGGCCGCCAACGAGCCGTACGCGCTCCTCCATACCCAACAGTCCCAATCCTTTTCCGTGCACCGCCTGTGCTCGGGCGACATCAACGTCAAAGCCAATTCCGTCGTCACGGACGAAGAGGTCTAGAGCAGCGTCGTGCTGTCGCAGAGTAATCCATACCTGCCGCGCCCGTGCGTGGCGAGCAATATTGGTCAACGCCTCTTGTACGACGCGAAAGCACGCAGTTTCAATGGGCGGGCTGGGCCGTGGCTGCAGCCGATCCGCGACAAAGTGCATGACGATCCCTGTCCGTTGCGCTCGTCGATCCACATACCACTGGAGGGTGTCCGTCAGACCGAGATGGTCGAGTTGTGAAGGTCGTAAATCGAGAGCAAGATTCCGTATCTGCTGTACAGTAGAGTCTACAAGATGGAGGCTCTCTTGCAGATACGGCGTGGCTCGTTTGGGAACTGGCTCTAGCGCTTTCAGATTTATTTTTAGCACCGTCAACGTTTGCCCGATCTCGTCGTGCAATTCACGCGCTAGATGTCGCCGTTCCGTTTCTTGCGTCTCCAGGAGTTGACGCGAAAGCAACTGAAGTCGTTCTTCTACCTGCTTGCGGCTGGTGATATCCCGGGCCACGCTCAAGATGACCTCGTCTCCCCGCGGGTCCGGGATCGGGATCGCATGGACCTCGAAGACTCGGATTTCTCCTCTCGTATTCCGCACCCGGACTTCTAATCCACGCACCAGGCTCCCGTGCTGCAAACCGGTAAATTCCTCCATGACTTCCTCAATATTGTCGCCGGCAAAAAAATCCAGAAAATGCCGTTGCCGCAGGTCTTCGAGAGACAATTCTTGCCACTCCAGCAATGCAGGGTTGGCGTCCAAGAGCCTTCCCGTACTATCGGTCAAGTAGATGAAATCCGGGCTGGCCGCAAAGATAGTTTTATATTTCTCTTCGTTGACCCGAAGCGCCTCCTCGCCACGCTTCTGGGCAGTGATGTCAAGCACCATCCCTTCATAACCGACAACTGCGCCGTGCATGTCACAGAAGGTTCGTGCATACAGGCGGACGACAAGAGGCTCTCCCCCTTTCTTTTTCCAATGCATCTCGACGCCGTCGAGCACGCCAGCGGGCTTGTAGTGATCGCGTAGCTGAGTTCGCTCACTCAGATTAACATAGAGATCGTCCGGCAGCCGGAGCGCAAGGACTTCCTCCGCTGAGGCGTAACCCAGCATGCGTACGAAGGCGGGATTAACCATGGTAAAGCGCCCGTCGGGCGTACTTCGGAAGATTCCTTCCAGCGCATGATCGAAGAGTAACCGCCCCCAGCTTGCGCCCTTCAGCAACGCCTTCTTTGCCTGCTTTCCTCTGGACATCATTTCCTTTTCTCCTCTCCAACAATGCCCCTGGCTGCCGCTATCAACGACCTGAACGAAAATAGAATAGCGTCAAAATTTACAAACAACAGAGCGCGAATGTCTAGTTTCTTGAGACTCTGACAACGCCCTAACAAGCAAGGCGAATTTCTAAAATCAGAAGAAGGATGAATAAGCGTTCACAACACCAAGAACACCCCTTGAAAAGAGAAAAAAAGGAGAGAACGAGGGCTAGTTACAGTGCGAATTTTTGCCCTGCAGAACAGAAATTGTAATCCTCTCTCACTTGGTGCAAATTTTGCTCGCCATACTCTAGAGAGGTTGTAGTGAGAATTTTTTGACACTCACCTTGCTTATCGACGGCAAAATTAGGCAAGCCGGGTACTTTCTATACAAGAGGCCCAATGAATAGCGACAAAAATTTAACGAATGTGGCGAAATTTCGACATCTCGACGCGGGCGTGAAATCGAACAGTACTTCCTGGACAGACGTACAATACAATGAAGAACTCTATCGCGATCTATTCGAAAACGCCAATGACGCTATTCTGATTCGCAGCTTGGATGGCGTCATTCTTGATCTCAATCACAGCGCTGAGGTGCTCACCGGCTATACCCGGGAAAAAGCAATAGGACAAAACTATAATGAATTTCTCACTTCATCCTCGCGCGCTTTCGTCGAAGGATTAGTCGAGCGAATGAAAGCAGACGGACAGCATTCTGGAACATACGAGATCGACATCACACGCAGGGATGGCACAGTCATCCCCGTCGAAACTCGCGCGCGCTTGATTCGGACCAAGAAGGGGGTCGCGATCGGCATCCAATCTATTCACCGCAATATTTCCGAACGCAAGGCGCACGAACGACAACGTGCTGAGTTTCTCGCCATGTTGACGCACGACATCAAAAATCCGCTCAGCGTTATCATAGGGTACACGCATCTTTTGTTGGAGGATGACAAGGAAGGGAACAACCCCGTCACAACGGAGACTCTACAAAAGATTATGAACAGTGCGCGCACTATTCACTCTTTGTCGTCGAATTACTTACAAGCTTCTAAGATCGAGGCGGGACCTTCCCCTTTGTACAAGCAGCGACTGCGCATCAGTGCATTGCTAGAATGGATAGTCAACCAATATACAGGCGAAGCGCAATTGCATAGCGTTGCGCTCACGTTCTCGCAAGAAACGAAGCCGCTCCTTGTTGAGGGAGATGAATCCGCACTCGAACGAGTCTTCGCCAATCTGATACACAATGCGATCAAGTTCACTCCCACAGGCGGACGGATAATGGTCGGCTTGACCTGGAACAAAACGGAAGCGGTCGTGTCGGTTTCCGATTCCGGACCAGGAATTGCCACGGAAGAATTAGGTAAGATTTTCGATAAATATACGAAGGGGACGGTTCAACATTACGAAGGAGCCGGACTTGGTCTCTACATCGTTAAGAATCTCATCGAGGCGCATGGCGGGCACGTCGAAGTGACCAGCACGCTTGATCAAGGGACTTGCTTCTCCGTTCGTTTACCGCTTGCAACGGGAAATCACGCTCCGAGTCGAGGCGAGGCGATTCCTCCAGGTTTTTGCCGTCTTGCCGGATAGGTAAATGATTGTAAGTGCGCTCCGCACCCTCATAGGTCAGCAGACAAGCGCATCCTAACAATTTTTATTCAGTAAACTTCCAGGCATTCTCCGCCGTCCCGCTGATCTTCCAGCGTGGAATGACAATATTCGGCTCTTTGGTTGCCTCGAACACTGCTTCAACCGGTAAACCAATCGCCACCGCTTCCTCATCATCCATCAACACGCCGGCGACGCGCACGAGAGCCCCATCTGCTTCGTGACAATCGTCAAGTTCAATGAGCCCCACAACGTAAGGCACCGTCTCGATAAACGCGCTGAGAATTGGCTGGGTCACCACTACATAGCTGTGGATTACACCTTTGCCGGCTGTTTCGAACCACGAGAGGTCCATCGAGGTGCATTTACTACATGCCGGAAAAGGCGGAAACCATTTGTAGCCACAGGATTTGCACTGACGCACGAGATACTTGTGTTGCTTCGTCCCCATCCACCACTCGGCAGTGTCAAAATCAGGAACGATGGTAATTCTGCTGTAATCAATTGTTCCAGGCATGACAATCTTCTCCCTTATGCGGAAATCCCCCGCAAAATCACCGAACTTGACGTGGCTTCCGTTCCCCACCCCAAGCAGGCGGCGATGCGCGCGTTCTTAACCTGCCGACAACCGGCCTTGCGGTCGTAGGTATGTTTGCCTTCAGCAGCCCGCGGACAGGCGTCATCCACGCGATGGCGTAACTGGCGCACATTTTCGATCACCATGCTGATGCCATGCGTGTAGCCTTCGGATAGATGACCGCCGGAGAGGTTCGACGGCAGCTCATGATCAATTTGTAACCGCCCACCTTTGACGAACTCCGCCGCTTCACCTTTGCCGCAGAATCCATAGGCTTCAAGCTGAATGAGCGTCGTAAACGTAAACGCATCATAACAGGAGATCAGGTTCACATCTTTCTGGCTGATACCCGCCATGCCGAAGAGACGATTTCGTCCATAGTTGCCGGCGACATAGTGGATCTCTGGCCGTGAATAATTCCATGCCGGACTCGGCGCCATGGTGCGCCCTGTGCCGCCCATAATAAACACGGGAGGATGCCGTAGATCATACGCACCCTCACGTGAGGGAATAATCATCGCGGCGGAGACATCGGTCTCCAAACAACAGTCAAGCAAGCGAAACGGTTTGGATATCCAACGAGAACGTTGGTGGTCTTCGATGGTGATCGGGGCGCGCATGATCGCTTTCGGGTTCAGACTCGCATGATAGCGGTGCGCGACGGCAATCTCCGCAAAGGCTTTCGTTGTCGCGCCGGTGTCGCGGAAATAACGCATGGCG
>JBFWZL010000331.1:0-7515 GCA_050185455.1 Binatia bacterium | reverse complement strand
GCTTACACTGTCGCGTGTGAAGGCAAAAGTTTCCAGTTACGAGTGCTCGATGAACGTCGCGCGGCGCGTCCGGGAGAAGGCTCTGATGCTGGACGTGAAGGTGGAAAAGAGATCCGCTCCTTCATGCCGGGAAAAGTCGTGGAAGTGCTCGTTTCCGTCGGAGATGAGGTCAGCAAGGATCAAGGAGTGTTGATCGTTGAAGCGATGAAGATGGAAAACGAAGTTCGCGCCACAACCTCTGGCAAAGTCAAAGAGATTCGTGTCTCCCCCGGTCAGGCCGTCGAATCTGGCGAGTTGTTAGTGGTATTAGAGTAGTCCTAGCGACCGGTCCTCCTCCCCCTCGGCAGAGAGGCCTGTCCTAAGCTTGTCGAAGGAGATAAGGTAGGGAAGGTAGAGAACTATTTCGAGAAACACATGGAAGAATTCTCCCCCACCGAGCAACAAAACCTATTCCCCTTCTTTACTAACCTGACAGAATCGATCTTCGGTCTTAAACTTCCCCAAGAAGTCGCTGGCGCGTTATTCTCTCGCTATAGTCGTTCCACCAAAAGCTTGCGGCGGATCTTTCTCGATGAATTTTTCGGCAGCACGGCTTTATTCGCCTACCAACAATCGGAACCCCAAACCGCCGCTGAGCAAAGCGACGCCTTACGAAAAGCGCGAGAGTTTTATGATCGTGTGTTGATTGGTTATGGCGACGATTCAGTTGCGCAACTGGGTGGAGCTCACGTAGCTTGTGAGAATATCTCTAACGTCGCGGCCAAGCTCCTTGAAGATGCTCGTATTGGCATTGCCCCGCTCGAGAAATCCACTCGCTATGTTCGTTTCGACCAAAAAGGGCCGGACGGCAAGTATCTTTTTTACAAAGAGCCAAAGATTATGGAGTCTCGTCATCGCGACGATTATTTATCAGTAATGCAACTCCTCTTTGACACGTACACGATACAAATGGAGTCGACGATCGCCTTTGTGCGTGAGAACCTGCCGATTGAAACTGTCGAATGGAAGCACCCGCAAACTGGAGAACCGCTAACATACAAAGAAGCGAATAAGGATGAAAAGCTTCGTCGCTGGGCGGACACAGCCTACCGTTCTACCATCCGGGCGCAGGCCTGTGATATCCTCCGCGCCTACCTTCCGGCGGCAACGTTAACGAATGTCGGTATCTTCGGTGTCGGTCAAGCCTTCGAGCACCTACTGAACAAGTTGTACTCTCACGAACTATCTGAAGCACAAGGTATCGCTTCCGGCATTCACAAGTCACTGAATCAGCTCATTCCTTCTTTTGTCAAACGCGCCCGGCGTAATGAATACCTTGCGGAAACATACACTGCGGCAAGGACCATTGCCGTCCAAGTTACCGCTCGGGTGCCCGTTGCTCGCAGTCAACTGGTCACACTCGTCGATTACGACGACCAGGCGGAAGAAAAGATCCTGGCGGCAATCCTCTACCCACACACACGACACTCCCTACCTCAGCTTCGTCAACTCGTTGCTGACCTACCTGTGGAAACAAAAGCGCAAGTTTTAAGCGAATACCTTCAACGTCGTCGCCACCGGCGCGATAAACCCGGGCGTGCTCTCGAAAATGTTTATTACACATTCGACCTCGTGGGGAACTTGGGTCTCTATCGTGATTTGCATCGACACCGCATCCTCACCCAAGAGCGGCAAGATTTCACCATTACGCACGGCTACGATATTCCAGAAGAATTAGAAACGGCAGGATTTCGGTCGGATTTTGACCGTTGCATGGATGCAGCGGATCGACTGTACCAGCGCATCGTCCAGGATCTACCGCACGAAGCGCAGTATGTCGTTCCATTTGCCTATCGGGTGCGCTGGTATATGAAAATGAACCTGCGCGAAGCTGTGCATATCGGCGAGTTGCGCACCATGCCGCAAGGACATCCAGACTATCGGCTCATCGTGCAAGACATGTGGAAGCAAATTACAGCGGTGCACCCTACCCTTGCACGCGCCGCCGCCTTCATCGACTGGACCACTTATCGTCTGGGACGCTTGCAGTCGGAAATGCGCAGCGAGTACAAGAAGTCAGTAGTCAGTAGTCAGTAGTCAGTAGGGAGGACATATGGCTGATGGCTCGTTCGCTTCGCTCACTTTATGGTAGAATGCTCTTACCATAAGCTATTTGCCATAAAGCGAACGCAGCGAGCTACCAGCTAGAGGTTTCATGATCCTGACACGCAACGTTATTTTACGTGAAATCGAGAGCGGTCGAGTTGTTATTGATCCGCACCAGCTCGATCAGATCGGTCCGGCGTCCATTGATCTTCATCTCGGCGATGAGATCCGCGTGATGGAGGGCGGACCGGAAGTGATTGACATAGTAGAAGATGCTGACTATCGCACAGTCACGCAGGTTCGGACACTTAACGATCCCTATCTCCTTAAACCTGGAGAAACCATTCACGGCATCACGCGCGAGCGTATTCAACTTCCGGGGGACATCGGAGGATGGCTTGAAGGACGCAGTCGCTTCGCGCGGTTGGGGCTCATGATTCACGTCACATCGGGTTTTGTCGCGCCTGGAGTGAAGAACCGTCAGGTACTGGAGATGAGCAACGTCGCCGGTCGTCCGCTGGCGATTCACGCCGGTACGCGACTCTGCCAGCTTGTTCTCCAACGAGCGGAAGGCAGTGCAATTTATCAGGGACGGTTCGCCCGGCAAGAACGGCTGTAGGAACGTCAGTATCTGCTCCTCGAGTAAACTCGCCTGAAATTCGCGCTAGGCAAAAAGTGCGCGTACAGGAACCTCACAGCCCGGAAGCATGCGAAAACGTAACTTTTGACAACCAGAGAAACGAGTCCCGTTGTAGCATCCCGCCGACAGGCGGAACACCATCACCTCAGGTGCGTCAGGATCAAGCAGCCAATACTCGTCCACACTATTGATCTCATAGAGCCGTTTCTTCTCAGTCCGGGCGCGGCGTACCATCGTTGGTGAATGAATTTCGACGACTAGAGTTGGCGCAATCCGCAGAAACTGATCGCGCCGTATCTGGGGACCGGCGGCCCAGCGCTCATGTGAGCGGAATGACGCATCAGGCTTTCTTCGAGGGATCGGCACGGCGGCGCCGAGAGTCCAGTTATTCGATGAAGGATTGTAGACCATACGTTAGGGAGTGCGATTCGCTCCTATGTCTCACGAAATGCAGGCATAATTTCCTTAGCAAAACGCTTCAGATGCTTTCGGTCAGCAGGAGAGGAAAGCGAGATGATGAAATGTCGAATGCCGACATCGGCAAGCGCTTGAATCTGCTTGCGCAGTTCTTCTGTTGCTCCGGTAAGTTGCGCTGACCGGAGAGAGACTGACTTTTCAATTTCAGCCGAGTCTCGGCCCTCTTTGCGGCAGATACCCTCAAAAGTAGAAAGAAGCTGCTTGACCTCCTCTGGATTGACGTCTCGCACACGCAAGTGCCAAATGTTTGCGTAGCGGGCAACCAGGGGTAGGATGAGCTTCGGTCCCTGACCGCCAATCAAAATGGGCGGATGCGGTTTTTGTACGGTCTTGGGTTCAAATGGCGCATCCTTGAGCTGGTAATATTTGCCTGTGTAGGTGCTCTTGTCCTTTGTCCACAAAAGCTTGATTACCTCCAAAGCTTCGCCGAACTGCCGGGCTCTGCCGCCCACCGTGGAATACGGAATCCCATACGCTTTGTGTTCCGATTCAAACCAACCGGCGCCTATCCCTAGAATGAGCCGGCCCTGACTTACATGATCCACGGTCGCCGCCATCTTGGCTAAGATCGCGGGGTTGCGGTAGGTATTGCCCGTGACAAGCACGCCGACTCGCACTCGTTTGGTCTGCGCCGCCAGAGCGGAAAGGAGCGTCCAGCCTTCAAGACAAGGACCCATAGGGTCAGAATAGATAGGCATGAAATGATCAAAGACAAAGGCGGTATCAAATCCCAACTCATCCACTTCTTGCCATGTTTGCTGAAGGTCTGCGTAGGTTACATGTTGGGGAGGAGTCTGCACGCCAAACCGTAACTTTCCTACCGGAGTCGCTGCAGCCCACGCCGCCCTTGGCGTGGGTGCGCGCTCGGCTAACGCCGCGGCTGCAGCTACCGCCCCCACGCTTTTCAGAAATCTTCTTCGAGACACCGGATTGATCGCCATAGATTCCTCCTTTTGCACCGCGCCTTGTACGGGCTGTGAGTCTGCCGTGAAGCCGAAGCTCCCTCAAGCCGCCCACAGGATAAGAGACCACAAATACCTGTAGTGTCAATGCTGGCTTGCGAAATCTGCAACCGTAGTTATCGCGGCGGATACAGATGGTACAACATCAAGTAGACAACTACTCCAGTGACTGAGACGTAGAGCCAGATCGGTAATGTCCAGCGCGCGATACGGCGATGGTTGTCGTATTGGCCGCGCAGGGCGCGTAAAAGGGTGATGACCGCCAGAAATGGGACGATAGCGGCTAGCACGGTGTGAGAGATCAAAATGGTGAAGTACGCTGGCCGGACTATTCCCTGGCCGGTGAAATGCGTAGACCCTGCATAATAATGGTAAGTAAGATACGACACCAAGAAGAGAATGGAGACGAGAAAGGCTCCTCCCATGCAGGTTCGGTGCGCCTGGATGTTGCGCTGGCGAATGAAATAGAAGCCGAAGAGAAGCAGCAGTGCGCTGGTGGTGTTCAGGCAGGCGTTAAGGGTAGGAAGATAACTCATCATTTTAGACTACAGGCCGTAAGCTATAGACTGTAGAGCGACAAATAGCCCTGAAGCTTTCAGGCTCCTTACGATTAAAACTAAGTCCATAAATACACACAGCTAAACACGAATACCCACACGACATCCACAAAATGCCAATAGAGCCCGGCGATTTCGACCCGATCGTGATATGCGGCCAGAACCGTTTTCTTCCTCCCGTTTATTAAGATGCATGACAGGTAAATGACTCCACCCAGCACATGAAGTCCGTGAAACCCAGTCAAAGTGTAAAAAGTTGCGCCAAAGAGCGGAGCCCCCCAGGGATTCATGCTGGCCGTCATTCCTGTATGGAGCAGGTGGTTCCATTCATAGGCTTGCAGAAGCAAAAACAACACACCAGCGCTGAGTGTAAGTAGGAGAAATCGAGAAAATCGTCGCCGTGCATTTTCTCTGACCGCCGAAAGTGCTTTCACCATGGTTATGCTGCTGCCGAGAAGAAGGGCAGTCATAACCGCTCCTAGCGTCAGCGCTAGATGATCGGCTGGACTCGGCCAGTCCATATTCTGAGCGCGGAGTACAAGATGTCCTATCAAAAGCCCGCCAAAGGTCATGCCATCACTGGCGAGAAAAAGCCACATAGCGAGACGGCCCCATCCCTCGCGCGATGGGGATGTAATAGCGAAGGACTCGCCAACCTGTTTCTTAGGAATCACTTGACTCACGTAATCTCCTGTCCGTTAGAGAGGGCTGTACGTGAGGGAGTAACCGAGGCAGTGAAGCTTTGACCACGAGACGCGCAACGGTATTGATAGAATAACCAGCCACCAATCGTCGAGCAGATGGCAAAGGGTGCGGTGAGGAGTATCAGGACGCACCAGAACATGCCGCGAGCAATGGGCTCGCTCGCTTGGGGTAGGACCGTTTGACACATGGCGCAGCCTTGCGCGATAGCGGATGATAGGATCAGTCCTTGCATTGCGAAGACGAATACGGTGAAGCTGATGACTAGGATAGATTGGATCACGTTCTAATTGTGCTGAGCGATCCAGCCGCTGTCAATTTCCCAGCACGGAACACATCTCAGTTGAGATAGACAAGCGCGAACAACATTACCCAAAGCGCGCACACATACTGCCAATACATGCGGCAAATATCGATCTGTACGAGAGAGATATGTTTTCTTGTTCGCCCCAAGAGAACACCCAACCAGACTACAGCGGCCAAAACGTGAAGCGCATGGCAACCGATGAGCGTGTAGAAGGTCGCTCCGTAGATGCCGGTGGAGATAGTGAGACCGTCTCGAATCAGCTGAATCCATTCGTATCCTTGAACGGAGAGGAACAAAATTCCCAAGAGTGTGGTGATCCGTAAACGAGAGCGCAATAAGAGGCGATCCCCAATGCGCGCGGCGTGGACAGCGCGATGCATGGTATACCCACTCGTCACGAGAACGGCGGTATTGAGCCCGGTGATGCCGACGGGCAGATAAAGATGCGCGGACGGCCAGGCGACGCTGCCTATGCGAAACATGAGATAACTGCCAATTAACCCGACGAAGAGCATGGTTTCCGCCGCGATCAGCATCAATATGCCGAGCCGCGCATTACTGACGGGTGGTTGCAAAGAAACGGATGGGACGCCGCCGCTGTGAGTCGAAAATTGTGCTCCAGATTCTTCTGCGGTGGGAAATTGCTGCCTGGCCGTAATAGTAGACATGGAAAACCGTCAGGACGACTATTCTAAAATAATGAAACAGAGCGCCGCCCCAAAATACACAAAGATAAAAAGGGCAAGGCCAAAGCCAAAGGCCCGGTTCTGCTCTGGTCCTAAAAATTGATGCCGAATCTTCACCTAGAAAGACGCTTTGTCAAACGCCATTACCGCTAAGAGCACCGGCAGATACACTAACGAAGCAAATAACAAGCGGCGCGCCGCCTCTCGCGAACAGGAACGCGCCAGGCTCACTCCATACCAAAGAAACATTATGCCGAGTGCAAGTGCGAAAAAGAAATAGACTGCTCCGGTGAAGCCAATCAAGGTAGGAATGAGTCCAACCGCGAGCAGCGCAAGACAATTACTCACAATCTGACGTCCCGTGCTTTTTCCTTGAGGATCAAGAACCGGCAGTAAGCGAAAACCTGCGCGTGCGTAGTCTTCTCGATAGAGCCAACCAATCGCCAACGAGTGCGGCATCTGCCATAAAAACATAATAGTAAACAGCACCCAGGCTTCGAGGCCGATGCTGTTGCGCGCCGCCGCCCAACCAATGACGGGAGGAAGAGCCCCAGGAACCGCCCCCACTATGCTGCATAGAGAGGTTTTCATTTTGAGTGGAGTGTAAGCGAACAAGTAGCTGACAACGATAGCGCCAGTAACAACGGAACTCAGCGGATTGACTGTAAGCGCAAGATAGAGGAGTCCGCCGACCGTGATTAAAACACCAAATACTAGTGCTTCCCCAGGGTGCAAACGCCCGTCCGGTAAAGGGCGCATCTTGGTGCGATCCATCTTGGCATCTGCTTCCCGCTCTATGTATTGATTAAGGGCGAGTGTGCCTCCGCCGGCGAGCGCTGTCCCGATCAGCGTATGCAGCAGGCAGAGGTAGTCCGGAGCGCCTGAGATCCCGAGGTAGAAGCCGACGAAGGTCGTGATAAGCACCATAGTCACAACTCTTGGCTTTGTCAGTTCAAAAAAATCCATTGTGCGGCGACGAGTACGATCGGTTGTAATAGCCAACGTTTCTGTTTGTGGCGTCATACTGAGACTTGTCCTGATGCAAATTGGGGATTGGTGGATGGTTGTTGTGTGCCGAGAAAACGAAAGGCGCGTAACG
>JBFWZL010000330.1:0-7516 GCA_050185455.1 Binatia bacterium | reverse complement strand
GCTTCACTTTGCCTTCATACATAAGCAAATGCAAATGCGCCAACGTTTCAAAAGTCGCCGCCATATAGTGGAAAATTGGCGCCTCTTTGCCAAGATCAAATATATCAAGGGCGATAGCATAAGCCGTGCGCGGACGCCCCGTCGCCGCATCGTGGATCTCCTGGAGGCGATACTTATGATGCTGGATAATCTGCTGGGCGCGATGACGGTGATCACTAAATACAGCGCCATGAGCGGGCAACACTAAGTCGACCTCGAATTGCTGCACTTTTTTTTGTGAATTGAGAAAATCCAGCAGCGGATTGTCCGGGCCGCTGTAGTATACTCCAACATGTGGCGTGATCTTTGGGAGGAGATGGTCACCGACAATCATGACTTTGTCATGAGGAAAATAGAAGCAACAGTGTCCGGCGGTATGACCGGGAGTCCATATAACCTGCACTTCGCGCCCACCAATGTAGACCACATCGCCGTCCTGCAAATGATGATCCGGCGTCGCCGGTGCATACAAAGTTCCAAAATATCGTCCAGGAGCCGGTAACCCCTCCCCTGATTCTGGCAGGGGAATACCATGAGAACGGAAAAAAGTAATGGCTTCAGGGATTGGCGTTGAAGATTGCATACGCTCGAGACGCGCAGCTTCCAAAGGATTCAGGTAAACTTCCGCTCCCGTCATCTCTTTGTAGGCTCGCGACGTCCCAAAGTGGTCGGCATGATGGTGCGTACTGAGCAGTTTATGTATCGAGGTGAGAGGACAACCGACCTCCTGAAGACAGGCTTTCAGGGTGGCGATACTCTCTTCACTGTGCATGCCGGTATCAACTAACGCCCATTCGTCTCTACTACGAACGAGGTATACATTGACAATGCTGGGGCGCATCGGCAAGGGTAAGTAAATCTGGTAGATTCCCGTAGCGACTTCGCGGATTTTGCTCTCCATGGTCATCACTCGTGTACGCGATCTTTCACCGGAAATGTCGCTTTAATTTTTACTTTCCACCGCGCCACCAACCCATCCTCTATGACTGCGGTGATGTCCGTTACGTGTACATTGTAAATACCGTTAATTGTCACCGCGGCGCGCGCTACGGCGAGAGAAACGGCATCTTCAATACTGGTTGCAGAGGAGCCGGTCAATTCAATCGTTTTTTCAACCATATAGCCTCCTTTCCCGACGGGTTGTATCTAGACTCTAGGACAAGTTTAGACTGATCAACGGGGTTCCACCCCCCTCCTAACTTCCCGTACACAACAGGGGTGGTTGCGCCGCTGCCAGATCCGCCGCCAGCGGAGCGTCTAGACTTTCCTTCCGCACTTGCTGCTTAAGCTGAACGCGGACGAGGTCTCTCAAGCGAGCGAGCAATGCTCGTGCTTTTGTTGTATCTGTAGCCTCAACCAGCTGATGTAAGAGTAAACCGTTTAACGTTGCCATAATTAACGCGGCGTCTTCCGCTGGACGAACAGTGTCGGCAAAGAGCCCCTTCTTCCGCCCGCGCTCCAGAATGGTCGTGAGCAAACCTTGATAGATGGTATGGAGTTCGCGGGCGCGGGTCGCTAGTTCCTGGGAGTTTTCATCTCCCCCAACGACCTGCCCGAGCACGAAGCGCACGGAGTAGAGATGCTCCGCGATGAAATCATAGTAATCGTCAAGCAGCTTTTCAACTTGTTGCTGCTCGTCGAGACCGTCGAGCGCGTGATCGTCGATTTCATAGGGAGCGAGAAAATGTCGCAACGCAGCGCGAAAAAGCTGTTCTTTACTTTCAAAATACCAGAGGACAAGCGCTTTGCTGACGCGCGCGGCGCGTGCTACTTGGGCGAGTGAAGTGTCGGCGTATCCGTGTGATGAGAAAAGCTTTACCGCCGTTTCCAAAATTTTTTCGCGCGTTTCCACCTATGCACGGTAAGAAAAAATTCGTGTGGTGTCAACGCACGATGAATAGGGACCCGCGTTGTCGTCAGGGGTGCAAGTGCACAGTGTACTTGGTGAATAATCCGCGGTTTTATTTAACTATGTTGTTTATTGGTCAAACGAAGGATATTTGTAAGGTTCAAGATGGCTTGAGAAACCAGGCTGCCGACAATCAAGTTGAAGGGATTGTATTCTCAAATGCTTTCATAAACTTGTCTCTGGGCTTGCGTAGAATGCGCATCTCAGATAAGGCAAGCCCCCATGACCACCCTTTCCTGGCGGCTTGGGGTTCTGGGCGTTGTGGTGGCCAGTGCGTGGAGCACAATTTTCTTCCAACCCCAGCCGCGTATCGTTTCTTGGTTTGTCGAGGACGCGCATACTTTCATTGAATCCATCTCTGCCCATCCTCAGGCGGGAGCTGAAAGTCTTGCTTCTTTCACTGTTGCGGAGGAGCTATATCCTATCCTTGTGAAAGAAGCCCCGCCGTCCGCGCCAACGCTCCAAGCAATCAAACGCCGTGGGGTTATTAAGTTTCTGATCCCGCAAGGCGCCACATCGTATTTCCTCTATCGCTGCGAACAAATGGGATTTGAGTACGAACTTGCTGTAGCCTTCGCTCAGTCGCTCGGCGTCGAACTTGAAGTGATTACTCCCCCTCCAGGAGCCGATCTCACGGAAATTTTGAGTGAAGGAAACGTTGACATTGGCGCGGGGTTAGTTATCGCGGATGAGAGCAACTTAGGCGCGCTTTTCCCCTCTATATCGTATCTAGATGTGACTTCACAGATTCTCACATATGGCAACAGTCCGCTTTTTCATGAGACGGCGACGCTCTCCGGTCAAGCAATCGCGGTTCGTCCGGATGCACTTTATGCCCGCCAAGCGCTAGATACCGTAACTGCAGGGATGCCGCCTCCTCTTGTAGACTTTATTCAAGGCGAGGATGGCATTGTCGGGGCTATGCGTATGCTAGCGCAAGGCCAAACGGCGGCAATTCTTGTGACCGCGCCGCTCGCTGAGGTTGCTCGAAAACTTTATCCAGGACAACTGCGAACTGCGTGGACGCTCTCCAAAGAAGCCAGCACCGTGTGGGCCGTACGGCCGGGAAGCCCGGAGCTCCTCAACGCTATCAATGCGTTTCTCAATCAGGTTCTTCAATCTGGCAAACGGAAGATTCTTTTTGAAAAATATTTTGTAACCACGGCGCATCTGCGCAACAACGCGCGCAAGCAAGAAATGACGCTTATCTCTAAGCGACTCACTCGCTATGATCGTCTTATTGCTCATCATGCCGAGGAGGCAGGATTTGACTGGCGATTTATTGCGGCGGTGATTTTTGAAGAGTCGCGTTTCGATCACGAAAGGGTGAGCGGGGCTGGGGCCTATGGTCTAATGCAAATCATGCCTATTGCCGCGCAAGATATCGGCGTGAAGGACTACTCACAACCAGCGAGCAATATTGAAGCCGGGATCAAGTATCTACAAGTTCTCGCTCGGCAGTTCCCACATGGTCAGCCCGAGGATCGGCTCGCCCTTGTGCTTGCTAGTTATGTGATGGGCATGGGGCATATGGAAGACGCTCAGCGGCTTGCCCGTACTCTTGGGTATGACCCGGATTGCTGGACAGACTCAATGGAGCGTGTTCTACCCTTGTTGGAAAAACCAAGGTACCACAAGAAAGCCCAATACGGCGCCGCGCAAGGGCGAGAGGCTGTTCGCTACGTGAACGCTATTCGGAAACGCTACAGCCTCTATTCCCAATACGTTTCCCGAGAGCTTCCCGGAATCCGATCACGCGCCAAGGCTCCTCGTCAAGCGGCTTCCGCGTCTGGGTAAGGCGTAAATGTCAGATTTTCTCCATCCCAATCCACAACAACACGAATGTTATCCGTCACCTCTCCCGCAATGAGCTTACGTCCTAGTGTTGTTTCGATTTCACGTTGCAGCAGACGTTTGAGAGGTCGTGCTCCATAACTCGGATCATATCCGGTCGTCGCAAAATGCTCGCGCGCCCGATCAGTCAGATCTAGCGAAATATGACGCTCGCCTAGGCGTTTACGCAGCCTGCCAAGTTGGATATCCACGATCGCCTTGAGATCTTCACGAGAGAGGCTATGGAAGACCACAATTTCATCTACGCGGTTGAGAAATTCCGGACGAAATTGTTGCCGCAGCGATCCCAACACATCTTGTTTCATCCGCTCGTATGCGCTCGGATCACCACCGCCATGGTAAGCAAGGATCAACTGACTGCCGACATTCGAAGTCATGATTACGACGGTGTTCTTAAAGTCCACCGTGCGACCGTGACCATCCGTGAGTCGCCCATCGTCAAGAATCTGGAGCAAAACGTTGAAAACGTCAGGATGAGCTTTTTCCACCTCATCAAACAATAAAACAGAATAGGGCCGGCGTCGTACGGCCTCGGTCAGTTGGCCGCCTTCATCATAGCCAACGTACCCCGGGGGAGAGCCGATCAATCGGGCCACGGTATGCTTCTCCATGTATTCCGACATGTCAAGTCGCACCATATTATTTTCATCATCAAAGAGAAACTCCGCCAGCGCCCGCGCCAGTTCCGTCTTCCCTACACCGGTAGGACCTAAGAAAATAAACGAGCCAATAGGGCGGTTCGGGTCTTTGAGTCCGGAGCGCGCGCGGATGACCGCATCTGCTACCGCCTGTACCGCTTCCTCTTGTCCGATGAGACGCTTGTGTAAGTGCTCGCCAAGCTGGAGCAGTTTTTCTTTCTCGCCTTCGATTAGCTTTGCCACTGGGACGCCGGTCCAACGAGAGACAACGGCCGCTATATCATCTTCGTCAACATGATCTTTAAGGAGTCGGGAATCGTCCTTATTTTCACCGAGCGCGATCTGCTGCTCAAGTTCGGGAATGTCTTTGTATTGTAGTTCACCCGCCCGCGCCAGATCGTAGTCTCTACTGTCCGGGCGACTGACCTTAGCCAGCTCTTGACGGGCCTCTTCTAACTTCTTTTTCAGTTCCGCCACTCCGCCAAGCGCCCCTTTCTCACGCTCCCACTGTGCGCGTAGCCGGTGTTCCTCCTCTTGGAGATCCGCTAACTCTTTCTCTAACTTGTTGAGCCGTTCACGAGACGCTTGATCGGTTTCCTTACGCAAGGCTTCTCGTTCAATTTCCAGCTGCATGACGCGCCGAGAGACTTCATCTAACTCGGTCGGCATTGAGTTGATCTCGGTTCGCAATTTTGCCGCTGCTTCATCAACCAAATCGATAGCTTTATCTGGTAAAAAACGATCCGTGATGTAACGGTGCGACAAAACTGCCGCCGTCACTAACGCGGCGTCTTTAATGCGCACGCCATGGTGCACCTCGTAACGTTCTCGCAGGCCTCGCAAGATGGAGATCGTATCTTCCACGCTCGGTTGATCGACTTGAACCGGTTGAAAACGCCGCTCTAAAGCACGGTCCTTTTCGATATACTTGCGATACTCATCAAGCGTCGTCGCGCCAATGCAGTGCAGCTCGCCCCGCGCCAACATCGGCTTCAGGAGATTGGAGGCATCCATAGCGCCTTCCGCCGCCCCCGCGCCGACAACAGTGTGCAACTCATCGATAAAGAGAATGACCTCTCCTGCCGATTCCTGGACTTCTTTCAAGACAGCCTTGAGTCGTTCTTCAAATTCGCCGCGAAACTTGGCTCCAGCGATAAGGGAACCCAGATCCAAAACGATGAGACGCTTATTTTTAAGATTCTCCGGCACATCTCCGCGCATGATCCGCTGTGCGAGCCCCTCAACAATGGCAGTTTTCCCTACACCAGGATCGCCGATCAAGACAGGATTATTCTTTGTCCGGCGTGACAACACTTGCACGACGCGACGAATTTCTTCGTCACGGCCAATCACCGGATCGAGTTTGCCCTGTTCCGCAAGCTTAGTAAGGTCTCGACCGTAACGCTCAAGCGCTTGATATGTTGCTTCAGGGGTAGGATTTGTCACTCGCTGATGACCACGCACTTTTTGCAAGGCCGCCATCAGTCGTTCCCGCGTAAGCCCCACCGTCTTCAGGAGCCGTCCAGCAGCGCCGTTCGCTTCTCCCAGCATCGCCAAGAGCAGATGTTCAACGCTGACGTATTCATCTTTTAGCGCCTTAGCTTCGTCTTCGGCTTGAGTTAAGAGACGAACAAGCCGTTGCGTAAGGTAGGTCTGTTGGGCCCCTGCGCCAGGGCCAGAGACTTGGGAAATTTTGTTCAATTCCGTCTCAACCTGTTCACGCACCGCGCTAGGCGCAATACCTGCGCCGGTCAGCATCACAGACGCTAGCCCTTCGGGTTCGGCCAAGAGTGCGGTAAGCACATGCTCGACATCGACCCCTTGATGGTTGCGCCGCACCGCAAGGGCTTGGGCTCCGCGCAGGGCTTCTTGAGATTTTTCCGTGAACCGATTGAGATCCATAGTTTCATACTCCTTCAGAACGCATGCAAATGATTGAGATCAAAAACATTGGGTTATATGTAGGTATCACCGCGACCTTTCGCTCTTCCTTACCGACTCGTGAAGCATCTTTAACTTCCCATCACTGGGATCTTTCGAGGTTTCACCTCAACGCGTAGCGGCGCCAGAACTTCTAACAACCCATCACGGTACGTTGCTGTCACTTTCTCTGCGTCCACGGCTTTATGAAGACGGAAGACTCGGGCGAAGTGTCCGCTCGGGCGCTCTCTATGGTGAACATGCACACCGTCTTTTGGCTCCATGGGCTGGCGCTTGCCTTTGATCGTGAGATGATTGTCTTTCACCTCAATTTCTACCGCCTCTGGTTTTATTCCCGGCAGCTCCACAGTAAACACGAACGCGTCAGCATTCTCGCTCACATCAACTGCCGGACTCCAGTTTACAGAGCCATGCTCTGGAGAAGGTTTTTGCGCTAGATTGTTTTGAAAGAATGAAGAAAACCGCCGTTCAGCTTCCGCAATCTCACGCATCGGATTCCTATAGATAGATCGCATTTTCTGTCCTCCTGTGACAACGAATACAAAAGAGAACGTAAGTCGTTGCTCGACGATGTCAAGGGAAAAGGAGGAACTTCAAGTGAGGCTTTTGCGGAGAGAAGGAGAGGGAGATTCTTATCACGAAAAGCTTGCGCGACGAAAAAAAGTGGTTATCATTTTTAAATGAAGTAGGGTGGAAAAACCACCCTCTTCTGTCTACGTAAGATAATTACTGAAGCGCTCATTCACCTCCTGGTGAATATAGAAAATCGCTCTGCCAATCTGGTCTGCCGTCCAGGTAATGCACGGAAAATCCGCATAAGTCGTATAGCCGCCGCAGAACACTTCGTTACGGTTGCCATTTGGTCCGAAGAAATAAATCGTGGTTCCGCGCGTGATGCCATGGCGAGTAGGGCCGAAGTCGATTTTGATTCCGTTGCGACCGAGGATATCACCGGCGCGAAGGATTTCGTTCCAATTATCCAGCCCGAAGGCAAAATGATGAAGTTTGCCGTTAGGCCCCTTCACAAAGGCAAGGTCATGCGCTTTGTTCGAGCAGAAAAGAAACGCGGCAAGTAGTTCTTGATTGTTGAGGTCGGGAATGATGCGCTCGCTCATATGGAAGCCGAGCACTTTGA
>JBFWZL010000329.1:0-7547 GCA_050185455.1 Binatia bacterium | reverse complement strand
CCTACTCTCCCGACTTCAACCCCATCGAACACGACTTCGCCACGCTCAAGAAACACCGAGAATACCAGGAACACGCCACAATCGATGAAATCGTTAGAGCCTATCGATGATTCCGGACTTCGCTATACGTCGACGGAAAGTGCCGCTTCTGCCACGCTGGAATCCTGGACACCCTGCGATTCGCCGCATTGCCGTACTGTTACTTCCTTTGCTGTTCGGCACGGGCATCTATCAGATCAATCAGATTGTGAGCACGCTGCTTGCCTCCTTACTGGCGGAAGGAAGCGTGTCCGCTTTGTGGTTTGCCACACGGCTCTTCGAGTTTCCGGTCGGTGTTTTTGTCACCGCGTTGAGTACGGCGGCTCTTCCGAGCCTTTCTTTACAAGCCCAATTGCGTGATGTCGATAAGCTCCGTGAAAGTCTCGGGTTTGCGTTGCGGCTCGTCAACCTGGTAACGTTGCCGGCGACCGTAGGGTTAATCGTGCTGGCGGAACCGCTTTCGTCGGTATTGTTTTTCCACGGCGCCTTTAGCGCAGACGACGTAAGAGAAACGGCGGCGGCGCTACGAGGATATGCCGTTGGCTTATGGGCGGTGGCTGCGACGCGCATTCTTTCCGTCTGTCTCTATGCGTTGCAGGACACGCGCACTCCGGTTGTTGGCGGTGCGACCGCGTTTGCGGCAAAGGTTGTGTTCAGTCTCATGTTGATGGGACAGATCTCGCTCACCGTCGACGCCGGGGCGCTGGCGCGTTTCTTTGCGTCTTTGAGTGCCGCGCTGGCGGTGACCCATTGGGGAGCCGCCGGTTTAGCTTTAGCGACATCCTTGTCCGCTATGGTGAATCTGCTGTTGCAGGCGACCCTCTTACATCGGCGTTTGGGCGATTTCCCGTGGTCAGCGTGGCTTTCCTCTTTTGTGTGGAGTGTGGCGGGATGTGGAGTAATGACGCTCCCATTATGGTGGGTTGCCCGACAAGCCGTTTGGGTCGGCCCCGCGACCTCGCTCACAGGACGAATAGTGATATTAACGCTTGCCCTTCTGGTCGGGAGTATCAGCCATTTCATTATTGCCTGGCGAGGAGGAAAAAATGAATTTCGCATTCTCGTGGAGATGTTACCCCAACGTGCGCTTTGCCTCCTCCCACAATTCCTCCAGCCGCGTAAGTGACGTATGGTGAATATCTTCATTGTTCGCTTGCAACCTTGTTTCGATGTAGCGAAAACGGTCATTAAAGCGTTTGCCGGCTTTACGGAGCGCCGTTTCGGCGTCAAGGTTGAGATGACGAGCCAGATTCGTCAACGCGAAGAGGAGATCTCCTAACTCATGCTCTTGTTGGTTGCCCTCGGGAGCAGAAAGCGTTGCCGTCAGTTCCTGTATTTCTTCTTCGACTTTCTTGAAGACCTCAGCTGCAGAAGGCCAATCGAATCCCACACGCGACGCTTTTTCTCCTAGGCGTTGTGCTTGAATGAGGGCTGGGGCGCCATGTGGCACTCCAGCGAGGACTGATCGGTCCGCTTTCCCCGCTTTCTCTTGTGCTTTGATCTTTGCCCAGTTCTGCACGACTTCATCGACGTCTTTGACTTTGACGTCGCCAAAGACATGTGGGTGTCGGCGCACGAGCTTATCGCCAATAGCCTGGGCGATGTCATCGATCGTGAAAGCGCCGGCTTCAGCCATGAGCTGGGCATGAAAAACAATCTGTAGGAGTAAGTCTCCAAGTTCTTCCTTGAAGGCGCTCAGGTCCTTTGCTTCCAGGGCTTCGAGTACCTCGTACGTTTCTTCAACAAGGTAGGGTTTGAGCGTGTCCGGCGTTTGCTCCCGGTCCCACGGACAACCTGTCGGGCCGCGCAGCGTCGCCATGATTTCAACGAGACGGGTGAAAGCAGGGTGTTGGGTTTGTGACATGAATATGTGGATAGGGGAAAGGGTTATGATAGGCAAGGGTAGCAAGTGAAGTTCAAACCCCCACAAGACAAGAAGACAAATAGGGAGGTCACGTGGCACCAGTGTATCGTGAAGATAGGGTGGAGCTGCAATCTATCCCGCTTATCTTTTTGATAAGTGTCGACTCCACTCTTTATCGCGGTCTATGGCTACATCATTTTCTATCGCTCCTGACGGGCGTGGTGATTGCTATATGTTCGCTGGTGGGAACAGGGACTCTGTCAGGATTTTCTTTCTAAGCTCCCTGCGCCGGAATGACGCAAAGGGTTTTTTCCTAGGAGCAGCCCGATGTGGCTGCCCAATCTGAGGGGGCCATGCAGGATCGCTTCTACTCCAAATTGGCCTCAATCAGCATCGGCCCCGGCGTTTTCAACGAATATTGCAACGCTTCGTTTAATTCTTCCGCCGTGCGCGCCGCGCGTCCTTCAACGCCAAAACCTTCCGCTAATTTCACGAAATCAAAATAGGGCTTATCCAAACCCGTGAGCGCGAGACTCGCCGCGCCTGGCGTCATTGCAGCACGTTCCATTTCCCAGCGAAGAATGGAGTAGGCGCGATTTTTACAAATAATTGTCGTGAGATTTTGTTTTTCGCGCGCCGCAGTCCACAGCGCTTGGATCGTATAAAGGGACGATCCATCGCCTTCGAGGTTAATAACGCGTTTATTTGGTTCCGCTACCGCGGCGCCGACCGCGCACGGCAGACCTTGGCCAATCGAGCCTCCGGTCAGCGCCATGTAGGTGAAGTGCGGGGCGCCTGCGGACGCGCCGTAATACGCGAACCCCGCCGTTGCGCCTTCGTCCATAACAATCACGTCTTCATGTTGGGCGGCGGCGACAGCCTGACACATGGCAATTGGCGTGAGCGCTCCTCGTGGCGCTTCTGGTCGTAGGGCGGCGGGAACATCTTGCGCTGGCGGCGCGCCGAGTGCGTCCGCTAAGGCTTCGAGCGCTGTAGCCGGGTCGACAGTCACGCGACAGAGGCGCAGGATTTCCGCCCCTTCCGCGCATAAGCTGCTGCGATTGTCAGGATACCCAAAAAACGCCACCGGCTCGCCTGCTCCCGCGAGAACGATGGTTTTGTAGGGGCCAAGCACTTGCCGTGCGGGTTCGGGTGCGTAGGGAATTTTGTCTGGGGAGATGAGCCCTGCGCCGCGATCTTGTACGGGAGGGAAAGTCGGTGCGAAGATTCGACACCCGGTTGCCCGAGCGATTCGTTCGGCCGCGCGTAATCCGCGGGTACGCAAAGCGCTGCCGCTCAACACCAGGGCGGCTGAACTCGCTCCCGCACGTAATGCGCGATCGGCTCGCTCGGTTTCCTCAACGTCGGGTTGGCTGGGAGATGAAATGCGCGGCGTGACTACCTCCTTCGCGGTTTCCGCCCATTGCACATCGCCAGGAAGAATAAGTGCTACCGGTCCACCGGGTAAACGTGTAGCTTGCGCGATAGCTTCCGCCATATCCGCGCTGGCGGCGTCGGGAGTAGCAGTAGTGTGCACCCACGTGGACATCGGTCTGGCTAGCGTGGTGATGTCTGAGGTCAATGGTGCGTTGGCGGCGATATGCCAGGTCGCATGTTCGCCAATAAGCGACACGATTGGAGTGCGCCCTTTGCGGGCATTGTGGAGATTAGCAATGCCGTTGGCGAAGCCAGGTCCGAGGTGTAAGAGTGTCAGTCCTGGTTTGCCGCTGATGCGCGCATAGCCATCCGCTGCGCCAGTACACACGCCTTCGAACACCGCTAGCACCGAACGAATTGATGGGCATTCATCGAGCGCTTTCACTAAAAATAATTCGGTCGTGCCCGGGTTGGCAAAACAGGCGTCGATACCCGCCGCCGCCGCAGTTCTAATCACAGCTTCCGCGCCGGTCATTTTTCCATTCATTCCCACCGCCATGGATGATTACCTCCTGCCAAAATATAGCGGGTAGAGCGTAAAGCGTGAAAGAAGAAAAAGCTAGAGTGGAAAAAAGAGTGAGCGCTTGCAAAGGTTAGATTGAGTGGCGCAAATTGGCGCGTGTGGTCACCCCGAGCGACGCGACGGCTCTCTGTCGAGTGATTTCACATCATCCAACCTGACAAAGCTGAGTGGTAACGTTATAAAATATACTGATCGCTTACAGTGGTTTTCATATGAGTGTGTCCTGGAAGCGCAGCCATCTTGGCTACTAGGCTTGCCTTGCACTGACAGGCGGGACGTCTGCATTCCTGAAAAAGGTCACAGACAAGTGAAAACCGCTATATGGGCTTGATAGAAGGGCGGAGCTTGGACTACATATCCGAGCTAGATGCCTTCAGGCATGTCATAAACACTATCGCTTTCTAGAGTTGCAGGAACTGTGATTTGCTCAGGTTTGCAAGTAACTGAGTTCCTCAATAAGCGGCTGAAATCGTGATGATTTTTCCCCGGCCGGGAGTTCCTCCTATGGCAAGGAGGAGCAGAGACGTGATGGAGTTTCACTATCAGCTCTGGTTTCTTTTCTCGGTAGCGACCCTGATTGCGATCCTTGCCATGGGGACAGAGGTATCCGGAGCGAACTTCTGGGCGCCCGTCTATCTTTTGTGACTTCGCCTTGACCCACAGCCTGGGTTTTGGCTTTCTCTCCTCAGTATGCTATTTGGTTTCTCCAGTGGTTTGGCCCGTAACCTGCGACAGAAGACCATTAATTTTCTTATTTCGGACCTATCTCAAAGCTGTCTTACCGTCGACCCTACTTGGTGCAGTAGCCGTGCGCTTCGTTCAACCGCGTTGGCTTTTTCTTATCTTTGCAATATTTGTTTTTGTCTACAGCATTCAGGTATTGGTGAGGCTTGTAGACGGTGACGCGCTTCCTCCTCGGGAAGCGTGAATTTTCTGGGGAGTAGCCATGCTCGGGGGATTTCTCACCGGCCTGATTACCGTAGGCTGAGGCAAATTACTCCTCCCTGCCTGCCTCCGTCATGCACGCTGCCAAAATCCGGCAGAGGCCGTTGGTACTACGGTTGCCACGGCCTTTGCCGTAAGCCTGTGCACGACCTTAGTCCGCCTCACCCCCGAGCTTTTGGGGGCGCTCCAAGCCAACTTTCAACAAGTGTTCAGTATCCTGCTGTTCGTCGTCCCTGGAGTGGTTCTCGGTGGTCAACTGGGCCCTCGCGTTGCTGCTCGCATTAGCCTTACGATGCTTCGTACGTTTCTCGTCGTGGTGCTGTATCTGATCAGTGGGCTTCTGTTCTTGCGCTTCTGGTTTACAGTGAGTTAAGAAAAAAGAAAAACCGCATAAAAAGAGAATCGCATGCCGGATCACGATATTTCCCGTGCTTCTACGACGGATGGACTTCCCATTGCCCCATCACTTAGTCCAACTCTGCAGCTTGAACATCTGTCAAAAGACCAAACACAGCTCGATCGCCGTGTTCTTTTCCTTAGTGGCCTCGCTATTATAATCGCCATTGCCGCGGGGATTATCGCACAAGGGCTCGTTTTGCTCATCGGCTTGATTACCAATCTTACGTTCTACGGACGCATGTCAACGGACTTTGTTTCCCCTGCGGACCACCACCTTGGAGCTTTCGTCATATTGGCACCGATTTGTGGAGGACTCCTTGTCGGGCTCATGGCGCGCTACGGCTCCCAAGCCATCCGCGGGCATGGCATTCCCGAAGCCATGGAGCAAGTGCTGCTTAATCAAAGTCGCATCCCGCCGCGGATGACTCTCCTCAAGCCCCTGTCTGCTGCGATTGCTATTGGCACAGGTGGCCCGTTCGGCGCGGAAGGTCCCATTATTGCCACCGGCGGCGCACTGGGTTCACTTCTAGGTCAATTGCTGCATACGACCGCGGACGAGCGCAAGGTGCTCCTCGCCGCTGGGGCGGCGGCTGGCATGACTGCGACCTTCGGTAGTCCGGTATCCGCCGTGCTGCTTGCCGTTGAGTTATTACTCTTCGAGTTCCGTCCACGTTCCCTCATCCCCGTGGCATTAGCGAGCGCCACTGCGGCAGGGGTTCGCCTCATGCTGGTGGGACCACGATTGATTTTTCCCATGCCCGATTTAACGCTTCCGAGTGGAGTGGCCCTGGTTGGTTATCTTATATTAGGCGGCTTGGTCGGAATAGTTTCTGTCTGTGTCACTCGTTCCATTTATGCCATTGAAGATGGCTTTGCACGATTGCCTCTGCACTGGATGTGGTGGCCTGCTTTAGGCGGTATTGCGGTTGGCGTCATTGGATACTGGGTCCCACAAACAATGGGAGTTGGGTATGACAATATTGAACATATTCTTTCTGGCGTCATGACCGTTCAGGCTCTTGTCGCACTGTGTGTGTTCAAATTTGCTTCCTGGGCCATTGCTTTAGGGAGCGGAACGTCAGGCGGAACCCTTGCTCCGCTCTTTACGCTTGGGGGAGCACTTGGAGCGCTCTTAGGGACTGGCTCTGCCACTGTTTTCCCCTTCCTTGGAATCGACCCGCGGATGGCCGCTTTGGTTGGTATGGCGGCTATCTTTGCCGGCGCTTCTCGGGCAATGCTGGCGTCGGCCGTTTTTGCTTTTGAAACGACCATGCAACCCTTCGGCCTCCTACCCCTCCTTGGCGGCTGCACGACCGCTTACCTCGTCTCTTGTCTCCTGATGCGGCACTCCATTATGACTGAAAAAATCGCTCGTCGCGGGGTTCGCGTGCCGACTGACTACGCCAGTGATTTTCTCAGTCAAGTCCTTGTGCGAGATTATGCTTCCCGTGATGTTGTTGTGCTGCATGGGGGGGATACCTTAGAGAGATTGCAAACCTGGCTGAATTCAGGAGTACCAGATAGCCGCCATCAAGGGTTTCCGGTTGTGGATGATGCGGGAAGGCTTATTGGAGTCGTCACTCAGCGAGATTTCCATAATCCTCATCTGTCTCCTCATTTGCAGGTACGCGATATTCTCAGACGACCAGCCCTCGTCATTGGCGAGGAGAGTTCGCTCCGTGAGGCAGCTGACTTGATGGTGCGAGAAGATATTGGGAGGCTCCCCGTGGTGATGCAGGATAAGCCGCACTCAATTGTCGGTATAATTACGCGGAGCGACCTCTTAACCGCTCATCGCCGTCGTTTACATGAGGCCCATACTCTGCAAAGGGTGATAAACTTAAGTAACAAACGCCGCAGGCGCTCTGTTTTTAGGCAACCGTGAGACGTGGTTTTCTGGAGAGAAAAGATGACTTCGATCCAGAATGCTCGTGACGGATAGTTTTTAAACTAAGAGTAAGAATACGCGTGACACGATTCTCTTTCCCAGTTTCTTCGATTCGGCGATTTTTCTTTTACTGGACTCGGCGGGAGACCGTGGTCTTTTCCCTAGAGATGGCAGGATTCTGGGGCCCTGCGTTGACGGTGAGTCTACAATGTGACGTTCTTTTCCGCGGAAAAGCGCCTGCGGGTTTCCTTCTCAAATTCATCTTAACTGCTATCATACTCTATCTGGTTGCCTCCTTTTCCTGTGTGCGTGCCTCCAGGGATAGGGGTATAGAATAAGCGTTTGCTGAAAGTGGGGAGAGGGGAAAGAAAGAAGTCTGAGCGACTGCTCTTATGAACGACGCAAGGCAGGCAACGGCTTCCATCCCTCGTTGCTTCACGATACTCTTTAAC
>JBFWZL010000328.1:0-7570 GCA_050185455.1 Binatia bacterium | reverse complement strand
TGTCATTAGCCGCGCGAATGGAGGCAACCGAGCTACCTTCACTGTACGAAAAATCTCTTATGGGGTAGGCGTTGAACGTATTTTTCCGCTCCATTCTCCGCGAATCGATAAAATCGAGGTTGTAACGCGAGGTAAGGTGCGCCGCGCCAAATTGTACTACCTCCGTGAGCTGTCCGGGAAGGCCGCGCGTATCAAAGGAGAACGTGTGCGAATCGTCGCCACGAGCAATACCGCTGCTGCTACTCCGAATGCCGCCGCTCCAGCCAGCGCGCAACCTACGGAATAAGCCAAGCCGTTGCGGTAGGGAGAGGAAAAGGGTTCCCTATGGAGGTATTTCGCCGCCAGTTCTGATCTTTCTCCTTTCCCACCAGGCGAGACCGACAACCATCGCCGCCAGCAAAACGACCGTCGCATGACCATAGTCGGCTGAGGCATAAAGAAGCAGTTCATCAAATCGTCCAATCAGTAATGACATGCGCGCCATGACGGTGTAGCCAAACGCCGCGCCAAACGAGACCATCAAAAAATAAATTCCCACTCGTGCAACACGTCGAGAAGAGCCGGTATGCTCGATCGAAAAGAAAAAGTAGAACAGAACGCTGACCACCCCAACGAGAATCAGCAATGCATTGATACTGGCGAAGGTGACGCCTACTGAGCCGTCAGCGCCGGTAGCGACCAGCGGTCTGAGAGTGCCTTGCACCTGTTGCAGAATAAACGATGAGATCTGCCGAGGAATCGCCACTCCTGAACTAACGCCGAGAATGAAAGCAAACGAGATCCTGCTCAACCAAGAAATCGGGGGAAGGAAGCGAGAGAGGAGCAAGAGACCAAGGACCGCTGGGATGATAAGCCACCATTTTCCCTGCTGCGTCATGGGCGAATAGAGTTTGTTGATCATTACTTCGTAATGAGTAACGGTTAACAAGTACCCCATCGATACGCCGACAAAGATGTGCTCGCCCAGCTTGAAGAAGGGATTGTCCTTGTACAAGAAACTGTAGATACACAGGCTGAAGCCAGCGGCCACCCAAGCGCCGACCAACGCTGCAGTGCTCATAGTTTTTATCTTCTCCTTTGCTCCGTGAACAAGTAGACGCCGTTACACACAATGATCAAAAAAATAATAACAAAGTGTGTGACGGATTGAGCGTCCATCCCCGCGACCGCTTTGCCTTCTTTGCCGAGCAAAATTTCATACTCAGCCGCGCCGCGGAGACCGCCAAGCAGGCCATTGATCTGTCCGGTATCGAGGAGCGGATAGAAACGGGGAGCGCTGACTGCCGTGCACCCTCCTCCCAGCTCGAATCCATATTTTTCTTTGCCGTAAACGTACCAGGTATCAAGACCGGGAAATCCGACGCTCAAGCTGATGACATACTGTATGTCACGAAGCGTACGGATGTTTTTGAGAAGAGGCAGCTCCGCAGTTTTCACACCGTAATAGTCAAGCGGGAAGGCAGCATGAAAATCTTGTCCCATGCTAATGACCGCGCTCGCGTCTCCTGGAGCATAACCAAGGAAAACATAATCTTTCCCCTTTTCCTTATTGTACTCCTGGGCAATTTGCGCAAAGGCGGATTCAGCAAGTCCCGTTCCCGCAGGCCACAAGGTCATGCCAATGACTTTCAAGTTCCGCTGGAACGCATGTCGTAGTAGTGCAATCGCCATAGGATAAAGTTCCGGCTTTCCACCTGGCTCAAAATCGAGGGAAAGCAAAAAAACCGAACCGGCGGGAAGGCTTTCCAGATGGTCGTAAACTTTCCGTACTTCCGATGAAACGCGAATCGGCAGTCCAACTGGATATAGCAACGGCAAAAGGGTCGCGGCGCCGATCAATAAAAAGATAATCCGGCGGTCGAGACGAATCAGGCGCTGCGCAAGGTTGGGCATGTTTAACAGAAAGTAGCCAGTGGCTGGTAGTTGAGGAAACGCAGAACGCTGAATACTGAATTAAGAAAGAACATAACTGATTCTTCCTGCACTCTTTTTATTCATCGTTCACCCTTCGGCATTCATCCTTCGTTATTCTTTGCCTTCCCCTAAATATGCTCGTTCAATGCCACAAATAATCTTGATCGAGGTGGCAATGCCGCCAAGGCTGACCCCGATGAGAATGCCGCGTTGCGCGGCGGTATTAGGGACAGTCATAATCCAGTCGGACACACCGCCTAGCCATGACACCAGATATTCTCCCAGCGGAACACGGCCACCCATTACCAGAATGGCAGCGAGTAATAGAACTGTGGCTTCAGGAGTACGAGCGCGAAACGCCCGATATGCCGCCGACGCAATGAAGAAAGCGAGTAATGAGAACATCGTTCCCTGTAGCGCCACCATAACGTAGTCGTACAGCCACCCAAACGAAGTGCCTTCCGTTTTTCCTCCTGACCATATACCGGCTCCGAGCATGAGAAACATGGAAAAGAACATAATGCCGCTGTACCCCCACCCTTCCTCCTTTCGCCTGATTTTGAGGTAATGCGTATGGATCAAACTGCCTACGCCAAGGAGGATGGCGAATCCAGCAATGATCTGGCTCCACACGGAAGCTTCAGCCAGAAGCGTTTCAGAAGCAGGATGCGGCACGTAGTACTGTGCGGTGAAGACAAGACCGGTAAGAAAGGTGATGGCGATCGGCAGTGAACGTTTCCAAAAAATCACCCAGCACTCCTATTTGAAATCGTGAAAAAACTGAAAGACCGTACGAAAAAAATCAACGCCCGTCGCATCGCCAATGGTCAATAAGACGACTCCTGAAAGCAGGACACAGAGCAGAAGGCCTTTGCCAATATCTTGCGCGCGTAGGGCGCCAACTAATGCCGGTTCGCGCGAGAGATATGCGCTCGCGGCATACAACTCTTCACCGATGAGGGTGTAATCGCAGGTCGTAACGAAAAATGGCAACTGATGCTCCGCGTCGGTGCCGGCGATCTGTATAGCGCCCGTCGCCGCGCCAGTTTCAGCGAGCAGCAAAGATTCGGCGTAATAGTAGCCCATGAAGAAATTTGCCGCCGGTTTTTCCCGCAGCATGATGCCATCGACTGCGGCAGTGTAAGCAAATTGATCGCGGGTAATAAAAAAATTCGTATCTTCTTTGTAGGTATCAGGTCGCCCGGCAGCAAGATAAGACTCTCTCACCATCTCCTGGCAAATCGCCATAACAATGGGCGCTCGATGCGGAACTTTCAGGTCGGCGCCATACGAAGCGACCCGTTTTGAAACCTCACCTAAGATCACAGTCGCGGCAATTGTAGCGAGGCTAGACGGATCGCCTCCGCCTCCAAGTTCCCCGCTGCCCGTCAGATACAGAACCGGACGTCCCATTTCCGTGGCGCGCCCCACCGCTTCTTCCACGGCGTCCAGGCCTGGAATGCGTCGGAGAAAAATATTAGAATTCATTCGCGCATGGCGAATCGACGCAAGCACAGTAACGCCAAAAATCAGTACGAGCAGTAGATTGTTTAATTTTGCCCAATTGAAAAAGTTGGCCTTAGACGCGATGCCGACAACAGCGCTTTCAGTAATGTCATGTCCGCGAACAAAAACAATTTTGAAAAAATAAAGTGTATCATTCGCAAGTTGAACGTCAGCTATAGATTTGACTTGAAAGAAATGCCTGTCTCGCCGTTTTTCCCTCCAGGCCCACCACGGGGCTGGAACTTCGCTTTCATAATGTGTGTTCGCCGGAAACTCGGCAATCTGCGTAAATTCGCCATCTGACCGCGCACTGAAGAGAATACGGTATTGCGCCTTCGCCTCATCAGACGATGAAACTTCCCAACGGAGCCCCACACTGCCGCCGCTATCGCTTGGCATATCAAACGCTTCGAGCGCCCTGGGAGTATCGAGAGCGAAGAGTAGAGAGGCATGGAGGCAACACAACAGGAACGACAGGAAAGGAAAAAACTGTCGGAAGAAACGAGGAACAGGGGAAACGGGGAACGGGAGAGAGAAAGCAAAAGAATATCTTCCCGTCACTTCTCCTCTCCGCAACGTTCTTCCTGTACGCTTCACTATTTCTCCCCCAATCCCCAGTCCCTAATTCCTAATCCTTAGTTGTTACTCCTCGATCATTTCCACGTTTGCCCGAGGAATCGTGACCTCGCGGCCATCGGGCAGCGTCGCGATTAATACTCGCACCTGGCTTTCAGTCGCAATGGGCTGCAGCTCCGCGGGGAGTGCTTGCACCCGCGCAAGCACTCCAAAGTGTGGCTCGCGAATAATGCGGACTGTATCCCCCGTACGAATTCCGCCTTCGGAAACTTTTGACTTTTGATTTTTGATTTTTGACTTCTCGTCATTTTCGCGAGGGATGATCACCTCTGGCCTGATGACGCCGGCGCGAATCTGTGTGGCGCCGCTGCAGGAGGCTTGTTGCCCGACGTACTGAGCTAGAAGATCGAACGTACGTTGCGCCATAGGAATAGCGCCAAAACCTTCAGTGACAATAAGCGTAAAACCGATTTTTTCCGTTCCCGTGATGGCGACTCCTAAATCGTATCCCAGTAGTTCCTTGAGGTCGTAGTCGTGCACTCCTCCCACGACTAAGGCGCGAATGCCGAGTTCGCGCGCCCGAGTAAACGCCTCTTTCCGCACCAAAGAGCCGCCAACGACGAGGCAGTCTTTGTGCTCGGGGCGTAGAGAATCCGCCGTAAGAATCTCCTCCGGGCCAGACACTGCTAGAGCAATCCCCCCATGCGTTTCTCCTCCTACGCCAAAGATCCCTTGGAGAAATGCACAACGCGATTCCACAGCAACGCCTTGCTGTGGGGTGACCTCGACAACGGCCCCAGTAATATAGGCGGTCAAACTGATAAGTGCGGGCGGCTCACGGAGGAAGACCTGTCCGGTCATGTGAGAAACGCTCTCAAGTTGGCCGCTAATCGGCGCACGCACCTGGGTTTTGAACCATTTGAGAAAAGGTTTATTTTCGGCGAGAGGTTCATTTTTCCTGACAAGGTCGCCTTCTTGCTTCAACAGATACGCGGAGATTTCACCTGGGATAATGCTCAGCTTACTCGCAACATTTACGGGATACACTTTTCCTGGCAACGCCGTACGCGCAACCTCACTAGCAGCGGTGACGTTGGCGCCTACGGTGACCGTTACTTCGCCAGGAATGGGCAACATACGCTGTTTGCGAATGACAGTATCTGGAGTAACCCGAAGGCCAGGAGTGTAAGCGTGCGCCACGTTTTTAGCGCCCCGCCACTGCTAACAAGCAAACTGAAAAAGGGAAACGGAGAAGGGGAGAAGCGGAGAAAGCAATGCTCCCTCCCGGATTCCCAGATTCCCGAATTCCTCGATTCTGAGTGCTCATAGTGGATACAACTCTACTGTCCTTGCCCATTGTTGTAACTGTTGCACTCGTGTCGTTTCCTCCTGAGCGGTATCAATCGGCCGCCCGCGAGCGTCGAGTAGTAAGCCAACAATCCCGCCCTGAAGTTTCCCTGTGACTTTTTTCCCGTTCCCCGCGCCGAAGTCAAACCCCTTGGCGGGCGTCACTTCAGCAACCGCCTCCTGGCCTGTAGGAAGCGGAATAAGAAGTATATCGCCCACGGTCAGCGCGCCTTCCTGAACACGCTCATCCGGAAAACGCAGGCGATAGGAAAAACATGGAGCCCCGGGTTTGCTCATTCCCTTGGGAGAGACACAAGTTCCCAACGGGACGAGACAGTCCTTCGTAAACACCTCTGTCGCCGCTTGCTCATGCACAGTGGAGAGAACACCCAAATGCGGCATCATGAAAATACTATCTACTGCTAGTTGGGTGATGCCGAGCGGCTCGTAGGCGTCGATCATCATCAACATTGATTGCACTCGACGGGGAGCGTGAGAGAGAATCCCGCCACTACCGATAATCAGATCCAACGCGAACAGGTCGATGAGACTTTGTCCGGAAGCGGACTGGTCAAACGTATCTGAGACCGACCGTTCCTGCTGCACGCCTTTGAGACCGACGGCAAGTTGCTTATGCTGCTCCAAAGCCAAACGCAGCGCTTCTCGGGCGATCGCCTGCTCGATCTGCAAATCGTGCACTGTTTGGGGAATCGTAGTTGGACGGATCATTTTATTTTTGATTTGATTCCGCAAAACTTGCTCATCAAAGGCAAATGGCAACCACCGGCGAATGCGATCGAGGCCAGCTTCAGCGATAACGTTCGAGACACTATAGCTCATTCCTAGGTTTGCGCTGACCGTACGATTGAAAATCCCCTGAAACACCGAGAATACATCAGTCGTGGCGCCGCCAATGTCCACGCCAATAACATTGATGCCCTCACGTCGTGCGACAGTCTCGATAATCATACCAACCGCCGCTGGCGTGGGGATGATCGGCGCACCCGCCCAGGAGATCAATTTTTTGTAGCCTGGAGCTTGGGCCATGACATGTTCGAGAAAGAGGTCATGGATCTTGTGACGGGCGGGCGCGAGGTTTTCTTGTTCGAGCACGGGACGAATATTTTCGGTGACTGACAGCGCGGTTTTCTCTCCCAGGATTTCTTGCACTTGTGGGCGAGCGTCTTTGTTGCCTGCATAGATAATAGGGAGTTGATAACTAGAGCCAAGACGTGGGCGAGGATCCGCCGCGGCGATGTACTCAGCAATCTCGACCACATGCGGAATGGTGCCACCGTCCGTGCCGCCGGCAAGCAAAATCATATCCGGTCGCAGATGACGAATCCGCTCGATCTTTTCGTAGCTCGGACGCCCATCGTTAGACGCTAATGTGTCCATCACGATTGCCCCGGCGCCAAGCGCGCAACGTTGCGCGCTTTCCGCGCTCATGGATTTGACGACGCCGGCAACCATGATCTGCAATCCGCCGCCCGCGCTACTGGTAGAGATGTAGATATCAACACCGGTAGCGCCGTTTGCTGGAGTCACGATTCGTTCGCCGTCGAGAATCCTGCGACCTGAAAGTTCTTCGACTTCTTGGATGGCGTTCAGCACGCCGCGCGTCACATCCTCAAACGGGGCCTCGACCGTCGTTGGCGCCTCTCCACGATGCGTCTGGCGATATTCCTTGCCCACCTTCTGAATAAGAATGGCTTTCGTCGTGGTGCTGCCACAGTCAGTGGCGAGAATAACGCGGAGATCGTGAGGGCTCATGTCAAAGAGTTCGTTGCTTCTTGGATGAGCGTGATGAGTTTGTCTACGCTAGCGCGGCGTTCAAGCATGGATGCAAGTCGGTCGAGTTCCATGGGGTCACAAACGAGATCAAGAAACGGCTTCAGTCCGTGGACGACTTGGCTGCCAAGAAAGTTGAGCGGCCCGACGGATTCGAGAAACAGTAGCGTTGGCGCCGCCATTCCCCGCTTCACGATGAGAGCTGCAATCTTTTGAAGTAACGCGTCGTCCTCAGCGGAGTATGGTGAACCCGTCGGCGTCAAGGCAAAGGCATGTTTGAACTCTTTCGCCAGTCTTTCCCAAGGAGTCACGGTTCTTTATATCTCAGATTTATTCGCATTGAGCAATGCTACGGTAGAAGAGTGATAACTCTACGTGATATTCCCGCTTGCGGAGCCGTATTGGACGGAAAGTTTCTCCTCTGAAACTGCGGAAT
>JBFWZL010000327.1:0-7579 GCA_050185455.1 Binatia bacterium | reverse complement strand
AAAGAACGAGGAGTACTGACACATGACAAGTCGACGTTCAGTAGTCACTAGGATGAGCGTGATAATCGTGATTTCTTTCCTCACCTTTCCGCTCGGCGCCTCGGCCGCAGATCCGCCCCTGGCCATGATTCAGGCTACCGTGCAGAAGACCTTGACGGTGTTGCAAGATCCGGCTTACCAGGGCGCAACTCACCGGCAGGAGCGCCTTGCCGAAGTAGCGGTAACCAGCGCTGACCTCGTGCAGTGTCTCAAGAATAAACTCCTGGAACTGGGCGCTACCCCTTCATAAACTTGGAAAAGGACGTTGTTGCGCTCCACCGCCATCGTCGTTGGGCGCCGTTACAACGGACGACGAAGCACGGCAGCTATTGCTGTGAGGAGCTGAGTCGGGGTAACCGGTTTGGAGAGCAACGCCACTTCGAGATCACGCGCGGTCTGTCGTAGTGCCGCATCGGCGAACGAAGAAATCAAAAGAATCTTGACGTGGGGGTCTTCTTCTTTTAATCCCTCTACGAATTCGGTCCCTAAAAGACCGGGCATGCGTACATCGAGAATATAGAGGTCATAATAGTTGCGTAACGCCATGCCATAGCCGGCGAGGCTGTTCGTCGTCCCTGCGGTTTCTATCCCTTCGCGGTGGAGGATTTTCATGAGCAGTTGGCAGCATGTGGCGTCGTCATCAACAATGAGTGCGCGCATGCGTAATCCTCCTTATCGAAAACAGGGCGCGAAGGATGCCAGAAGGGCGCACACTCATGACGCCCACATGTTGCCGCGGGGTTTCAGCGCCTGCGACGGAAAAACGCCACCCGTAGACGGAGAATGAAGGAGGACTCACGACGATTCTTTATGAAACGGGGCAATCTGCAAGCGCTCTAGCATGCGATACAGTGAGCGCCGATCAATATCGAGCACTTTTGCGGCCTGCGAAACATTTCCCTGGGTCCGGCTGACGACATACTGGACATAGCGTTTCTCAACGGCGTCGAGGGTCGGCAGCTTCGCGAAGAACGATTCTTCCTCACGTGAGAGATCAGAGGACCACTCGATAGGTCTGTTTTCTCGTATTTCGTCCGATAAGTCCTCTGCCGTAATCGTGGGCTGCTGTGCGAGGGTCACGGCCCGTTCCATCGCGTTTTCCAGCTCGCGAATGTTGCCTGGCCAGGCGTATGTCTGCAGTAGCGCTAGCGCGTCGTCAGCAATCGCCGTGAGGTCTTTTCCGTTTTCCTGGCTGTAGCGCCGTACGAAGTGCCGCGCCAGCGCTGGAATATCTTCCGCACGGTCGCGTAACGGCGGCAGCTCGACCGTGATGACGTGCAGCCGATAATAGAGGTCATGTCGAAACGCTCGTTTTTTGACCAATTCTGTCAAATTGCGATTGGTGGCGGCGACGACCCGAACGTCGACTGTCAGCCATTCTTTGCCGCCGACCCGACGAATCTCGTGCTCTTGTAACACGCGCAGCAGCTTAGCCTGCATGTTCGGGCTGATGTCGCCGATTTCATCGAGGAAGCATGTGCCGCCTTGGGCCTCTTCAAACACGCCTTTTTTGTCAGCCACCGCGCCGGTAAAGGCGCCGCGGACGTGGCCGAACAATTCACTTTCCAGCAGCGTCTCGGTCAGCACGCCGCAGTCGACGGCGACAAAGGGACGGCTCGCCCGTTGACTGTGCTGATGAATCGCACGAGCAACCAGCTCTTTGCCCGTGCCGCTCTCGCCGAGGATCAGCACAGTGCTTTTCGTCGGCGCGACACGCGCCACGGTTTTGTAGACCTCTACCATCGTGGGGCTTCTCCCAATGATCGCGCCGGGTTGCTCGCGGACCGTACCCTCGCCGATATCCTGCGCTGCGCGGTTCCGCGCCTCTCGCCGTGCCACGGCTCGTGCGACAGTCTGCTTCAGTTCCTCCAGATTCATTGGCTTGGAGATGTAATCGAACGCACCATCCTGTATGGCTTCGACGGCCGTTTCCATGGAACCAAAGCCGGTCATGACAATCACGGGCAAGGAAGGGTACTTGTGGTGCACTGTCCGCGTGACGTCGAGTCCCGTCATCCCAGGTAATTGCACGTCGATGAGCAGCAGGTCGGGCTCATGCTTCGCCAAACGTACAAGCGTTTCCTCGCCCGTTTGCACCCACTCCACTTCATAACCTTCGCCTTTCAGTACTTTGGCAAACAATCGGCAGCTGACTGCATCGTCATCAGTAATCAAAATATATGCATCCATCAGGTTTTCTCACCTTGTCTTGGGCGAACGACGTGATCTTTGATAGGTAGGAAGATCTGCGCGCACGTGCCCTTGCCCACCTCACTACTGATCGATAACGCGCCTCCATGGCTTTTTACGATTTCTTGGCAGATCGCCAGCCCTAGCCCGGTTCCTTTGCCTGGCGCTTTGGTGGTGACGAGTGGTTCAAAAATGTGGGGCAAGACCTCAGGCGGAATCCCGTTCCCGGTGTCGGTGACTTCAATGATCACGCCGGGCTGCGTTGCTTCAGTAGGTGCGCTTACCCGGGTGGTAATCTGTAGCCGTCCGCCATCTTCCATTGCGTCTATCCCATTATTGATGATGTTGATGAGCATACGCTGGAGAGAAGCGCTCTCCCCATGTATGAGAGGCAGTTTCTCAGCCACGGTCATCGCCATCTGCACCTTATGCTGCAGAAAACTGGGTTTGAGTATGTGTACGGTGTTCTCGATCAAGGTATTGATGTCGATTGATTGATAGTTACGCCCCGCATCGCGCGTGCGACCGAGATAATGTTGGATAATGTCGGTCATGCGATGCGTTTGCGCAGTGATGACCTCAAGGCTCTCACGCGCCTCCTGAGAGAGGTCCTCCTGAGCGAGAAGTTGGCTGTAGCCAAGGACGGAGTTGAGCGGCGTCCCCAGTTCATGGGCAATAGAGCCCATAATGCGACCCAGCGCCGCCAAAGGCTCGACCCGGGCCATTTCGCGCTGCAAACGCAGGAGTTCCCGGTTGCGGGCAACCAGATCCTGGGTGGCGTGGGTAACTCGTTCTTCCAGTTCGTTGTTCATCTGCTGCAATTGTGTCATGAGCTGACGATTCTCGGTGTTCGCCTCCTCAAGACGAGCGAGCATGCGATTGAAATGTTCCCCCAGTTGACTAAAGTCATCGTGACCAGAGAGCGCGGCGCGCACCGAGAGATTTCCTGCTGCTGCCGCGTGCATCGTTGTGGTCAAGCGTTCCAGTGGGCGACTGACGGAATAGTTGAGAATTACTTTGAGTGCGAAGAAGACGCCTCCAACAAAAATGGCGGCCAGGAAGAGCGTAGAGCTTGCCTCTTTTATTCGCAGCCGTTGGACTCCCATCTCACGAACCCATACGCGCACCGCGCCAACAACCTGGTTATTTTTCTCACGGAGTGGAGAGGTGATAGACATCCATTGCTGGCCTTCCCTCAATGTATGAGCAACAAGCTTGCGTCCTGCCTGGACGGCGTCCTGTTCCTCTTGACTCAGAGGGGTGAATGCCTGCACTGGTTGGCTACTGACTACCTGGGAATCAACTCCGTCAAAAAAGAAGACGTCAATCGCCGCGCTATTGCCGTGATCCTTTGTTAAGGAGCTGATTCCCTGGGCAAAGCTTTCTCGTCTCGTCGGGTCCCACAGCGTCTCGGCGTAGAGCGCGACTTGATGGGCAAGCAGGTCAGCGTATTCGCGTGCTTGGGTTTCGAGCTCGCGGGTGGAGAGATGGAGCGCGAGGAAGGTCGACACCAACAAGACAGCAACAGCCACGGCAGTCGTCAACAGGGTGAGTTTTGTTCGCAAGGTTCGCCACATCGCATCCGCTCCAGTACTAGCGGACGTAGTTTATCAGGACTTTTTCCTAAGCAGCAGAGCAGGAGAGAAAGCGAAAGTATGGAGACATTCTTGAAGGACGGGGCGTCTGGCGAGATTACTTTTTTATACCTCCCCTGTAGTCTCTTGATAGTTGTACAGTGGGTCACAAGAACCAGGGCGCTGTTCCTGCTGATGTCGGCATTCCGCGCAGTGACATACCTGGCGTAATTCTACCCACGAAAAACGACTGTGGTGACCATCCGGCCATACGATGACCAACCCCTTGTGATCCCACACCACAATGCCGTCGGATTTCTTTGTAGCCATGTTTCTTAGCGAAATGTATGGCTGTAGGCGGTCCATTGTTCTTCCCTATGCTCAGGCCAAGCGGAGACGCCATCCACTGCCAGTGAAGAAGTGTACGAATTTCATGCGGGCTGATTGAGATATACCATATCGCCACATTGCGCACACATTTTTGTCACACCCTGCTTGATGCCTGATTTATCGTTGCGCCACGGACTGATGGACGGGTTTCACGACGGAGTTCTCCCATGTGAGATACACGCGGGTTTGGCCCGTGGGAGTCACTTCGGCGACCGTTCCTTGTGAGTGCCCCATCGTGGTGGCCGTAATCGTGTATTTCCCCGCGGGGAGTTTGGTAAAGAGCCATGGGCCTTGAGCGACGGAGTTGAGGACTTGGTGACCCTTCCCATCCGTAATCCGTACCGAGACATCACTCAGATAGTCTCGGTTTTTCGCGGCAAAAATGAGTTGTACGTTGTCGTCGTGAGTCATCTGACGGAGCGCGAGACGGTCATCCACACTGACTCCGCCACTCACGTACGGAATCCCATGGCCAGTCTTGACCGTAGGAGGGCGAGAAGTCATAGCAAAGCCACTGCTAACGGAGATAAGGCCAAACACGGTCCCCAAAAGCCCACTCAGAGTACGACTATGCGGTGTCATGATCACAACCTCCTGGTGTTGCATTGACTAGTGAGAAAATGAAATGCAATACGAACGACTCACTCTTGCGGTGGTTGCGGCGGCATAGGGGGCCTCTCCTGTTGTTCCCTATTGTTGAAAGCTGTGACGCTTTCTCCTGTAGTTGAGAGAGCAACTAGTATGCCGTTGCCAGGAGATGACAGGCGACTTGGCAGATAGGAGAGAAAGCTGCACATGAGGCAAGAGAACGAAAGCGACGGGAACCGGCGCTAAGCGGCGGCGGAAGAATCACTTATTGTTTGTTATTGACTAAGGGAGGTCTCCCCTCCGTAATGGTAGGGGGAGATATACCTGGAGGGGAGACGTGGGCGGTGGTGGTGGAGTCTATAAAGAGAGACGCACGGCGCAAAGAAAAAATTCATGGCCCGATATTTTTCTGCTTTTCTCTCATTGTATGGGGAGGTTGCCGAATTTCTGGACAAAACTTTGGAGTGCGCTAGCACGGCTTCGTCCATACAAAACGGGAGCGTGGCTCCCGCGCCCGATAATGAAGCCGACTGTAAGCCGGGAAAAATCTTGGACAGTATTAGGTTTGTCCGCCAGTGCAACCGTTTCGCACGGGCTGCAAGCTGTCCGGGGCGCGCCAAATCAAACCTTATTCGGCAGTGAGGCAAGGATTAATCAGGAAAGAGCAAATTCTCAATCAGATTCCCACGGGGATGCAAGGATACGTCTATAACCCGCGTCGTCCGATCTTTCTCGATCGCCGCGTGCGCCATGCCCTCGTTTACGGCTTTGACTTCGAGTGGGCTAACACGCATCTATTTTATGGCGCCTATACCCGGACAAAGAGCTATTTCTCGAACTCCGCACTCGCCGCCAGTGGGCTGCCGAGCGCCAAGGAACTAGAGATCCTTGAACCCTTTCGTGGCCAGGTCCCGCGGGAGGCGTTCACCATGGAGTACCAACCGCCAACGACCGATGGCTTGGGCGGCATTCGCGACAATCTGCTGACGACGCTGGCGATGCTCAGAGAGGCCGGCTGGGTGGTCAACGATATGAAACTTGTCAACGAACGTATCGGCAAACCGTTTCAATTTGAGATCCTCTTGGCTGATTGGTCATTCGAGCGCGTGACCCTACCGCTTGTCAAGAATCTGGAGCGGCTGGGGATCGTGGCGCGCGCCGAATTAAATGGAAAGCAGGCAAGGGATTGAACAGAATGAAAGGCAAGGTCTTCCATGTCACCTCGGCAATCATCGCGAAACGGTGAGACAACTCCATTTCTCCAGGTACGGGATCTGTCCGTTTCCTTGGATACGCCAGGCGGAGAGGTGCGCGCCGTACGTCACATTTCGTTCGCTGTCAATGCCGGCGAGACGGCGGCGCTCCGGCAGATTCGTGGCAACCGCATCGCCATGATCTGCGAGTGATGTTCGCGCTGAGCCACGAGATCCTTGTTATGCGTGCAGGTCGCGTGGTGGAGTAGGGCCCGACCGAAGAAATCTTCGCCCATCCGAAAAATTCGTATACCCGCGTCCTCATTGCCGCGGCCTTTAACTTTGAAGCGATGGGCGCCGCGAACGATAGGGAAGGGGGCTGATGCCGGGTAGGGATTTAATGATAGGTGAGGTGGCGCGCGAGGGAACCTCGCGACACGCACTTCTGGGAGTTCCAGAACATTGGAAGGAAGGACTCTCTTATAGACGGTCGCGCCACGGCAAACAAAGGCTAAACCCGAACGGGACGGAGATTCCCCTCCATCGTCACTACGGATCGACGCAAGGATGCATGATGATCCAGAATCTGATTCAGGCTATCGCTACGCTCCTGCAGAGCAACTTGACTGGAATTAGTACTCAACATACGCTGACCAACGTTCTTTCAGCTGACCAACTGTCCGTCCTCGCACGCTATCTGACTGAACTGCAGGTGAACCAAAGCTTTCGAGATTGTCCGACTGACCCCTCGCCGCGTTCCTTACCCGCGACCCAACGTGTCGCGTTCAGGCAGAAACGTGGACTATCCCTTTTGGCTCACACCCCGATCCCGGGAACGCCGCTCGTCCAACCCACAGCGAATTCGGTGGATGCCGCTCAATCCTCAGCCGCGGACGCGAAGGTTACGCTGGACACGCAGGCGCTCCTGGCCTTACTCCCCATATCCGTCACCCTAGCCGCGATGCATGAGGCCCGAGGGTCGCTGAGGGCGCTGCGCTGGCTCGGCCGTGACGCCATTAAGCGAAAGCACATAGTTGAGACCCTGCACAGAGTCTGCGATGAGCTCGAACGGCGGCTGGAGGAGTGTACGGCCGAGCTGAGAACAGCGAATGAGCAGCTGAGACAACAAAGCATGGAACTCGAGCGCGCCGAAGTAGCGATTGCAGAGCGGCTACGGTTCGAAACCCTGCTTTCCGAGTTTTCGACCCGGTTCCTGAACCTGCCGTCCCATACGGTGGACCGGCACATCGAGCAGGGGTTGCAACGCCTCGCGGAGTTTGTGGAGGCGGAGCAAGGCGTTCTGTTGAAGTTCTCGAAAGACAAAACCCAGTTGTGCACTACCCACATGTGGACGGTCCTGGAGTGCGAACCTGCCCTGGCGCCGATTCCGTTTGACCAATTACCCTGGGCCACCGAACAGCTACGCTGCGGTGAAATTGTCCTATTCTCGTACGTCTCTGATCTCCCTGATGAGGCAACACGTGACAAAGAGTATTTAGGGAAGTGGGGCCCGAAGTCGGCGGTGGTGATTCCACTAGCGGTGGCTGGTTCTATTACGGGTGCAATCTCCTTAGCGTCCCTTCGTACGGAGCGTCCCTGGCCGAA
>JBFWZL010000326.1:0-7585 GCA_050185455.1 Binatia bacterium | reverse complement strand
AATACACACGACTCCTTCGCAAAGCGTCAGTGAGTCATTCAAGGACTATGCATGTTAGAAAAGACCTATGAGCTTGAAATTCCCCTGTTGCTCCCCGGCATTGAAAACGAAGATGACGCCTGCCTTGCTCGCTTAGAGACTGCTCTCCACAGCCACAAAGGATTGCAACGGGCTCACCCGCATTTTTGATGACGCAAGAATCGATAGGCTGTAGAACGTGAGGCATGGATATCTCCCCTTTGCTGCCCGATCCGCGCAGCTTGCGTCTAGAAGATATCGTGACCTCAGCCGAGGCCATTACCCTCATCGTGACCACGTGCCAACCCCAGGCCAGTTGCCCTCAATGCCACTTCCCGTCACGACGCCTTCATAGCCGCTATCGCCGGCTAGTTGCTGACCTCCCGTGGTTGGGGGTGGTCGTGCGGGTAGAGGTACACACGCGCCGGTTCCGCTGCGAGCGGACAGACTGTCCGCAGCGCATCTTCTGTGAACGCCTGCCGACCGTGGTAAAGGCTTATGGCCGCCAGACGGGCCTTTCAGCAGCAGGCGAGCGAAAACTTACGCTAAGGACCCCTCATTTAGGAGTGGTAGAGTAAGTTTCCCCCCCAAAACTGCCTTTTTCATCGTTTTCGATGGATTTATTACGTGCAATGATTGCGTGAAAGGCAGAGGATTCTTTACGCCGTCAGACGAAGCGGTCACCCTATCGCCATCGTCGCATGTGATGGCGTAAAGAAGTGCTATTGAACGAAACCGCTGAGCGGGGAGCTATGGGAATTGCTTGGAGAGAATGGATGTCCAGAGGGGGCGGAGGGACGGGGAACAACCATGGGCGTGTGGCTTGAGACGTTGCGGCATCACCAGTTGCGCGCCCGGCGCGCGAGCGCAGGAGGAGTTCCTGCGTACCCAGCCGGTCACGCGCGGCGGGCGCGCACACCAGCCCCTGCCAAGGGGCCAACGAGACTGCGCGCCCCTCACCGGACCTGCGGCGGAACCACAACCGCCGCCCCTGACTGCTCCTCGTGCGTCTGTCATGAGGTATCGCTCCGGAGGGGAGGTGTTCCAGCGCCAGAGGGCGCGAGACGCTCTACGGTGACCATCTGGCCGTGGTGACACTGTGGACAGGCGAGCAATGAGCGACCAGTCAGCAGTTCATAGCGCAGCCGATAGTCCAGGCGTAGCGGTGGAACACTCGTCGGCGTCGAGGCCTGTCCCAAGAGTTCACGACAGCGGGTGAGTTTCGCTGCCCGATGACAATTGCCCAAGAAGCCATAGTGGCGAATCCGCTGAAAACCCGTAGGCAAGACGTGGAGCAGAAAGCGCCGAATAAATTCCTCAACACTGAGCGTCATGACTTTCGGTTGATTGTGATGGCGATAGTCTTTCCAGCGAAAGCTCACCTGGCCATCGTCGATACTCATAAGGCGATGATTGGCAATCGCCACGCGATGGGTATAGCGACTGAGATAGTCCAACACCTGCTGTGGACCACCGGTGGGCGGTTTCGCGTACACGACCCACTCTCGGGTGCGTAGTGGTGTGAGATAGGCGGCAAAGGTCTGAGGATCAGCAAGTGACTCCAGGGAAGAGAAGAACTGGAGCTGATGGGTAGCAAAGGCAGTTTGTAAGGCATCCAGAAACGCGCGGCGAAAAAGTCGAGACAAGACGCGAACGGAAAGAAAGAAGCCGGGTCGACAAGACACCCACGATTGACCATCGAGTGAGAGGCCCCCACCGGGCACGATACAATGAAGGTGAGGATGATAGAGCAAGGTCTGGCCCCAGGTGTGTAACACGGCGATGAAGCCGATCTCTGCGCCAAGATGGTTCGAATCGCCAGCAATCGTCTGTAGCGTCTCGGCAGCGGCCCGGAAGAGGAGGCCATACACCACAGATTGATTCTGGTAGGCAATCGCGGCGATCTCCTCAGGCAGCGTGAAGACGACGTGATGATACTCGACCGGCAGCAGCTCTGCACGACGAGCCTCAAGCCATTGGGCTTTGGCCAGCGACTGACACTTGGGGCAATGCCGATTAGCGCAGGAGTTGTAGGCGATGCGCCGATAATTACAGCGATCACATTGCTCCACGTGGCCGCCTAGCGCTGCCGTGCGACACTGTTCAATGGCGCGCATCACGCGTCGTTGAGCCGAGGACATCGAGAAACCATGGGCTTCACGATAGGCAGGTCCGTAACGACGGAAGATGTCGGCCACCTCAATGGCTGGCCGTTCCATGGCTTACTCGGGGCGGACGGGCTGCAGTGCCAGTAAGTCAAAGGGACTGGGAGTAGAACCAATGGCGGACGCAGCAACGTGGGTATAGCGTGCAGTGCTATTGAGGCTGCGATGGCCCAGCAGCAGTTGGATCGTACGTAGGTCGGTCCCCGCTTCCAAGAGATGTGTGGCGAAACTATGTCGGAGCATGTGCACATGCACCTTCTTCGTCAGCCCTGAGTGCTGCCACGCATCGCGGCAGATCCATTGCACGCTGCGGATGCTCAGGTGGGAATCCGGTTCCCGTCCCGGAAAGAGCCAATGGTGAGGCCGGACCGCTTTCCAGTACGCACGCAAGAGGGTCAACAAGGAGGGTGACAGCATGACATAGCGATCTTTACGCCCTTTGCCTTGCTCGATACGAATCACCATCCGGGCGCTATCGATGTCGCTGACCTTCAAGTGCACGGCCTCCGAGACGCGTAAGCCTGCGGCATACATGGTCATGAGCACCATGCGATGCTTGAGATTGTCGACCGCGGCAAAGAATTGGGCGACTTCCGTGAGGCTCAACACGACTGGTAAGCGCCGTTCGCGTTTGGGCGAGGGAATGCGCTCAATAGCCCAGTCCTTGCCCAAGGTCACCCGATAAAAGAACCGCAACGCACTGACGACGATGGTCAGCGTGGAGTACGACACCGGTTTGTTGAGCAGATGGAGCTGATAGGTGCGAATGTGTTCGGGTCCCAACTGATCGGGCGCTTGGCCGAAGTGACGGGCAAAGTCCGCCACGGCGCGGAGATAGAGGTACGCCGTATGGGGAGCAAGTCCCCGCAGCCTCAGATCCTCGAGCATGCGTTGACGTAAGGGCGACATAACAACACCTCCTGAGAGAGTAATAATGCGAAGGTTCGCATTATTACTCTGACGGAGACGAAGGTGTTGGGCTACCCACGAAAGTCATTCACTAACAGTGTGGACGCCTGGCGACAGGAAGCCCGCAGGGAAAGGCAGACTACCAGCGAAGCGGTTTAGTTCAATAAAGAGTTTGGCGTCGCCGTATTTCACGCAACAAACCGGGGGGCTAACGCGGGGGGCCACATTGCGTACAATACAACATCGGAAACCCTCATCCAGTGCGTTCTGGCTCGCGGCGTTCCTAGAACGACTCCACCGCGATGATCTCGCTCCCGCCACGATCCGCGGCTATCAGTATGACCTCACGCAGTTTGTCCAGTGGTGGCAACAAGCAAAGAGCAGCGCGGGCCGCTTGGAACAGCTCTCTCCGCTCGATCTGATTCACTACCGCCAGTATCTGCTCACCGTCCGCTCACTTAAACCTACGACCATCAATCGCCGCCTCGAAGCGTTGCGCCACTTTTGTCGCTGGGCGTACGAAAGTCATCGCCTCAAGCGGCCCATCGCCCAACATCTCAAACCCTTACAGGTGGTGCGCAGTCTGCAACCGCGCGGCCTGGCGGAGGCGGAGGTGTATGCGTTGTTGCGCGTGGCGGGAGAATCGCGCCATGGCTTGGCCACCCGTAATTATGCGCTCGTCCAACTGCTGCTCCAGAGCGGCCTGCGGGTGGGAGAGGTTGCGGCCCTCTGTTTAACAGACGTTGTGCTCCGGGAGCGTGCAGGATTGGTACGGATTCGCGCTGGCAAAGGCCTGAAAGCGCGCGAGGTGCCGCTGAACGCGACTGCCCGCCGGGCGCTGCGCACCTACCTGGCGACTCGGGAAACAGTACGGCCAGCCGATCCGCTCTTTGTGAGCACGCGTGGGGGAGCGATGCCGACCCGCACGATGCAAGCGGTGCTGACCCACTTGGCGCGGCGGGCAAAACTTGACCGTCTGCGCGTTTCGGCCCACACCCTACGGCATACTTTTGCCTTGAACTACCTGCGCCAGAATCCCGGCAAGCTAGTGGAATTGGCGAGTTTGTTGGGACATGAATCCCTGGACACCACCGCCATCTATACGCGCCCTTCGCGCGATGAGTTGGCGCAAGATCTGGAGCGCAGCCGCTTGAATACCGATGGCTAGTGCGCCGCCTGACCCTTTCGCTTCTCGTTCCCTGCGGCGCACACCGCGTGTGCCGTTGCCGCTTGAACCCACGCTGGAAGAGTTAGCCCGAGACTGGAGTCTTTCGGCGGCGGATCTCAAGGAAGTGCGTCGGTGTCGAGGGGATGACAATCGGCGGCGTTTCGCCCTCCAACTCTGCACGCTGCGCACCTATGGACGGTTTCTCGACCCTGCGCCAGCCGTTCCCTTAACCATTCTCACGCATCTGAACCGCCAGTTAGAGTTACCACCGGTCCTCTTCTTGTCAGGGTCGGAGCGAGAAGCCACGGACTCGGAGCATCAAGAACGGATTCGACACTATCTGGGCTATCATGCCTTTACCCCGTACTGGCAGGAACAAGTGGCGCGCTGGCTCGAAGGCCAAGCGATGGATACCCCAGTCCCCACCGTGCTCCTCCACCGCGCGGAGCAGCAGTTACGCACGTGGCGCGTGGTATTGCCTGCCGTCTCCACCTTAGAGCGGTTGGTGGCGGCCAGCATTACACGGGCGCAGCAAGAAATCTTTGTCCAGATTGCTGATACGCTCTCCCCTGCTGTGTGTCACGCATTGGACGCCTTGCTGACAATCGCACCCGATGATGCCCGTTCCCCCCTCTTTCGGCTCAAAGAATATCCCCCGGCAGCCAGCGCCGCCGTGCTCTTGGCGTATATCGCCCGCTATCGTCTGGCGCGCGACGTGGTCGCGGGGCAAATCGATCTCAGTCAGCACCATGCTCCGTTGGTACAGCAGCTGGCGCGCGTCGCCAAACGCTACGACGTGCAAGCACTCAAACGATTTGCCCCTGCCAAACGCCATGCGCTCCTCGCGTGCTTCTTGGTGGAAACGGAGAAGACACTCCTGGATCAACTGGTCGAGTTACACGATCAATATATGACGACGATGACACGGCGGGCGCGCCATGCCTTTGAAGAACGCCATCGCCAATTCCGTCGCCGCGCCAAGGATGGGGTCGATGTGGTGCTCCGCGCGATGGAGATCGTGCTCGCGCCTGACTACCGCAGTGACGAAGTGCGCCCCCAGATCTATCGGCGCTTGGGAATCCGACGGCTCCAGGAGGCGGTAGACAACTGTCGCGAGTTTCAGCGGCTCGAAGAACGCGGCTATGTGGACGAATTGTGCGCCCGGTACAGTACGCTCCGTCGCTATCTGCCCGCGTTTCTCACCTTACCCTTTGCCGCAGCGACGGGGAGTGACTCCCTGATGACCGCGATCACCCTGTTACGCCAGCTCGACGCCGGAGAGTTGCGGGAGTTACCTTCTGATACGCCCTGCGACTTTATCCCGGTGGCCTGGCGGCCCGCCTTGTTTCGCGCCGATGGCGCGGTGGATCGCCAAGTGTGGACCATCGGGTTGAGTCTTACCATTCGCGATGCGCTCCGCGCCGGCGATCTGTACCTCGCGGACAGTCGTCATCATGCCTCGTTTTGGCATCTGGTCTATGATGACCACCGCTGGCAAGAGGAACGCCGCCACGCCTACGAGACCTTAGTTTTACCCACCGCAGCTGATGACGTGCTGGACCGACTGCGACAAGAATACACCCAAGCCGCGACGCAAACGGAGCGCGGCCTGGACGCCAATCCCTTCGCTTCTGTTCAGGGAGACCGCTTGCATCTCAAACGGCCTGATGCGCTCGAGATTCCGGAACGCACCAAACAGCTGCGTCGGGTGATTGAAACCAGTCTGCCGCGCATTCGTATCGAAGATCTCCTCCATGAAGTCGATCGCCAGTGTGGGTTCACGCGCGAGTTACGGCCCTTGAGCGGCTACGATCCCCGGGTCCCCAATCTCTACGCAACCCAACTCGCCGCCGTCATTGCCCATGGCACCAATCTGGGCATCGCCACCATGGGACAGAGCACCGACGGAATCACGGCCGCCATGCTCCAGCATGTTTCGCGCTTCTTTTTAAATGAGACGACCTTGAAAGCCGCCACGACCACGCTCGTGAACTTCCATCATCGCTTGCCGCTCAGCGCCTTGTGGGGAAGCGGTATTGCGTCTTCGTCGGATGGACAGCGTTTCAGCGTCCAAGCCAGTTCGCTCCTGGCCTCGTTCTATCCGCGTTACTTCGGCTACTACGAACGGGTCATCAGCCTCTACACCCATCTCTCCGATCAGTCCAGTGTCTTTAGTACGCAAGCGATCTCCTGCGGCCCGCGCGAAGCGCTCTATGTCCTGGAGGGATTACTGGAGAATGACACCATCCTCCACCCACACGAACATTATACGGATACGCACGGCTTTACCGAGCAGCTCTTCGCCCTGTGTTCTCTCTTGGGCTACGCCTTCCTGCCCCGTCTCCGCGATCTCACCGATCAGCACCTCTACCAACTCGACAAGCACCCGCCAGTGGGACGTTTGCAGCCGCTGTTCTATGGCCTAGTGGATGTTGCCCTGATTCGTGAACAATGGGATCAGTTAGTCCGCATCGCCGCCAGTCTCCGCCACCGCACGGCCCCGGCGCATGTCGTGCTGCAGCGCTTGACCAATGCCTCGCCCGCCGATCGCGCGGCCAAGGCGATGACGGCGTTGGGGCGCGTCATTAAAACCATCTATCTCTTACGCTACCTGCACGAGGAACCTCTTCGCCCCCGCGTGCACCTCCAGCTCAACCGGGGTGAGTCGCGCCATGAACTGGCCCGCTGGTTGTTCTTCGCCAATCGGGGAGAATTCCGCACCGGGGATTATGAGGAGATTATGAATAAGGCGAGTTGTTTGAGTGTCTTGTCTAACGCGGTCGTGGTGTGGAACACGCTGGCGATGGAAAAGATCGTCGCCCAGCTCCGCGCCGCTGGCCATGACGTCCAAGACGAACACCTCGCCCGGATCTCCCCGCTCCTCCATCAACATGTCATTCCCAACGGCACTTATCGCTTCCCAGCGCACAAAGCCGGATGAGGATATTGCGTACAATACGCTAGCGTAAGTTTTCGCTCGCCTGCTGCTGAAAGGCCTAGAAGCGGAAGTCCTACCTGAGCAGAAAAGTCAGGTCGTCAGGCGACTCCAAGCGGACGGGCGCGTCGTGGCTATGGCCGGTGATGGGATCAACGACGCGCCCGCCTTAGCGCAGGCCCACGTAGGCATTGCCATGGGTACGGGTACAGATGTCGCCATGGAAAGTGCCGGGGTGACGCTCGTTAAAGGCGACTTGCGGGGGATTGCGCGCGCCCGCAGACTCAGCCGTGGGACCATGCGCAACATCCGCCAGAATCTCTTCTTTGCCTTTATCTACAATGTCTTGGGTGTTCGAGTTGCTGCCGGTGTTCTCTATCCAGTCTTTGG
>JBFWZL010000325.1:0-7690 GCA_050185455.1 Binatia bacterium | reverse complement strand
ACGCAGACATTACCTACAACGCGGACTCGAGCGTCCAACTCAAGCTGCCTGGTGATCCAGCCGCCGATGGAGTAGCCTACAAACACGGCTTTGGGGATCTGCAGTGTATCGAGAACCGCGACGACGTCCGCCGCCATTTCTTTAATAGCGTATCCTTGCTGGGGCTTATCTGACCGCCCATGGCCACGCTCGTCGATCGTGACACATTGGTTTGTCCGAGCGAAGGCGTATGTCTGGAAGGTCCAGATGGAACCGTTGGTGGAGAAAGGATGGAGAAAGACAACGGGAAACCCCTTACCGTAGGTTTCGTAATAGATATTCACTCCGTTGCGATTAACGTGGGGCATTAGACGCCTCCTTTATTGGGAAGATTGTGACTCAGCGTTCTCTAGCATATGCAGCACTGACTTGACAGGGCGTGAGCAGGCATGTGAAAAGAGGACCTAACTGGCAATAAAGGCTACGTACTGCAAAGAAGGAGGCTTTTGTATGGAAATCAAAACAGAACGAATCCATGTTGGCGTGGATGGAAAGACGATGGGCGGTTATCTGGCGCGTCCTGCCGATGGAACCGCGCGACCGGGCGTGCTTGTGTTCATGGAAATCTTTGGGGTGAACTCTCATATTCGCGACGTCACTGAGCGCGTGGCGCGTGAAGGCTATGTCGCGCTGGCCCCAGACTTCTTTCATCGCAGCGGTCCTGGAGTCGAGTATGGTTACGACGAAACGGGCATGACGGAGGGCATTAAGTTGTTGACCCAACTGAAGGCTGACGAAATTGTTGGCGACGCCCGCGCCGCGCTGTCGTTTCTCAAGCGACAGAACTTCGTCAAGGGCGACAAACTAGGGGCCATGGGTTTCTGTGTCGGCGGGCATGTAACTTACCTCACCGCCTGTGAAACCGACATCAAGGCCGCCGCGAGTTTCTATGGCGGCGGCATCGCCGGCGAGAAAGGGTTCGGCGGACAACCCTCAACCATTGGCCGGACCAGTAAGATCACTGGCAAAATCACTTGTCTCTTTGGTGCGAAAGACGCGCATATTCCGATGAATCAGGTCGATGCTGTACGTGCGGAACTAGAAAAACAGAAGATTCGCCATGAGGTAGTTGTCTACCCGAATGCTGACCATGGCTTCTTCTGCGATCAACGCGCCTCCTACGATAAAGCCTCCGCTGAGGACGCCTGGGCGAAAGTGAAGAAGCTCTTTGCGGAAGAGTTGGGCGGATAAGCAATGGTCCACGCCAAGAGGGTCCCTCTTCCTGTGGGAGAGGGAAAAAAACAGAAGTTGAGGTGATTCATGGGCGTTCTCGATGGAAAAGTGGCGATCGTAACCGGCGCCGGACGGCTGCGCGGCATCGGGCGTGCGGCCGCTTTGGCGTTGGCTGAGCTAGGCGCGGATATTGTTGTCACTGGAACCGGGCGTGACCCAGAAAAATACCCTCCAGATGAGAAAACCGTAGGCTGGCGCGATATTGAGAGCACGGCGCAACAAGTGCGCGACCGTGGTCAGCGTTGTTTACCCCTGGTGGCTGATGTGGTGAACAGCGCTGATGTTCAACGGACGGTTTCTACTATTTTACAGGAATTCGGCCGCATCGATATTCTCGTCAACAACTCAGCCTTTGCCCGCGGCCCAGATCGAGTGCCGCTCGTCGAGCTGTCTGAAGAGGTGTGGCAGAAGGTATTACAAATTAAGCTCACTGGCAGCTTTTTGATGAGTAGAGCTGTAATCCCGACGATGGTGAAGCAAGGGCAAGGGGGGGCAATTATCAACATCTCATCAATTGCTGGAAAACGCGGTATGCAAAATGCGGTCGCGTATTGCACCTCCAATTTTGGCATTCAAGGATTTACGCAAGCGCTGGCGATGGAAATGGCGCCGCATGCCATCCGTGTGAATGCCGTGTGTCCCGGCATTATTGATACCTCGCGAATGGATGATTTAGGACGGGAGAGCACCTGGAACACGGTCGTCAAACAAATGGTTCCTCTCAATCGTCCAGGGACGGATGAAGAGATCGGCAAATTCATTGCCTACCTCTGCACGCCTGACGCCTCGTACATCACTGGTCAGTCGCTTAACATTGATGGCGGTGCGGTGATGTGGTGAGTTAAGTATTGAGTCATTTGTTTATTGAGCCATTCAATGACTGCATGACTCAATAGCAGGATCCGCTATAGTCCCTCGATCAACCTGACGCTTAGAATATCCCGTCGCGCGTCGACATGATTGATGATGAGTTGAACGGGCGTTCCCAGTGGGAGAGGCGGCGTGGTGGTGATGGGAACCACTAGCAGAGTATCGTCAAGTTCGACAAACGAGCGCCCATTGTATTCCCGCACGACTTGACCGCTGACAGTTTCCCCTCTGTGCGTTTCTAGCAGGCGTAACAACCAATAGCGGGTGCTTTCCCGCTCGCACCGCCTCGCCGATCCCGACGATTCTTGGGCGCTAGCGGCGATCATCTGCAAGCGTTCACTGTCAAACAGGGGAACCCCATGTTCCAGGTGATGTTTAATCTGATGGTGCATCTGTAAATCGTGATAACGCCGCAGCGGAGACGTTGCTTGTGTATATACTTCTAACCCAAGCGCCGTGTGCGGAGCAGGGGTTATTCCAATTTGCGAGGGCCTCATGAGACGACGCGCGGCGTGCACAAAGACGCGTTGCGTGGGAAATGAGGAGGCCGGAGGCACTGGTTCGTCAGGGGGAGGTTGGGCAATGTAGAAGGCGGGAAGATTATGATTTCGGCAGTAACGCGCCGCCATTTCATTGGCGAGGATCATGCACTCACCTACCAGAACCCGTGACGGCGAATCACTAGGGAGGAGGGTTGCGGAGACGTTGCCATTGGAGATTTTCACTTTGATCTCGTCGCCTTCAATGACGATTGCGCCTTGAGAAATACGCAATGTTTTCCGCGCCTGTGCGATTTGCAACAAGCGTTGCAATCCTGGGGTCAGCGAATTCTGTTCTGCTCCGCGGAGTAGGGCGTCTGCGTCCGCATAGGAAAGTCGTTTACCCACGTTGATGAATCCACGTTGGATCTGTTCTTCAATGATTTTCCCGGTTTCATCGAGCGTGACAAAGAAATTGAGCGTCGGGCGTATCTGGCCGGCAACGAGACTGGCCCGTTCTTCACTGAGAGCAGGGGGTAACATCGGAAGCTTTCCTCGCGGCAGATACACCGTCGTGCCGCGCGTGAGCGCAGCTTTGTCGAGAATGCTGTCCGGAGGCACGAAAAACCCAACGTCGGTAATATGGATGCCAAGGCGCACTATGCCGGCATGCTCGCTGATGCTCAGGGCGTCATCGATCTCGGCGGTATCGGCGTCATCGATGGTGAAGGTAAAGAGAGCAGTGAGATCTTGATAGGCAATGCGCCCGGGAATGAACTCCGGAACTGCGGCGACGGCATCCAATACTTCGGCGGAGAAGCGTGTGGGAATCTGATACCGCAGCACACTTAACTCTTCGTCGATTTCCCACACCCCCAGGGCGACAAGCAGTTGAAAAGCGACATCCCACGGGTGTCCTTTGCCACGAAACCCGATGTCATCGATTAGTTTTTGTGCCTGTAATTTCTTTTCGTACGAGTCGGCTTGTAAGGCAAACCCTTTGATCGGTTCAAGATATCTTTCCGCGCCAGCCGGCAGTGGTGAAGTTGCTTCCGGAGAGGCAAGGCGCTCTTTGGCCCATGTGAAAAATGCGGCCTGAGCGCGTGCACGCTCCTGTTCGACTTGCTGTTGGCGGATAATGTCCGCGATACTGTTTTCGTCGCGCGGCGCGAACACCCCGATCTTTTTCTCCTTGAAATAGAGGTTTTGACTCAGTAACGCATCAAGTACGCCGAGTTTGGTGAAGGCGCTCTCTGTCGAAGAGAGGAGATACTCAGCCAATTCCTCCCAGGGAAATTCAGCATCAGTTTCTTCACGGACTAGTTCCCAGAGTTCTCGAAGGTCGATTGCTTGTGCTGCGGCATCGACTTGGTCTCGGAGTTCTTGCAAACGTTTTTTCAGATCGGCATGAGGAAGCGACACTGAGGCGGTAGTGCGACTCTCGCACAATACGCGATCCAGGGCGAGAACCGACTTTTTCCCATCTTCCCCGATTAGCTCGACTTGCGCTTTTGCCGGGGGAAGGGTGACTTTTTCGACAATGCCGAGCGCCAGACGTCCACGTTCTCGATAGGCGACAATCATTCCAGGCTGCATACGACGATATCTCTATGTTTCTTGAGCTGTTGCTTCAGATGCGATGGAGCGACCAGTTCGCCGTCCCACCTGCTCTTGCATCTCTCTTAATGCTTGCCAATAATGCCCGCTACCATGCTGCAAGTCAAAGTGCTTCAAGGAATGCGCGAAGTCAGGCAAGACCAGTGGGACGTTTTAGTGGGGGATGGTTCTCCTTTCCTCGAATGGGACTGGCTCGCGAGCATGGAGGAAGCTCGCTGTGTGACCTCACGGACCGGGTGGCAACCACAACATCTGGCTGTGTTCGAAGACGGTCAGCTCAGAGCTGCATGCCCGCTGTATCTGAAAGGCAACAGTATGGGCGAATTTGTCTTCGATCACTCATGGGCGGATGCGGCGGAACGAGCGGGGATTTCCTATTATCCCAAACTGCTGGTGGCGGCTCCCTTTACCCCGGCAACCGGCGTCAGGTTTTTGACCGCTCCAGGGGAAGACCGCGCCGTGCTGATTCGTCTGCTTGGACAGACGTTACAAGAAGTGTGTCGCCAAAACGAGATTTCCTCCGTGCATGTGAACTTCTGCCTTGAGGATGAGACTGATGCTCTCTCTGAACTTGGCTATCTCAAGCGCGTTGGTTTGCAGTACCAATGGCTTAATCATGGGTACCATGTCTTTGAAGATTACCTGGCGCACTTCCGGACGAAGCGCCGTAATCAGATCAAGCGGGAAATCCGTGAGATGGATGAGCAAGGAGTAGAGATCGAAGTCCTGAGCGGAGAGGCGATCCCTGATGAGCTGCTCCCTCGCATGTATGCCTTGTATAAAGCGCACATCGACAAGCTTTATTGGGGACGGCAGTATCTACAGTCGCGTTTCTTTGATCTCCTCGGTCAGCGCTTCAAGCGGAACCTTTGTTTCGTGCTTGCTCGCTATCAGGGCGACATTATCGCCGGTACTTTTAACGTCCAGAAAAATGGGGTGTTCTACGGACGCTATTGGGGGGCATTTCGAGAACTCCGTCACCTGCATTTTAACGTATGCTACTACGCGGCAATTGCTCACTGCATTAAAAACAGCTTTGTCCGCTTCGAGCCCGGTGCCGGTGGCGACTTCAAACGGCTGCGCGGGTTCGATCCGCAACCGACGGCGAGTATGCATTTTTTCGCTGACCAACGCTTGGCTGCCGCCGTGGGGCGTTTTCTTGAGCGCGAACGAGAACAAATGCACCACACGATCGACTACCTGCAAGAGGAAAGCGAGTTAAAGCACGAGCCAACGCCAGAAGAGAGTGAGGAGTGACGAGACTCTACAATTGAGTCATTGAGTCATCGATTCATCGGGTCATTGAGTGAGAAACAGAATGACTCAATTCTTCAATGATTCAATCGCTCAATCGTTCAATGAACAAATCTCCTCAGCACTCTTCCATCGGTCTCTTCAGCGCTACGATGCTGGTAGTTGGCAACACTATCGGCGTTGGCATCTTCACGACTAGTGGGGTGATTGCAGCGCAATTACCGAGTCCGGGATGGTTGCTCATGGTGTGGGTAATTGGCGGGGTGCTGTCGCTGGCGGGCGCGCTGGTGTGGGCGGAATTGGGAGCTATGTTCCCGCATGCCGGTGGAGAATATGTCTATTTGCGGGAGGCGTTCGGCCCGTTTTGGGGCTTCCTCTGTGGTTGGGCCGCCTTCCTTGCCGCTTTTTCGGGATCCATCGCTGTCTTGGCGATCGCACTAGCCGAATACGTCGTTGCGATTATTCCTGCGACGACCGCAACCTTGTCGACTATTCATTTCTTCGGAATAGTCCTCTCTATTTCCCTGCCCCAATGCTTGGCTATTGGATTAGTCTGGTTGACTACGCTGATCAATTACCGAGGACTCCATTGGGGAAGTGTGACGCAGAACTTCCTGAGCCTGAGTAAGCTTCTTGCTCTCGTGGGGCTATTGTTTGCGGGATTTAGCGTCGGCAATGGAGACTGGGCGCATTTCGTTCCTTTTTTTTCCTGGAATAATTCTTCTGGCACACTGAACGCGTTGGGACTTGCCCTGATTCCTGTTGTGTTTGCGTATTCGGGCTGGAACGCGGCGGGTTACATTGCCGAAGAAATACACGCTCCGGAATCCACGCTGCCACGGGCGTTGGTTTGGGGGACCGTGATTACTATTGGCGTCTATCTTTTGCTGAACGTGCTTTACGTTTATGCCGTAACTGTTGCCGGCCTGAGTGGGGTTGTGCAAGTTGGTGATCTTGTGGCCCGCAGCTTGTTCGCGTCGCAAACCGCGGGGGTCGTTTCGTTATTGATCGCCGTCTCAATCGCAAGCGCCTTCAATGTCATGGTATTGACGGGGGGACGTATCTACTACGCCATGGCGCGGGACGGCGTGTTTTTCCCCCACGCGGCTCAGCTTCATCCTCGATTTCATACGCCCGGGCACGCTTTGTTGATACAGGCAACCTGGACATCGCTGTTGATCCTCTCTGGTACGTTTGAACAATTGTTGACGTACACAACGGTCGTTATTGTTGGGACAGCGATATTTACCGTCGTGGCGCTGTTCAGGCTGCGACGACGACAGCCCGACTGGCCCCGCCCGTATCGCACGTGGGGATATCCCTGGCTGCCAACACTTTTTCTGCTGGGATCGTTGGGGATTCTTCTGAATGCATTGTGGGAGCGGCCTCTCGAATGTTTGTGGGGGATAGGGCTCTGCGCAGCTGGGGCTCCTGCTTACTGGTGGTGGCAACGCGTTGACAGTCCCGGCGCTGCGGCGTAGCATGCTCAAGAAACCGGCAATGTCGCCGTTGGGGGAGCTGATATTTCGGCTGAGAGGATGAGTCCGAAGTGAGACTCATCGACCCCTGGAACCTGATCTGGGTAATGCCAGCGAAGGGAACTCAATGTCACTACACTTCCATCTTTTTTCTTTACACCACTCTCATACAAAGCGGGGAAAAAGCTCCTCAACATCGAGGACAACCGTTGCGCTCGGGTGAAAGGAGGCACACTGTCATGCCCAATAATCATGTCAATGGAACGAACGGAAAAGTGGAAGAAACGGCCCCTGGTCTCACCACCACGCCGTTTCCGGCCTCACGGAAAATCTATGCGGAGGGGACGCAGGCTGGGGTACGCGTACCGTTTCGTGAGATTCGCCTCACTCCGTCTCATGGTCTTAATGGCCATTCTTCTGACACGCCAGCGCCTGTGTTGGTGTACGATACTTCCGGCCCTTACACTGACCCCCAAGTGAAAATTGATATTCACCAGGGGCTCATGCCGCTCCGTTCCGCATGGATCCTCTCGCGCGGAGACTCTGAGCAGCTTCCCGAGATATCCTCTGAATATGGACGCCATCGGGCTGCCGATGCTTCGTTGGATGCGCTGCGGTTTCAGCATATCCGGAGGCCGCGACGCACGCTCGCTGGAGGTAATGTTTCGCAGATGCACTATGCCCGTAGAGGGATAGTGACGCCTGAGATGGAATATAGCG
>JBFWZL010000324.1:0-7722 GCA_050185455.1 Binatia bacterium | reverse complement strand
TCTGCGAAAACGATGCCGAGACGAGTGATCCTAAGATTGCAGCCTTGAGCGCTGGAAGGAAGTAGGTAAAAGGGGAGCTAGGCTGATTCTAAAAGGGGCAATGGTCTCCTGCGGATACACTCAACTTCGCGAGAGCGAGAATAAGAGGGAGGTATCAGATATGCATTCCATAAAGCAAGAAGGCGTCAACCGTCTGGCGGCGACCTTAACAGAAATGTGCGGCTTTCTTACTGAAGCCTCGTGCAGCCGATGCGAGGTCCTTGCCGTATGTCTGCGGCGTCTCCAAGAAGACGTATCGGAACAAGGGACTGCAGCAAGAGAGCGGCTACTGCGAGCGTTGCGACAGGCGCCAGCACTACCGGCGTTGCGTTACCGATTCGAGTGTCGCCGCTGTCTCCCCGCGGAGGTGCTGGCAACCTATCTGACGCCTGATGAAACAACCGAACGTTTAGCTCGCCAGGATACGGCGGGGCTGTCGTAATCTAAAGAGCCAATAGAGACCTCTCGGTTGGAGGATAGGAAAGGCGTCTCTGCAAAGGAGGAGCTAGCTGTTCGTCACGGCTAGCGGCTTCCTCTTCTGTAGGAGAGGCGTCGTTGTCTTTCAACCGGCAGTTCCTGCCCTTTTTTAATCCGCCTCTTGCTGTCTCCATGCTCGACCCATGGCGTCAGCCGCGAGAATGGCGTCAGCAACCATATCCGGCGTGACCGCGAATGGTTCGTTGTGAATTGTTTCTCCTTCCGCCGTGGCGCGAGTAGCGATTTGCTCAAGCATATCAGGCGACATTTCTTTCAATCCAATCTCAGCTAGGGTGATCGGTAAGCCCACTGCCGATGAAAAAGTGAGGACTGGATCGATAACCGACCGTGGTTTGCCTTCCAAAACAAGTTGGGCGAGCAATCCGTAAGCAACCTTCTCACCATGATAATAAGGATGCGTTTGCGATACCGCTGTCAGTCCATTATGCACGGCGTGTGCAGCCGCTAGTCCAGATGATTCGAAGCCTAACCCGGAAAGAAGCGTATTAGCCTCGACGAGGCGCTCCAATGCCGGGTTCACTACCTGCGTTTGCACCGCGCGCAAGGCATCCGGTCCGTCTTCGATCAAGATACGGTAACACAGTTCCGCCAGCATTTCCGCGCTGCGAGTAGAGCGTCCACCTCGCATGTTCTTAATATGACCGTCGCAGCAGGTTTTTGCTTCAAACCAAGTCGCGAGGGCGTCGCCCATGCCCGCTACTAGAAGGCGGGGAGGGGCCTTTGCCACTACTTGAGTGTCCACCAAGACCAGATCTGGATTTTTCCGATAGAAACGATACTCCTGGAAAACGCCAGTTTCGGTATAAATTACAGACAGTGCACTGCATGGTGCGTCGCTCGATGCAACGGTAGGGCAGTTCACGACCGGGAGATTGAGATCATCCGCCGCCGCACGCACGGCGTCGAGCACCTTACCGCCTCCCGCGCCGATGATGATACGACTCTTGCTTTCTTGTGCGGCGTTCTTGATCTGTTCTATTTCCAGATATGAACATTCTCCGCCAAATTCATATACGGTGTGGCTAATGCCAGATTCACCCAGATATTTCTGCCAGACTTCCGAGAGCAGACGAATCGCACTCTTCCCCGCGACAATGAGTGCTGGGCCTTGCAGTCCAATACGATGCATTTCCTGGCCGAGCGCGGCGGTGGCGTTTTTTCCTTGTACATAGTGACTTGGCGCTGAAAAGACCGAAAGCATGATGCCCTCCTTCGTTTGGATAGCTCCCGGATGAGGAGCAGTTGCAAGCGGGGGCAGTATAGACAAAGATAGCCCTCCGCGGCAAGCGAGCGTGCGGCAAGAACATTCGGTGTAGACAAACCCTTGACATGAGGAGGGGTTTGATTGCATATAGGGCATACTTGGTTGGGGAGTTCTGACTCACTTGCTTGAGGGAGATGGGCGAGGAAGAGAAATAAGGGGACGGGCCGAACTATCCAAGAAATTGCCAGGTAATAGTAATTAGGATGAGAGTGAAGCATAAAAGCCAATCAGTCCAGAGATGCATGGCAAGCCGTAAATTTTTCTATTTTGTGATGCTGGCGACCGCTAGTTGGATGATTACCTCTAAAGCCTGGGCGCATCGCGATAGAGGGCCTAACGATCCATGCCGACGACAGCTCGGGGCTTCGCTGCTTCATCTCACACTCTACCAGCCGCAGTTTGCTCCCGATGCTGAGTACTGCGATGAGGTGCCGCGCGCAGGGAAGACGATCATGGTTGTGGACGTGACCGCTGGCGAGTTGCGGGAAGCGCCCATGAGCCTTGAAGTGCTTGCCGCTAGCGACTCTGGTCAGTCGCGTACGGTGCTGTCGGTTCCGCCAAAGATTTACGAGCGAGGAATTGTGGATACTGAAGTGATCTTAAGTGAGGGAAATGATTATGTGGCGCGTGTCGTGGTGGAACTGGGCGCCGACAAGGAACCGCAACTGTTGTCATTTCCTATTCGGGTGACGGCGTGGTATCGAGCGATGATGATGCCAGCGCTCTTGGTGGTTGGCGTACTGGCGTTCATTGCCATTTCCGTCATTCGTTATCAGATCGCCTCTAGGCAGCAAGAATCTTCCGTAGGCAGAATAAATGTACGCCGAGTAGCTAATTAAGGAGGGACACGTATGGCTCAATCACAAGCGGTGAAGCAAGCGCAACGAGAGAACGGCCACGGCGCCGCCACGAGCGGGCGTTCTATCAATCCGACTGATTGGATGGTCGGATGGAAGCCGTTATTTTGGGGCTGCGCCCTGGTCATGGCGGCCAATATTTTTCTTTGGTATTGGAATTATGCCTTTATGTTCACGGCTGGTCTGAACTCCGCGAGTGCGGAATTCACCCTCTATTACCGGTCGCTGTTTTGGGGTGAGCTGATTGTCTTAGGCGCATTTACTGGTGTCTGGTTCGGTTGGTTAATTAGGACTGGCCGTGAAATGGTCGGCCAGCAGTGTACGCGCGCCGAAGAGGTGCGACGGATCGCGATTTTGTGGAGCCTAATTGGCGCTACTAGTCTCACGATCTATCTAATGGCCAGTTTCTGGCCGAACTGGGATGGGTCGTGGCATCAGACAATGGTGCGCGACACGGCGCTCACACCTACCCACATCCCTATGTTTTATTTCTTCTTCCCGTTGTCTGTTACGCTGGCCGTCGGCACCTACATTTACGGAAGATTTCGCATTCCCGCCCTCTATGGACGCGACAAAGGGTTTCCTTGGTCGTTTTTCTTACTGATCAGCGCGGCGGTGCTGGAATGCATGACAGTGGCGGCCAACGAGTGGGGACATAGTCTATGGATCTCTGAAGAGATTTTCTCGGTTCCCTTCCACTGGCCTTTCGTGGTGTACGGGTGGCTTGCCAGCGGAATGTTCGCGGTGTGGGGCGAGACCATCATTCGTCTTTTCGAAATTGAGAAGGCTGAAGAAGCAGCGGTTTCGGACGCCCCGGGAGCCCCACTCCGTCAGCAGGCAGTCACAGACTGAGACATCGCATAGTTGAGAGGGCGCGGCGCACCGCGCTCTTCCTGAACGCAGCAAGCCTTGCACAAGAGAGGAAGGGAGCATGGCAGCAGGTACTACCACCATCACGGATATTGCGGATGCGGCTGAGCGGCAAAAACGGCTCGAACTCAAAGCCCTTCTGCAAAAAGAATATAAGTGGATCGATCGGAAGTGGGACATTGTCTTTTGGGTCACCGCGATTTTTGTAGTTGCGGGGGCGGCAGATATCACGAAGCAATTATTCGCGGGTGATTGGGACTTTTGGACGGATTGGAAAGATCCGCAATGGTGGCCGGTCATTACCGCTTTCGCTACTATCATCATTCCGTCCGCGCTCCAGTATATTCAGTGGACTGCATGGCGATTCCCTACTGGAGCGACGTACACCTCCGTCTGCTTTTTTCTAGCGGCTTGGGTGGGGCGCTACTTTAACTGGCACGTGGCGGAGGCCTATCCCATGAACTTTATATGGCCCATCTCCACGGTCTGCGCTGGGATCATCCTGGACTGGACGCTAATGAAGACAAAGAGTTTTCTCATTACCTCCTTTGTCGGCGCGCATCTCTGGGCTGTGTTGGTATGGGCGTACAACTACGTTCCGCTCGCGCCCTTTCTCCAGCCTGCCATGTTCATGGACCATGTGTTGACGGTGGCTGATGTTCAGGGCATCGCGTACATCCGGTCGCAGACGCCGGAATACTTGCGACTCATCGAGCGGGGCGCGCTGCGCAGTTTCTTGGGTGAAACCCAATATGTCTCTTTGGCTTTCGGCGGTACGGCGGCCTTCGCCGGCTATTGGATCGGCCAGTTCATTGGTCGGTATTTGGCAGTATGGCCGATCAGGAGATACCTGAAGACCCTGTGAGATCATTATGGCGAGACATCTTCCAAATCATCCCAAAAATCACAAGTCTGTCACTCAGCGTGAGGCGAAGGGTCTCGAATCGAGACTCCTCACCGATATGCGGCTCAGAATGACCGCTTCTATAGCTATGTTTGCCCTTTTGCTTATGGCTCCTGCGCTAGCGCTGGCGCACGGGGGGATGGGACCGGAGGAGATAGGTCCACCTATGATGACCTCAGGACTGCTCGGGTTTGTCGGTTATTGGGTCGTGATGTTGTGGCCTTCGGCAAAAAAAAAAGATGATCAAGATGTCGGGACGAGTGGACAAAACCCCTACACCCCTCGAACAGATAGATTCTCCCACAAGCGATCCGTTCGCGTGAAACGAACGCCTCGTTTGCGGAAAATCGAGGGACGCGGTCAATTCGGCAGTGACCAGAATACGAGGAGGAAAGCAAGTGATGGATAGGCGGCTTCTGACGATCCTCATGGCGCTGGTGTTTACGGCGACCGTCAGTGTCTCCACAGTATTTGCTCATGGAGAAGCCGGTGATGAACCGTTTCTCAAGAATATGACCACGGCGTTTTACGACGTATCCGTGTCGCCCACAGAAATCGAAGTAGGACAGCCAGTCACCGTGACTGGAACTGTCAAAGTACTTGAGACGTGGCCGCACACGCTGGAGACGCCGGAGATTGCCGCTATCGTTCCCGTGGTTCCTGGTCCGGTATTTGTCATGAAGAACAGAACTATTAATGACCAGACCGCAGTTGGTTCGTTTTTCGTTGAGAAAGGCGGCATTTACCAGTTCAAAATGGAGTTGCTCGGGAAAGAACCGGGGCGATGGCACGTCCATCCGGGTATGGCGGTCAGTGGGACCGGAACGCTTGTTGGCCCCGGTGAATGGGTCACTGTAAAACCTAGCGCTACGCCGTTTGAATTTCCCGTGACATTGCTTAATGGTGAAATCATCGAACTCAACACCTACGGCGGGCAGTTTGTCTGGTGGTGGTCCTTTGCGGGATTTCTGCTGGGGATGGCTTGGATGGTGTACTGGACATTCACCAAACGGACGGTAACCAACCTTGCGGTGACAATGCAACTGCCGGTGAATGATGATGCTCCAGACATTGGCCTCATCACACCCCGCGATCACATGTGGATGAACGTCCTGGCTGGCCTTACCGTCCTGATGCTCCTGATCGGATGGACCTACGCAGCGACGAGTTATCCGGTCCGATGGCCGCAACAAACGGACTGGATTACGCCGCGTCACATTTCTTCTGGTCCGAGTATGGCAGAGGTGAGAACCAACGGAGCTACCTATGACGAGGCGACCGACACTTTGGTGATGAAAGTCCAGGTCAAGAACGTCGCGGACAGCGCCATTACCCTGAACCGCGTTATTATAGGGATGGCGACCTTCGTGCCAGGTGGAGAACCGGAACAGGTGAAAGCTGGACCGCACGAGTTCGTCGGACCGCTCGAAGTAGAACCCAAAGATCCGATCGCCTCGGGCGAGACGAAAGATCTGACGCTGACGATCTCGAGCCAGATCTTCAGCTCTGCGCGGTTGATCCCGATGAAAGACCCGCAGCAGTTTGTCGCGAGTGTGTTGCGGTTTGAAAACGCCCAGGGCGATCAACAACTGGTGACAATACGCTCGGGCGTTGTGCCGACTCAGTTCCGCGGGCAGTTCCTGCCTTAATATAACGTGAAGTGGGGAGGTAACTCCCCACTTTTTCATTCTCTTCTTTCCCTAGTACTTTTTATTCCCCGACAGGCGGGCATCTCGTCCGCGTTCACTCAAGGCAATTCGTTTTCATCTATGCACATCTTCCGTCTCTTGACTTTGGCATTGACCGTCGCCCTACTCGTCATTGCCTTTCTCTCGATTTCTCCCTCGTGGCTTTCCTTGCAGCTCCAGTCTTATTATTACTCTTGGTTCGGCGAATCTGCTTACGAAGAGCCTCCGCTAAGTAAAAAAGTCGATCTCGGTCAAGTCGAACCCTTTTGCCCCGACTTACATCCAGACTGGCGTAAAAAGCAGGAAATTGAAGGGGTGACTATCGAAGAATCTCCCGTCTGTGAACCTGACAACCCCTGGGCGGTGGCCGCCTTTGTCAAGGGAACGAACAATGTATCTATGGACACACTAATGAAATCCGGACTGGCGCCTGACGCTGTCGTCATGGGAGAAGACAAGGATGGGGACGGTGATCCTGATGTTATTACTATCAAGTTAGAAGTTGCGGAGCTGAACGGACGATCGCCCGATATGCCTGAGCTAATCCCTGCATACTTTATTGCTCCTGGCGTTCAACCGGGCCTGTGGGTCTTTGCCCCTAAAGTCCACGGTATGGCGACGAGAAATTCCGATAGTATTGAAGCTAATGAACTCTTGCGGGCGCCCTCACCTGTGATTCGGGTCGAACAAGGCGATACCGTGCAGGTAATCTTGGAGAATACCCATTACTTCCCTCATACGATTCATTTTCACGGAGTTGATCACCCCTATTCCCATCACGAACACCACGGAAACGACGGCGTGCCTGAAACAAGTGAACTTCCAGTGATGCCTGGAGAGAGTCGAACGTATGCATTCCTCAATGACCCCGCGTTCCATACAGGGCACGGCGAGGTCATGCCGGGGCAAAGCCGAACCTTCGAGCTCGCTCCGCGACAACCAGGCACCATGTTCTATCACTGCCATGTCCAACCACAACATCACATCCACATGGGGTTGCAAGGCATGTTTGTGGTCGAGGAGAATCGTCCAAACAACTGGGTGCAGACGTTGAATATCGGAGCCGGCCAAGTCCGTCATCCTTCCGTGGCCGTGCGAGAGCAGTATGTGCAAGAGTACGATTTACATTTTCAAGACATCGATAGCTCGTTAAACAACATCATTCAGAAAACGAATGACCCGCGTCTGGTCGAAAAGATAATGAATCGGCAGTACAACATCACAAAGCGACAAGCGAATTACTTTTTACTCAACGGACGTTCTTTTCCTTACACCTTTCGTGAATCCTTGATCGTTGTCGAACCGAACCAGGATATCAAACTCCGAGTATTGTCCGGCGCGGAAGAAGGTCTCTCGCTGCATGGTCACGGGCATAAGATGACGATCACGCATTACGATGGAGTCGCAGCCAATCCTGGCGCGCAAATTACAAGAGATGTCTTCTGGCTCAGCACAGCGCAGCGTCTAGACCTGGACCTGAATACAACCAACGATGGCTTGCACAGTTATGGAGAGGGTGTATGGCTGTTACATGATCACAAGGAACGAGCGTTTACCAACGACGGCATGCATCCCGGAGGCGGCGTTGGCGCGATTGTCTAT
>JBFWZL010000323.1:0-7723 GCA_050185455.1 Binatia bacterium | reverse complement strand
GCTCAGCGCATGCCAGGGCCGCGGGGTTTCCATTTCATACAGCATCCCGAATTTCATACGAGGCCCTCCTTTACCAGCTGAGACTCGAGGCTAGGGACTTGAGGTTTGTGGGGAGGCAGGAAACTGGTCTCCTGCCTCTAGTCTCCAGTCTCTTAGGGTTTACGCTGCTTTTGCCGGCGCCGGCATCTTCAGTTCCGCCGGGTTTGTCAGCAGGGGTGTGGTTTTCCACTTTTTGAGTTCCGGCATGACATGTTTCACAAAACACTGCATGCTACGTTCGGCTTCGTCAAAGGGCATGCCAGCGTAGCTGAAGTTGCACATGACGCCGTTCATGTCGATGGTGTCTTTCATGAACTGCAACTTCTCCAGCACCTGATCAGGAGTGCCCCATGGCATCAACTTGGCGAAGTCGGCGGCTGCTCCATCCATGCCATGTTTCGCGATGAATTTACCGACATTGCTATAAAACTCGTAGCTCTTGTGCGAGCCGAATTTCTCCGAAGTCATTTCGTAATGTTTCATCGCGGTGTGATAGTACTTAGTGATCCAGTGCATCGCCCGATCCTCTGCCCGCGCCTTATCCTCGTCGACATAGAAGAAGCCGCCACTCAACGGTTGCGGTGGCTCCGTACCGTTCACTTCACGCCACACTTTGTGATACACTGCGAAATCTTGCTTTACGGCGTCCCAGGGTTTCTGCGGGATCACCAACACGCCGACTCCGAGCTTCGCCATGATCGGCATGGATTCCGGCGACACAGCGGCAGCATAGGTGCGGCCTTTGAAAGAACGAGCGGGGAATGGCCGGATTTCACGACGCGGCTGGTTGGTCACCAACCCGCCTTCCATGTATCCGGTCTCTAAGGCATTCAGAATTAATTCGGCGTATTCAACAAAACGGCTCCGTCCCTCGTTCTGATCAAGGCGGAAACCTTCATATTCGACCCTGGCTAATCCACGACCAATGCCCAGAATGAATCGGCCATTTGAAAGATGATCAAGCAACGACACTTGTTCGGCCACGCGGACCGGGTCATGCCAAGGGAGGACGACGACCATGGAGCCCAACTGCACACGGCTGGTTTTCCCGGCCATATACGACAAGAACTGCAAGACATCCGGGCACATGGTGTAGTCGTCGAAGTGATGTTCGATTGACCAGACTGAATCGAAACCTAGCGGTTCCGCGAGTTCGGCAAGCCGGACTTCCTGACGATAAACTTCGGCGTCCGACAAAGCGTTATCGGGGTTTTGAAACGCTGCTCCGTATCCAATATGCATAGGGCCTCCTTTGCCTTCTAAAATAAAAATGTTCTCTATACTAGCGGGCGGATAGGGTAGAGACAATCCTGAACGTTCATTCACTTTCTTTATTTTCAATTGGCGCTCTCTCCTCGGAAGGGAGAAAGCCTTTCAGAGGTAGGGTTTTTATGCAGCAAGAGGCGCTTCATGCATTATATAGTGAATGGTATTCCCCCCAACGCGGCGCTGAGCCATGGGTTGGGCACAAAGCGACCGAGGGGGTGTTGCCGGTGGAGGGGCCACAGATTCAGAGACGCGAAGAACCGTATCGGTCGGAGTTGTCGGGCGGCGCCATCACGGTCAACAAGTTAGGGTGATTGCGCGCTTTCCTTTTTGGTCCATTTCTTCACCCACGGTAAAAGAAGAAACGCTGGCCACGCCAGAAAAAAGGTCGTGGCAAAATAGATTGCGTAACCAACTTCTTGCGTAATGACGCCGGAGACTGCACCGGAAAGAGAGCGAGTGAGACCGAACAAGGCGCTCAGCAACGCATACTGCGTAGCGGCTTGGGTTTTATCACACACACTCATGAGAAATGCGAGAAAAGGCGCCGTTCCCAGCCCGCCACAGAAAGATTCGATGACAGACGCACTATACATCAGGGCTGTGGAAGGAGGCAAAGCAGCCGCGGCGGCATAAGCAAGGTTTGACGCCGCTTGAGCGATTCCCAATACCCACAACGCGCGAAATATGCCCCATTGTTTCGTGAGTCTTCCTCCGAGCAGCGCGCCGGCAATCGTGCTTACCACACCAATCGTGCCGGGCACGGCGCCGATTTGCAGAGGAGTAAAATGGCGATCAACCCAAAATGGACGCACCATCGGCCCGAGCGCCATATCTCCGAGCTTGAAGGTGAGTACAAACAGCAGAACATACAGGACGCCCGGTCTTTGCCAAAAACCGCGCAACGGTTCGACTACGGCGCGTTCTATGGTCACTAACCAACTCTCCTGAGTCGGAGGGGGACGTAAGAGTTCAGGCGCGCGGCTGGAGAGCAGGGCGGAAAGCGCCAGGAGAATACTCGCCACAAGAAAGGCCATGCGCCATCCGATGAGTCCAGCGATAGCAACAAATACCCCACCCGCACAGATCAATGCAACACGGTATAAACTCACCCGAATACCATTCGCGGGGCCCATCTCTTCTTCGTTCAACAGCTCGATCGTGTAGGCGTCAATGGCGATATCCTGTGTCGCGGAGAACACCGCGAGCGCGACGAGCATCGTCCATAGCATCCACTCACCCTGCGTCGGTTCCAAGAGCAGAAACACTCCCAGATCAAGAGCTAACAACATTTGACAAGTAACGATCCAACTTTTCCGTCTTCCCCAGAGATCCACTGCGGGCGCCCATAAGAACTTGAGCGTCCAAGGCAGGCCAGCCAAACTGATGAGTCCGATGTCAGTGAGACTAACGCCGAGACCACGGAAGTACACCGGAAAGGCGTCGAACAACAATCCGAAGGGAAACCCCTCAGCGAAATAGAGAATGGCAACCCAAGTGAGTTTGGTGCGAGTCGAAAGAAATTTATTCATGAATCAAAAAAGAGGTAACAAGGCTGGTCTCATAGAATCTCACCAGCAGTATGGAAGCGGGAAGATACTAGTTACAGTGCAGAGAGGAATTCTAAAAGCAATTGGTTCACCTCGGCTGGACGCTCCTGCTGAATCCAGTGCCCGGCGCCGGGCAGCAACACTTTTTTCCGCAAATTCAGCATCGCTTCTTCCAGGGAATCAAATGCTTGGCGCGCCATGGTGATCACGCCGTCGACCTCGCCAGCCACAAAGAGTGAGGGTTGATGAATTTTCGCCCCGGTAAGGAACCTCGTCAGTTCCCACATCCGGTCGATGTTCCGATACCAGTTCAGTCCCCCACGGAATCCAGTCCGGGTGAACTCCTGGGCAAAAAAGTTCAGGTCTGCTTCAGTCAACCAAGAGGGTAATGTTGACGGGATGGTGAGCGTATCGAGTAATTGTTCCTCTTTGTTAAATAAAAACCTCCAACGCTCCGCTGGCGGAGGATCTCCCGAGGCGGAGTAGAGAAACCCCAAAACTGACTTTCGGATATCGGCTTCGAGCTCCTTCTCAACCTTTCCCGGTTCCTGAAAGTAGCGTTGGTAAAAATGATGTTGATCGCCTTCCAGCTGTTTCATGGCATCGGTGGGCCGGATGTCAGTCCACGCACGTCGCCGGTACGGCACGCTTAAGAGAGCGAGTGAATGAAACATATCAGGTCGCAGCAACGCGCAATGCCAGGCGACCGGCGCGCCCCAATCGTGACCGACGACCGCAGCTTTTTCCTCACCCAGCGCCTGGACGAGCCCAACAATATCCGCAGTCAAATTGAGAATATGATACGCCTCGATAGCTTCCGGTTGATCCGTCTGACCATAGCCGCGTTGATCGGGCGCGACGACGTGATAGCCAGCGTCGGCCAAAGCCTGGAGTTGATGCCGCCAGGAGTACCACGACTCCGGCCAGCCGTGACAGAGAACCACAAGTGGACCGTCGCCCTGCTCCGCGATGTGCATGCGGATGCTGTTCGTATCGATGAATCGATGCTGGAATTGTGTCATGGATATTGCCTTTCAGTTCTATTAGGTCTCAGGCGGCGTCAACAGAGGTATGACCTGCCGTCCATGTCGTCGATAGATGCGAAAGTCTGAATCACTCGTAAAGAGCCGGCAGCGGGGATGGAGTTCCGACATCCGCACCAAGCAGGCATCGGCCAGCGACATCGGCACTTGTCGATAGCGATTCATAAGACGTTCAACCGTCTCCGCTTCATCCTCAAGGCGGAACGCAATGCGTAACACCTCTTTGCGCAACAAAGAGACCACTTCCGCCCCAACGCCGCCAGCACGTCTCAGCAGGAAAGACACTTCCGTTAACACGGGTTCGCAAGTCAACAGTGGAGGGTGCAGATGGGAGAATGTTTCAGCCGCCCACGCGTGTAGCTCGTCTCTCCGATTCAACCATGCGACGACCGAGCTGGCGTCGACAATGATGCCTCAGGCCACATTGGAAGTCCTCCATTATGGCCTCATCGAGATAGCGCTTATTAGTCGAAAGATCAGACGGTCCTTCTAACGACCCGATCAGGTCACCCATGAGATCAGCGCAAGTAAGCTGTTGCTTGGCTTTAGGGTGTTTGAGCAGCACTTCCTCAACACAAGCACGAACAACTGCTGACTTGCTTACCCGTCGTCGCTTCGCCTCCGCCTCCACGAGGTTTTCTAAATGGGCGGGGAATTTGAGGGAAATCGTACGCATGGGGCTACGGTATGACATTTCCGGCAGGCAGGCAATACAAAGGCAAAACGAGACCTCCTCTTACTCCTTAGAAGATCCCAAGCACGGCTTGTTCGTCCACTTGCGGAGAACGATAGCTTGTGAAGCAGAACAAGGAGCGGTTGATAGCGGCTTACAATTTCACTGCTTGAACGATGGTCAAAAAATCACCCTCGGTTGGCATAACGAACAGGCATCGCCCCTTACTTCGAGAAGCCCATACGGCACCAACAGCGCGCTTCTCCTCTGAGTCTGCTGTGTCGTACAGGAACTTTCCTTTGTACTCAACTACAAGCACTCGCCCATCCGTAAGTTGGCACACAAAATCAGGGTAAAACCAGTCCCTCGATGTTTGTAACCGAAACGACGTGGACCTGCGTGGAAGATTACGCACCCAGAACTGCACCTCAGGCCACGAATCACTTTTCGCAGAAACTCCGCAGATTCATGCGCGGGAATGGTCCGGTGCTCAAGATGCCGGTCGAGCCAGACGACCAGGATTTCCAGCGACCAGTCTCCTGCACCGCCAAGCTGGAGGACGTGCTGGTGCAATGTCCCGACAAAGTCCGCATCCGCCGACTCTTGAATTTCACCAGCCTGCACCTCTCCTTTTGTTCCAACGTCAAGATAACCGGCTTTTCCGGTTGGCCTTTCCAAAGGGTTATAGTGTGGAGAAAGTGACGCATCTTTTGTGCTGAGCCGCCACTCATGTTCGAGAAGGAAGGTTTCCTCGAACTCGAAGAGATTGCCGTTCTCCCGGACGCACAGCAAAGGAACGGCAAAGTCGAAACCTCGCTCGTAAAATGACGGGAAGCGTGTCTTGCCGCTCCCGCCGAACGCCATCTCCGCCGCGCGTACAATGGCGACGATCTCGCCTATCTTTGTCTTTGCTTCCGGCGTTCTGACACAACTCGCGAGCTTTTCAGTTTCCTCTTCATCCAAAGGCACAAAGACGGTGAGTGTTCCTGTGTCAGCGTCAAGTCGGACCTTTCCTCCTAATTCAACGACTTGGATCTTCGCCACGGCGACATCAAGTTCGGCGGGAGTGAATTGCACGGTCTGGGGTTGCACTCCGAGCGGCAGCACGCCCTGCGACACGGGAATGATGATACGCTCCGCTTCAGCAGCCGTAAACCCGTTGCTTTCCAACGCCGTGCGCAACTCCGCCAGCACTTCCGTGAGAGAGCCCGAGACCGAAAAAGCGTACGCGCAGTTCAGATCAGGGTGGCGCTTGGTCTGGGCGTGAGGAAGACGGAGGATGCGGCCCACGAGTTGTTCAATGGCAGTCGCCGAATGCGTCTCCTTGAGGCCGCAGAGAACGTAGGCGAATGGACAATCCCATCCTTCGCGTAGCTTCTCCACCGTGATGATGAACCGCACCGGGCATCTGGGCGAGGTGATATCGTCCACCTTCTTTAGTTCATCGAGCTTGCCCGTGGAAATTTTCACTTCATCGTGAGCGATGCCAAACTCACCGACGAGGCAGTCCCGCAAGGGCGCGCAGACGTCAATACGCTCGGCTTGGAGGAGTAGGATTGGTCGTAGGTACTCACCTGTCTGTTGCGCTTCCGCGACCGCCAATTTCTCCAGGTCAGCGCGCAGTGTAATAGCTTCAGCGAGGAGTTGATCGCGCTGGCTTGGGTGGCGCGTGATCACTCGCAGCGGCAACTTGACCATGTTTGCGGCTTTCAATTCCATTGCCGAAACATAGTGCAACACGTTGGATGGATGCTTTGCCCGCGCCGGCGTGGCAGTAAACTCAACGATGCACGAGGGCGACACATTCCCAAGCGTGGAGAAAGAAAGATCGGTCCGCGCATTGTGCGCTTCATCCACGATCACGATGGGTCGCCGCAGCCGGAGCATGTTCACCAGCGACGGCTTTGGCTTTCCGTCCGCTCCCGGTAACAACTCGGCAAGGCGGTCAGCAGGGGCGTTCAATAAATGTTCTGCAAAGGCGCCACTTTGGTCGTATACTTTGCGCCCAGTGGTGTCCTCCACGCGGAAAGATTGTATGGTCGCAACGATGACCACCGTTTGACCGTCCACGGTAGCGCGAGACAAATGGAGCGCCTCTTCAATCGTGACTACCTCCACCACGCCGCAAGACAGTTCCAGCGCGCGTCGGTACGGGTGACGGGGGTCGCGAAGCGCGTCCGCGGTTTGATCGAGAATTGTATTGCTCGGCACAAGCCAGAGCACAACCACGCGTTCGGCGCGCAAAAGTTCGCTCATCGCCAGGCCGGCGGCATGCATCGGAAAATAGGGCGTGGGCAGGCGACCATTTTGCAGTTGGACTGCCTCGAACGCCGCTTCAGGCCGACCATCTGTCGAGCATTAGTGGAAGAAATGACGCAATGAATCGAGGACGCGTTCCTGGTAATCTTTCAGCGTAATCATGACGCTTTAATTTCATACGGCGTCTGACGGACAATATATCGCCTTGAACGATAAGGTTGCCATTACCCGGTTCACCACAGGAAAGATCAGTAGTCTCTTTCAGCAAATGAAAAGGGACCTGTTGGTGGTAATTGACGACCGCTTCTTTCCCGATCCAGTTGAGCGTTGGCATTCCCTTAAATAATCCCTGGCAAATGATTTTTCTATTTCTATCCAAAGCATTACAGGCAGCCAAGGCCGGTGCTGAGATAAGAAAGACACTACCACAACCGCTTGACGGGATAGGCGTCAAAGGCGGAGTCGTTGCTCACAATCGGAATCTGCTCGACAATTGACTGGGCAATGAGAAGCCGATCGAATGGATCTCGGTGATGATAAGGCAAAGTCGTTAATGCGGCTGTGTGTTTAGGGAGGATCGGCAGGATACGAAATTGATTGTCCGCCAGTTCTCGCTCAATGAACACTTCGTATGGTTCCTGTAGTTCATACTTTTTCAAACTAATCTTGATAGCGATTTCCCAATAACTTGCTGGACTAATCTCAATGTCATTATTCGGGTCGACAATAAGACGCTGAGCAGTTGCGCTCAAGCGCGGGTCATTCAGGACAAACCACAAGAATCCTTGAGTATCAAGGAGCAATCTCACGGCATATAGTTCTCCTAAATCATTTGTGGATCGGGCCAATACCAGCGACATTTGACCGAAGCGAAATTGAGAGAGTTGATGAAA
>JBFWZL010000322.1:0-7725 GCA_050185455.1 Binatia bacterium | reverse complement strand
CGCTAGAGTGGTCGGTAAGACTCCGCAGCCATATCTCTAAATTGACAAGCTGCCAAAAAAAACATCATGTGATTCTCTCGCGGCTGGCCCGAGGAAACAATCTCCAGATGCTCGGTAAGCAAGGTTTCTACAACAGAGGGGTTATAGAGGCCGCGTCCACGAAAAGTCTGAGAGTGAAGGAGATCAAAAAGCGGCTCGCGACACGATTCGGCAAACCATTGGTGGGCAGGCGCGTTCCAGCCGGTTTTTTTGATGCGAGTGCGGGTTTCTTCCGGCAGCGTCCCCTTCATCGCCAAACGCAACAGATGTTTTGTCACGCCATTGCGAATTTTATAGGTCCCGGGCACGCGAAACATAAATTCCACCAAGCGATGATCGAAGAAGGGTAAAAAGTTCCCCAGGCCAAAAGCAGCGGTCTGTCGGTCTTCGGCGCGGAGGCAGCATGGCGCGGTCTCTCGCGTCAGATCCTGGTAGGTGCGATTCTTTAAGTAACTGTGGAACGGATATTCCATGACGGGCGTAAAGGCGGTGAGGTCAAAGTAGTCCGGGTTCAGTACGCCACAATAACGCTGTAAACGCGTTGCATCAGGCAAACACCGCCCAGGTTGGGAAAAATCGACTTGGCTGGCGAATCGCTCTTCGACGATAGGAAAATTCTTCCGATAGATCGGGTGATCATGATATGAAGCCCAGAGACGCACCTCGTTCGCAAGCATTTCTTCTTTGCCGGCGCCGCGCAGATCGGCAAAGTGAAAAAGGTAGTGTTCGTATTCGCCGGCGTTCAGTTCGTCACCGCCGAGACCACCAAAGAGACTACCGAAGCCGCGAGTTTGTACTTCTTGGCAGAGAACATAGTGGGAAAGCCAGGTTGCGGTCGCAACCGGTTCATCGTGCGTCCGCACCATCTTCTCCACTAAACTAAAGACATCGGGGTTATCGACCTGAACGCTGTGCCACTGAGCAACGGTCGCCTCCAGCATGGAGCGAATTTCATCAGTCTCATCGTAGGTTTTATCACTGTAGACGCTCGAAAAAGCAGTCTGTTTCTTTCCCGTCGTCTTGACCGCCGACGCCAACACGGAAGACGAATCCATCCCTCCGGACAGCGTGAAGGCAGGACGTGCAGCGCGGACGATACGTTTTTTCACCGCATCGAACAGTAAATCTCTATACTGCTCAGCCAGTCCTTCCTCCGAACCGCTCAAATCAGGGGATTCATTCAACTGCCAATACGCCCAGCCAGATACATGACCATTTTTCCAACAGAGCACGGTCGCGGCAGGCACTTGGTCAATCGCGGCATAAGGCGAACGCTCTGGATCATTGTCAAAGTACCGGTAATGCCCTGCGGCAAAAAGCGCAACGAATTTTCGATTCGGTTCGGAAGAGACGCCAGGAAGAGTCAGTAACGGGCGCGGGCGCGAAGCAAAGGCAAAGAACCCATTGTGGCGACAGTAATAGAGCGGCTTCACGCCGAATCGATCACGCGCCAGATATAATGAGGAGTCGCGAAAATCATAGAGCGCCAACGCAAAATCCCCGTTCAGTTTCCGCACTGCATCTGTCAAGCCGTAGCGAAGATAGAGATCAGCGATAATCCCGGCGTCTCCTTCTGCTCTTGCGTCTTGCAAGTCGGCGAGATTATAAATACACCCATCCACCGCCACGACGACTTCAGGGGAACTAAAGAAACTTGAGGTCTCTTCACCATAGAACCCAAGCGCGGCTGGAGAACGATTTTCATACCTCACGGGGTATGACAGTCCGGTCTCAGCATACACCTGCAACATCTGCGTCAGCAGGTGTTCGCGCCTCTCCGATGGGTATTCACTCATGATACCGGCAATACGGGACATAGCTCCACTCCGTTTCGCGTCAGTTGAGTTTGTTGGGTTTGTTCAGTCTATTGAGATTGTTAGGTTTATGGAGTTCGTTAAGTTCATAAACCCGACAAACCTTATGACCTGAGGTTACTTCACCGCGTACACCGTCCACATACTCTGTAGATAGGTTTCATAGCCGCGCTTTTGCGCCTCTTCACGCGGCAGATAATAAGTGGTGAGACAAGGATCGACGACGGTAAAGTCTTTCAGCAAGACGTCGTATTCTTCGCGGGAAAAGAAGTGAGCGAGGCCGATGTTGGTCAAATAAAAGTTCGAGCGGTTATCCTGTAATAGGAGAGAACCAGGATCATCGGGGACTTGTTCAGCTTTTTTCTGTTGAAATGTTGAATGACCCCGATCAAGCATATAACCAACGAATACTCCGCCAGGCTTGAGCACACGTGCGATCTCGGCGAAGGTGTGTTGTCTCTCCATTTTCGTAAGATGCTGAAAAACGCAGGCTTCGATCACGCCATGAAACGACTCATCAGGAAATGGCGTCTCCGTCACCGAACCTTCCCATAAAACGCCAAGGCGCTCCTCGACGCCCGCCCGGCGGCAATTCTCCAAACAGAGGGACAGCGCGGTGGGAGAGATATCGACTCCGCTCACGCGAATCCCGCGACGAGCGAGCCACATCATATTGGGCCCCGCGCCGCACCCCATTTCAAGAAAGTGGAGAGATTTTTCCTGCTCCGGAGTATAGCGAGCCCGGAGATAGTAGGCGACAGTCCGCACCAGCGCTTCCACCGGCGCGGTATTATACGCTTGTGAGGCGATTTGCGCCTGGAACGAAGTCTCCCACAAATGTTTCATTGCCGTATTACGATTTTCCAAAACTCCTTGCTCCATTTCGCGGTCTCCCTATTTTCACACTGCCGGGCGTAAAAACGCGCGGAGCGTGTATTTCGTGCTTGGCTCACGCACTCGTTCGATACAATCGACGGAGAACCCAGCCTGTTGAGCTAACAAACAAAAAGAAGATGTGCTGAAGACGTGAAAATGTTCGATAAAAAACTCTTCTCGTCCCGCGCCGTCCGCGGCCGCCGCCTCGCCATCCGGTAGCTCAACATACACAACACCCTGAGTTCGGAGGTGAATCTGGCTTTTCCGCAACATTTCGACTGGAGTCTCGACGTGTTCAAGCACTTTGTTGAAGGTGATCAAGTCGTAAGTCTGCAACTGTGAAGTAGAAAAGAAATCGCCGCAGATGGCGTGGACGCCGAGGTGTCGGCGCGCGTGATCAACGGCGCGCGGGTCAGGATCAAGAGCGGTACATTCCCACCCTTCTTCCTTCATGCGAGCAGGAAACACGCACAGGCCTGATCCGACATCGAGTAACATCGATGCAAGAATATTTTTATCTCCGTCGCTGTCTTTATCTCTGTCTCGATCTCTTTTCTCGTTCATGTACTGAACGATCCGCCGCACTCGCTGAAAGTTATCGGATCGTTCCGGCGGCAGCGCCATAATTTTTTGGAAGGTGGTGAGCAGCTTGTCGCCGATGTAGGTGGCGTCGACATAACCTCCTTCATACAATCTTTTGAGGTCAAGTTGGTGCCGATTCGTACAATGACCGCATCCTTGACAGCGCCAGATTTCACGATGGTAGATTTCACCGTCCCGCAAAGGGAAAACCGTTTCACCTGGCGGCGGCGCATCGTAAGTGAACATCAGCGCATGGGAGGAAGAGCCGCAGAGGAAACAAAGTGCCGAGTGCTGGGCGTTAGAGGCTAGGGATCGGGGATCAGGGGTCAGGGATCGGTCTTCTATTTTTGCCTTTTGCCTTCCCTCTTGCTGACTCGGCGCTGGATCTAACCAACTCACCACTTCCATGCCCTGCTTCTCAAGATACACATGGAACTCCTCCTCTTTGTCGATTTCGACGAGGAGAAGGTAGAGTCGGTCGCCACTGCGCACGAGCGCGGGTTTCAGTCCAAAGTTCGGTAACCGAGAATTCAGAGACGGAGTAGCGTAATATCCCCAGGATTTCCGGACGACGTCATATTCGGTCCCCGACTCGGTCACGAAGGTCACCTGTTCATCCGGCTCCAGCGCCACGCGGCCACAGTCTTTGAGATGGATCACCTCGCGCACTCCGACGGGAAATATGCGCGGCGGATCAATATACGTAACTCTCACCCTGTCCCTCCCCCTTCTATCTCTGTCGCTGTCCGTCTACGCCCAGTTCCAATCTGCGATCAAAAAATCCTCAATCATCCACTCTCCGTTCCGCCTGCGCCAAATAGTCAGATTACGAAATCTTTCGATCACGTCGAAGAAATGCGCCTTGGTGATGTCGACGAAGGCGCAGAACTTCTCAATATCTTCATGGGGTGTGTCGTCGCCTCGCTCGCGAATGATCTCGATCGCTTGTGGGCGCGTCATCCGACCATTGCGAATTTCCAATGACAGGTTGTCAAAGAGGCGCGTAAAACCGAACTTGTACCACTTCAAATAGTGGTGAATAGAAATGAAGTCGTCGTCGATATCCGCGTAATCATAATAGCCGGTTTTCGGTCCGTCTGCGCTAGCTTGAAATCCATGCGTGCGCGCAACCCGCAAGCTCGTCTCGGGGTCCCAAGGAAAGTAATAACCGAGAAACACCGCATGCACCCCGGCTGTCTCCAGTTCAGCGTCAGTAGGACCACAGTAGGGCGTCAACATTTTCGCCGTGAGTTCTTCTGAAATCCAATCCTGCGCTCCGGTTCCTTGAGTGACGCCGTATTTTTTCAGCCATTTTCTATCAAGCCGAAACCCATAACGGTCGTCTTCGCCGCCGCCGTATTCAAAAGCGGAATTCTCCCCCCACACCACTAAGGGAATATGAAAGCGAACTGCAATTTTAAGAGGGATATTAAATAGCGCCAGATGCATGGGAATCGCTGTGGAGCCGCAACGCGCCAGCGTTTGGTACATGAACTTTTTTTCCACCCGTGGATTGATTTGGTAGTCGATATGATCGACGCCCAATTGCACCAAGTTGGCCAGATTCTGAGCGCCAATCATTGTGCGACCCGGCGTTTTCCACGTCACGGCTAACGGATTCAGGCCATATTGAAGACAGGTCACGACTTGCCAGGTGCTATCTTTGCCGCCGCTGACCGGAATGAGACAGTCGTACCCACCACTGCGCGCCTTGGCGTGTGACACAACTTCCTGAAAGGCGTGTTCTCGCGTCGACCAGTCGATTCGCGGTTTCGAGGCGTGCGCCGTGCAGGCATTACAAACACCCTCAGTGTCAAGCTCAAGATTAGGCCTCGTGACAGGCAACACACATCTCGTACAGTATTTCATGACGCAAATTCCTCAAGAAACAGCTTACTGCTAAGAAAATAAAAGAGAAATTTGCTCTCGCTGTTGAGTAGATCCGGTTTCTGGAGCATTTCTTCGATTGCTCCACGTCGAACGTGCTCAAAGATAGGGCTTTGGTCCAGCAGCGCGCTCCTGACCTCCGGGTCGTTGACATCGAGAAAGGAAAAAATAGGAGCGTTAAACCCTACCTTGCGCGGATTGGTGAGAATCCGCTCCGGAGCGATACCACTCATGGCGTCGCGTAATACCGCCTTCGCCAGTCCATCACGAATTAAGTAGCGCGATGGGATACGGTAGCAAAACTCAAACAGTTCACGATCAAGAAACGGCGAGCGATTCTCAATCGAGAAATACATAGCATTCAAGTCATCTTCATGCAGAATCACAGGCACCGATTCGTGAAACAGTTCATTCAGCATGCGATTACGCAGTAAACTGTCCGTGTAATGTTCTTCCGTAAACGGTTCAGCCCATTCCACAAGCAGATCGCGCGCGAAACCCTCAGCATTCAGAAAGATATGATCACGGAGAGCGGGATTTTCGATAAAAGCTTCGGGATTCCTCAGAAACGGATTACGCACGATCGGCTGCACTTGCCGCATCCACCCCGCACGAGCTGCGGCGTGCAGTTGCGGATCATTGCGAATCTCATACAAGTACGCCAGATGATGGTCATAGTAGCCGGTGAAGAGTTCGTCAGCCGCCGTGCCGCTAATCGCGATGCGATACCCATGCGCGGCGACGCTCTCCATCAAAAGCCAGTGGGCATAGTAGGTGATAGTGTAGATCGGCGCGTCATGTTGTCGCACGAGAGTGCGCATTTTCGGGAGAAATTCGCAGGTATTGACAGGAATCGAGGTATGCCGAATACCGAGTTCAGCGACCGCCTGGTCGATTAAGTCTTGTTCTTCGTAGCGTGCGTCGGTGTTAGCAATGGTAAAACCGTGCACGTCATAGCCGCACACGTTTCTGGCAATACTGATGAGGGAGTTAGAATCGACTCCGCCGCTCATGCAGAAGGCGAGAGGCACATCCGCGCGTAAGCGCAACTTGACCGACCTCACTAAGGCCGCGCGCGCACCGTATACCGCATCGGCGTACGACATAGTGTCATCTGGTGTCAGCGCCGGGGTCCAGTAGCGCCGCGCGACAGCCTGCCCATCTTTATCAACGCTCAGGACCGAGCCAGAGGAGAGTTCAGATACTCCTTGAAAAAAAGTACCATTCGTCTTGTACAGCGACTTGTAGCCATTCACCAAGTACCGATAGAGCTGTGCGTTATTAACCTGTAACCGTTGCCCGAGCAAGCAGGCAATAAACTTAACTTCCGAACCGAAGTACAAGCCGGTTTCATCCCGGTAAAGATACAAGGGCTTTTCCCCAAAGCGGTCGCGCCCGAGTAGTAATGAGCCGTCGCGCGTATCATACCAGGCAAACGCCCACATCCCTTCGCCTTTGTCCAATCCTGACCAGCCATGCCTACTCAGCAGCCGAGCAAGCACTTCAGTATCAGACTCAGTGACAAAAGAATCTCCCGCGGCAGCAAGCTCCTGGCGAACTTCAACGTAGTTGTATAGTTCACCGTTATAAACGAGCACCTGCGGACCGCAGTGGAAGGGCTGATCTGCGCGCGCTTCAAGATCGATAATACTCAGGCGCGTATGTAACAGGTACGCATGACGACTAGGCGTCGGGCTATGATGGAATACTCCTGCATGATCCGGTCCGCGACGTTTCATTAACCGCAGACAAGCTTGCAGACGTTCCGGCGATAGTTCTTGTGTTCCGTAGTATCCGGCAATGCCACACATAATTGTCTAAGATTTAGGCCCCTTGAGTCTGTTGAGTCCATTGAGTCAGTCGGGCCTATTAGGTTTGCTGAGTCTAAACCCGATAAACTCTACGCACCCTGCGTTTTAATTGCTTTGCGGCCTTTCGACCCATCGGCGAGCAGTGCGATCGTCAGAGTCAAGCACGTGTTGAGGTAAGAGAAATTCATGCTGTCGCAATGGGGTGCGGATCTGGCTCCCAATCATCGCTTCGGCTTGGGCAGGAGAAATTCCGGAGCGCGGGCGGACAAAATCTAAATCTTCCCACACGAGATCCACTCCAGCCGAAAGATTGCGCACGGTTACAGCGCTCCGTCTCGCCGCTGTTACTGATTGTTGCTCACAGGGCATAGGACGCTTTTCACCTGAGCCAAGAATGCCGTCGAACGCGCGCAGGATAGTTGCCAACTGCGTCAATTCCATAGGATCAGCGGATAAGGCATGATCGCGGAAAGTGGTGCGGGTTTTATCCAGCGTAAAATGTTTTTCGATAATGCGCGCGCCCAAGGCCAGCGCCGCCGTCGCCACTTCGATCCCCAGCGTGTGGTCTGAGTAGCCAACTGTCAGTCCATACGTCTTCCTGAGCGTCTCCATTGCTCGCAGGTTCACTTCCGCTAACGGCGTCGGGGAGGCGCTGATGCAGTGCAACAAAGCAGGGGTGTTTTCCAGGGTGCGCCCAGAGGACAGAGATTGGTCGA
>JBFWZL010000321.1:0-7762 GCA_050185455.1 Binatia bacterium | reverse complement strand
GTCCTATCAAGGGATTGAAAAGTCTAATTCTCAAGGGGAAGGTCCTTTCTCACGTGCACTCCCCGTAGGGGCTTGATCTTCCGTCACAACTACGACACCTTTATGCCTCGTCTCACAGTATCTTTTCCCAATGAACTACTCACGAAACTTGATCGCCAAGCTAAACGTGAACGCCGTTCGCGAAGCGATTTACTCTAGGAAGCAGCGCGGTGGTATCTGAGTCTGCCAGAAGAGAGTGCTACACGCCTGTCTAAGGCGGGACCCTCTCGTTCGCGGCAATGGGCAGCGGCAGAGATAACCCAATACCTCCTCGACAAAGGCGCCGTTACGCGAGGTTGCCCAGGTCTCGATGCACTCGTAGGTCCAGTCACGGAGCCGGTTGATATGGAGCGCGTATTAGAAATCGGTAAGAAGTTGAAGGGCCTGAGCCAACAGATTATCGATGATTGCGAGGATCGGATTTGAAGAACGTTTTGTGACATTTTTATATTCCCCCTCACCCCAGCCCTCTCCCGCAAGGGGAGAGGGAACCGGTATTCAACGTTTTTGCCCGGGCGCGGCATGCCGCGCCCCTACGCTGTTTCTTGACTCCTTGCTTCCCCAGGACTAGCCTTCTCCCAATTAAGGAAGGATAGGAAAGTTACATGCCTCACGTTTATTTCGAGATCCCAGATGATCTTCTGCTCACCCTCCGCGAGCAACCAGCAGAGCTTTCTCAAGAGATGCGTCTGGTTACCGCAATTCATTTTCTGCGTGAGAAGCGTCTCTCGCTCGGACAAGCAGCCCGATTCGCTGGCGTCAATCGCCTGGACTTTCTCGATATTCTTGCTTCCCGAGGGGTCCCAGCCTTCGATCTCTCGGCTGAAGACGCGGCGGCAGAAATAGCCGCCGCACAAAGAGATCCGTTGTCTAATGATCGTCAGTAACTCCACTCCACTGATCGCCTTCGCTCGCATTGGAGAGCTGGAATTGCTCCGGCAGGTTGTCCAGCACGTCTTCGTGCCTGAAGCAGTGTGGAACGAAGTGACTGAAGCGGGAAATCGCCCTGGAACAACAGAGATTCGCAGTGCATCCTGGGTGGAGGTGCAAGTCGTTGCTAGCATTCCGCCCGAGCTGCTCCACCTGCTTGATCGAGGAGAAGCTGAAGCCATTGCCTTGGCCGAGGAGATTACCGCTGAGGAATTGCTGCTTGACGAACGGGCCGCCAGAGCAGTTGCCGTGGCGCGTGGCGTAAAAATCATAGGTTCAGCGGGTCTCCTTGTTCGTGCAAAACAGCGAAATCTTATCACCGTTGTGCGTCCTTTCTTGGAACGTATGCAGGCACAGGGCATTCGTTATAGCCGTCAATTTGTCGACGAACTTCTTCGACAATTAGGCGAAAGTTGAATGATTCATTGTGAGCTCTTGGTCGTCTCTCCTCCTTATTCTCATCATTCCCAAGCGACCAGCCGGTCGCTGCTACTCACTCTTATCCACTTTCCCCCTCACCCTGTTCCTCTCCCAAGGGGAGAGGGAACTCATTTCCGTCATTTCTGCTATTTCTGTCCATCCTTTTGCATCCCCGCATACAACCCAACCAACTGCTCCGCCGTCTCCCGCAGCTCTTGCCGCAAACTCTCCGGCTCTAGCACTTCAGCCTCGGCTCCCCATTGCAGCACCCACCAGCCTACTTCATTTGGCCTGTTGACTTCGACTTCAAATAACACGCTGCCGTCCGGTTCTTCAGTCAATCGTTGTGAATGATGCCAACATACTTCGCGTATGTACGGAGCGATGCGTTTGTTGAATCGAACACGCACGCGCTCCACTGCGTCGCCGACGAAAACGCTAAAGGCGTTCCGATGACGTTGGGAAAAGTTGTAGTCGGCATGACGAGTGAACTGCATGTTCGTCGGGTGTACGTCGCTAATGCGGTTGATGCGAAAGACGCGGTAGTCGTGCGTGTCGGGACAGTGGGCGTCGAGGTATAACGCCCGGCGTTTGAAATACATCTGATAGGGGTCAATCTCGTATTCCTTTGGCGTGTCCGCCGGCGGCGGTTGGTAGCGGATTTTGACCCGGCGTTGTTCGTGTAAAGCTTTTTGTAAATCCCGCAAGACGCGTTCTTGACAACCGAACCCTTGCCGAAGAACGGCTTCCCGCAGGCTTTCGGCAAGCATTTCGCGCTGCGGACCGGGCGCGTTGGCAATAATCTTGTCAATCGCGGCCAGCGCGTCGTACGTGAGCAGATAATCGCCTGCGGCGGACAGCTGCCGCACGGCCATGGTCAACGCAAACGTCTCGGTCAGCTTTAGATCAAACACCGGCAGAAACGGCTCTTTCTCAATCACGAATCGACGGTGCTTGCGGTCATACGTAAAGACAAAGCCGATTTCCTCCAGCGCTTTCTTGTCGCGATGGTACTGGGCTTTCTTGACGCCCAGGGACCGCCAGAGTTGCTCCGGTGTTTGTTGCGCGTCGGTCTTTACCGCAGAGGCTAATTGCAGCAATCGGGGAATCTTGTGTGCGGTCATCACCCCGCATGCTACGGAGCGCTCTTTCTCGCGTCAAGAAACAATCTCTTCAACATGAGACAAAAATAGGGTTCAGTCTCCACCTGTAGAGACTGGGAGATTGAGTCAGTGCCGGATTGACCCAATGAGTCATTGAATCAACGGGTTATGAGCCATGGCGCTATGGAGGCGAGGAAGGCCGACCTTGAGGATTTTTTGCGCGTCTTACGGCTGCTGATGTAAAGCAAAATTTCTCTTGCTCTGAGGAAGCAAGCGCGCTAGTGTGCCGAGCGGGGATAGTGGAAGAAGAAAGGGACCACGAACAACGACACTCTAACCAGGAAGGAGGGCTAGCTATGACGCAGCAGCGCATCATTTCCGCGGACTCGCATTTTGTCGAGCCGCCAGACATGTGGGCCGAGCGTATGGATGCTCGGTTTCGCGACCGCGCCCCGCATATCGAAGACGGGTACAAAGGGCGACCTGGTCAATGGTTCAGGTGCGAGAATATCCAACCGGTCCAGGTGGGAGGTTTCTTCGGTTCGGGAAAAAGCGCCGAAGAGTTGCCGGAGCATGTCAAACGCGGCTTTGAGGCGGCGCCCAAGAGCGTGTGGGACCCAGCCGAGCGGCTCAAAGAACAGGATCGCGACGGCGTCAGCGCCGAGGCGCTCTACACTTCCATGGGCATGCTGTTGTTTGGTCTTGATGACGCGGAGCTGCGCGCCGAGAGTTTTCGCGCCTTCAATGACTGGGCGGCGGACTATTGCAGCTATGATCCGAAACGACTCATCGGCCTGGGAGCCATTACGTTGGAAGACATCCCGGCAGGCGTGGCGGAACTCGAACGCATCGCTAAGAAAGGCTTACACGGAGCGCTTATCTGGGGGTCTCCTCCAGACGATAGGCTCTACAGCTCGCCTGAATATGATCCCTTCTGGGCGGCGGCTCAGGAGCATGATTTTCCGCTCTCCTTACATATTTTAACGGGCAGGGCTGGCAACCGTTTTAGCCGGCGCAAAGTGCTCTTCGGCTACATGCGGTTGCCGCAAGAGATCCAGTTGACGCTGGCGGATATGATCACCGGCGGGGTGTTCGAACGCTTTCCGCGCCTCAAGATCGTGTCGGCAGAAAATGATGTGTCCTGGATTCCGCACTTCATGTATCGCATCGACCACGCCTACGATCGGCTGCGCCACCTCGAAGGGCTTACTCTACCGATGCTGCCGAGCGAATATATGAAACGCAATGTATGGGCGACGTTCCAGTTCGAAACCTCGAACGTAGATTTCACCCGACAGGCGTTCAGCGCCGACCGCATCATGTGGTCTTCGGATTACCCACATACCGATTCGCCCTGGCCACGATCGCGAGAATTCATCGCCGAGGCGTTCAAGAATATTCCAGAGACGGACGCAACGAAGATCACCGCGAGCAATGCGGCGCAGTTGTATGGGATTAGCTAAATTGGGCTGCTGGGACGACCCTGCGTGATCGCCCTGAGATCGGGCAGCCACAAAGGGCTGCCCCTACGAAAAAACCGGCGGCGTAATAGCCGCTCAATTCTTACTCCACCCGCGCCGGCCCAGCCCTCTGCGTCAGATCCCACGAGATCCACTTCTCCGGGTGGATGATCAGCAACACGCGCGGTTCCGTTTGCATGCGCGTCATGCGCGCCTCGACGTGATCCTTGTCCACATATTTTTCCACAATGACTCGCGTCGGCTCCCAAATGTCATTCTCGATAATTTCGGCCCGCCCTTCGACAATGACCGTTTTGAATCCAGTGGCGTCGTCGATGCACAGCGTCACGCGGGGGTCACGCTTGAGATGACCATACTTGAAGCGCGCGCTCGTGGTGGAGATATGAAAAACCTCGCCCGTCCAGTGAAACCACATGGGGTTCAATTGCGGCGAGCCGTCTTTGCGAAGGGTTCCTAGGACGGCATTGCGTCGTTCAGCTAGGAATTGTGCTATTTCTTCTTTGGTGAGCGCCATATCCTTCCCTTTCCAGTAATGTCACTTCAAGGTGGAAGCCGCCTTGGCCCCCTCGCTCACTGCCGTCACTTGAAAGAGGCGAGTTTGCGCATTCAGCCATCCTTCGATCGTCAGCACTTTCCCGATCGTCTCGGGGTTCAACAAATGCGCCATGAGTTCTTCCGATCCAGTGAAGCGTACTTTTTTCAGGAGGACATCATGTTTGACGACTTGGGATTTTTCCCGGGTCGAAAGCTCCTCAACTTTTCCCAACCGCAGGAGCATGGGTGTACTCTGCACGGAAATATCCACGGTCACGAGATCATCACGCTTCGGAGTATCCAGAGCAAGCAATACTCCGGTAATGCGCATATCAAGGTGTTGTTCTGCAGTATACGTTTGCGCGACCGCAATCCCTGCCCATACCGCACACAACGTCCAGACTAGAAGACCTTTTACCATTAAATAACCTCCTCCGCACCGGAAATTTTCTTCTTTCGGTGAGGCGTATCATACCTGACACGCCTTTCTGAGCCAGGGGCCTACATTAGAAACAATTGCCGGAAGTCGACCCAGCAGAAATCTGGGCATCTTTGATCTGGCACTGTCCGGAACTCCCCGCTTCTGCATGGAAATTTTCACTCACCTCGATGCTGACGTTCTTGTCCAAGGAGACTTTGTTTCCGCTCACCAGCTCGCCATTCCCGCCAACGACAACTTTTGTATTTTTCTTGATTGAAGCCGTACTCTTGGAATCAGCGCCAGTGGATTCAAGGGTAAGATTTCCAGAAAGCACCATCGAGGCGTCTTTCCCTATCTCTGCGGTGCGAGGCGACGAAATGGTGAGATCGGTCGCCTGGATCTGCACCCTGTCCTCCACCACAGCTTCACTTCCGGAATCGTCCAGAGTGGAAACCAGGGAAAGCGCGCCATCGACACTGAGCCTCGACTGTTCTCTGATCTGAACGGCGCGAGGGCTTGTAATTTGCACCGATCCAGCGTTCACCACAGCTCCCGAGTCAATCACCGCGGCGCTCGATTTTCCCTCGCCAACCGCCTCAATAGTCAAGGCGCCATCGACAGTCACGATTGCATTGTCGCCAATTATTGCCCCCTCCCCGGCCTGAAGCGTGAGTTCGCCTACCTCAATGATAGCATCATCCCCCGGAGAAACGTTGCCTTGCTCGGATAACACACATGCTTTTTTCGTCTCGACAATCCTCGGTCTTTTACCGGAGACTCCTTTGCGCCCGTCAATGTTCACAAAATCCCCTGATAGGGTAATGCCTGGATCCAGGGTAATTTCACAGGGCGATTGCAGGTCCAGGAAAGAGTCACTCAGATTCCCAATGATATCTAGATTCGTATAGCGACCGTTATTATTGGCTCGCCCAAAGTCCGTCGCGACATATTCATCAAGATCCTCTAGTGAAGCGACAAGGAAGGTCTTCGAGCATTCGGCGTCACCATAGTCTTTTTTAAACTCGCATGTTGGTGGAAGGGAAGTCATAGTAAGGAGATAGGCAGAACCGAGGTTGTTAAAACTGAGAGTCTCTTCGGTATTATCATCTCCGTCCGCATCTTCAGTATCTGTCTCAAGTAAATCATCAAACGGACTTCCTACGATTGCCACATCACCGTGTAGCGCAATGCTTGAGCCAAAGGCATCTTGGCCGGCCCTATCTCTGGCCAAGATTTTCTGATGTTCTTCCCAAGGGGAGGGTATCTCGCTCGCCCGGGTGCGCGTAAATACATAGACTGCTCCTTGAGCAAGGGATTCATCCCGCGCCCCGATCAAAATAAGATCACCGCTGACGACAACACTACCGCCAAATCCGTCTCCGTTCGCCCCGGCGCTTGCAAGCAGTTTCTGCGTTTCTTTCCACGAAACGCCGTCCGGTTCCGTTGTCAACTCATACACGTATACCGCGCCAGGGTGCATGGTTGTTTCTGAATCTTCCGAGTCTTCCCTTGCGAAGCGCGCGCCCACGACCGCCGTAGTTTCATCCAACGCAACACTGTAACCAAACTCATCTCCGCTCGCGCCGTCGCTCGCGGTTAATTTTTGCTGTTTCGTCCATTCACCCTCTGCATCACGAGAGAAAAGGTAGGCCGCGCCGACTAAGATTCCCTTCTCATTCTCATTCTTTCCACGGGCGCCGATCAGCGCCGTATCGCCCTGCAACGCCACACTGTAGCCAAATTCGTCGCCACCTATTCCCTCGGGATCTGTTAGTTTTAGTTTTGGCGTCCATAGGCTGTCAGATCCCCGCACGAACACATAGGCCGCGCCAGGAAAATTTTTATCATCACCATTCCCACGCGCGCCAACCAACGCAGTATCCCCCTGTACAGCTACGCTCCAACCAAAGAAATTTCCGGCTGTTCCATCATCCGCGCTTAGGATTTGCGCTTCTCTCCACACGCCATCGGTCCCGCGCACGAACACATACGCTGCGCCGGAGAAATTTCCTTTCGGATTAGCTCCCCGAGCACCCACGAGAGCGACATCTCCACTTAACGCCACGCTAGCGCCCAAAAAATTGCTCGCCGCTCCGTTACTGGCGGTCAGTTTTTGCGTCTCTTCCCAAATGCCATCCTCATCACGATGGAAAACACGGACAGCTCCAGCGGAAGTACCTTTCTCATCGTCTCCAGGAACTCCGATCAGCGCAGTGTCGCCGTCGATCGCAACACTAGCGCCAAATTGGTCTTCTGCTGTCTTGGCTGCCTCCGTGAGTTTAGCCTGCTGAATAAACGAAAAGGCTTCTGAGTTATTCTCTTGCCCTCGTGTCGCCTCGGTCATCAAAAGGACTTGGAGACAAGCCCCGACAAGACCGACGGCAACAGCGGCGCCTCTGCGCATTGACATGATCTCTACCCCCCTATAACTGTCAGAAAGCAAGAAAAGCGCTCTTCCTTACCCTCCAGACAGGTGACGTTTGATACTCCCGGTGCATTGTACCTTTATTAGTGATAAAGACGAGCACTCCCATGGATTGGTTGAAAAGGAAGTGCGATCCTCTGAGGATCGTGTATTGCAGAGGGAGAAAAAAGTCTGAGGGTAACATCCCGCTGACAATGAATTTACAGCCGATACGGGTGAACCTTTCAACCAAGGGAGAGGAAGGGTCGTCTTTTTTCGTACGGATGAAAGAGGTGAGAGGTGAGCATGTTTTTCCCTATGTCCGTTTTAATGACGCTATGTTTGACGCTTTTTTTTCCTCGGTATGGATCAGCAAAGATCTTTTTTAACCTGGAAAATCCGGCGCAAAACCAAGCTGTCAGCGGTATCA
>JBFWZL010000320.1:0-7795 GCA_050185455.1 Binatia bacterium | reverse complement strand
GGAGGGCGCGACGATCGAGCGGGAGCTGCTGTTCGCGTAGCGTCCTTCGGACTACGGAACCAACCCCCCACCGCATGGCGTAAGGTCAAGGGGTCATTGCGAGCCCTTCGACAAGCTCAGGATAAACTCCGCAAAGCAATCTTTCACGAACACAGAGATTGCCTCGTCGCTGCCCGCTCCTTGCAATGACAATCTCGTGTCCTCTGCGCCTGTATTCGCGGAGCCTCGTAGGGCTGTCCCAGCCTGCCGGCGGTTTGATTCAGGGGGACCGCGCGCGGATGCAATTTACCTTTGCCCCACGGTCCCAAGTGCATCTCACAACGCAAGCCGCGGAAAAGATTCACGCCATGACCGCCAACTTGTGCGGTGCAACAGCTCTCGTTTTCCCTTAGCGCGGGAGCCTACGTCGAATACTGTCCGGAGCCAGTGATTCTTTTCCCTGGAGCGCGCTTTGCCCAAGGCATCCACGTCACCTATCGGCACAGAAAGTGGCCGCCACAAGGATAAGGCCTTGTTCGTTGCAGGATAGTCTGCGGTGGATTGCCCTCGCATAAGTTTGTTTCGTTGCGTGGGTGCGGGAAGAATGCGCCGCGCCTTCAACTCCGGGCGATCGAAAATCGCTTTCATTAATTTGTTTTACGAAGGCAAGGTCTCTCTCCTTCTCCTTCGTTTTCGGTGTCTGTTGACAAATTCCTTTTTATAAAACTCTCGGATACTAGAGGATAATATCTCCAGACGCGACATCCGTTTTGCATGGAAGCCGAACTTGGGTTCGTAGCGAAGCATTTTCAGTAGATCAGCTGTAATGCTCTCGAAGATTTCGATTTGTCTTGCAGTGAGCTGCCGCTCCCAAGCGGTAATTCGCGTCGGCTCCGGCAGCGTTCCAACCAAGGCATGTTGTTTGGCGGTATACGGGGGCACCTGAAATCCCGTTCCTTGGCACATGGCAGGTTCATAAGAAAGCGACAAGGCTGCGCAGAGTCTTTTGAGGGTGGTCGTCGGCTCCTCCACCAGGTTCTCATAGCGCACTTGGATGACCCGCTCCGGCCAAGCCGCCTCTGTCGCCAATCCATAGGCAAGCGCCGCCGCCCAATAACGTGCGGCGCTGTCAATCTCGTTAGGCCCCCAATCAAGCGGCAAAAGCGAAGCAGCGACCGCACGCCCATCTCTAATAATGTGAATCAGGTGGGCATCGGGGAACGCCTGGAAAAGCGTCCAGGCGTACTTGATATTTGCGGGGGTATGATCAATCCAGATTGCTGGGGCAGTTTTTCCCATCTTCTGTCCATATGCCAACACTGTCCATTCAATCAGCTCTCGACCAGCCAGCGTCCTACTAGGGGCGATAATCTCATTCAGAGACAACCCCCAAATTCTGAAGCTTGAACGGCGCGCCAGTTTTTCCACCCTGCTCGCTGGCTCAACTGAACCGTTAACGCCATTATCCGCAAACTGCAGCATCTCCATCTTAAACTTCATCTCTGGCACACAGAGGCAGCTTGAATGCGAGCCAAGCATCGCCCCAAGCAAAGTTGTCCCACTCCGCTCACATCCGCCAATAAAGATCGGTCTCATTACTCCCTCGTGGCGTTTATGTTGCTGGTTCTACAGGATGTTCTTTCAGAAAAGAATACTCTCCCTTAAACCAGAAACCAGCTTGAGTCAGCTCAAGCTGAGAAAAAATTTTCTTTGGTAATGGTCTTTATTTTTTTCTGAACCTTTGACGTCCTATCTGTGGCTATATAGACGAGTACCTTGGGCATTTGGTTGAATACCGAATCCCACCCGGCAAGCGGCGCAGTAACAGAAAGATTGTGATAAAGAGACGGTTAGTCTGTCCGTCACCACTGATCCTCTCAGCAACGAGCTAACTTTCATTGAAGAGGATAGCCAATATGTCCCGAAAGGGAGGCAAATGTGAGTCAGGCGGCGTCTTCTTCGAGAGTAGCCAACTTATCCACAACGCTCGCTTAACTTCTTTCTCTAGCACCCATAGCTAATGGTGTTCCTTCTTGAATCGCCAGGGACTCATCCCCTATTCCCCGTCAACTGCGCGAGATAAACGGCGGCGATAATCTCGCTTCCACCTATTCACCCGAACTCGCCGACGCATTCATTTTCGTGATTGACGTCGCTGGTGGAGACGATATTCCCCGCAAACAAGGTCCCGGCATCGCACGCTCGGATCTGCTTGTCATCAATAAAGTTGACCTGGCCCCGCATGTTGGCGCCAGTCTCGAGGTCATGGTCCACGATACAAAGCGTGTGCGCAGCGAACGCCCCTTCATCCTTACCAATTGCAAAACTGGCCAGGGGGTGGTCGAGGTAGGCGCGTGGATCGAGCGGGAGCTGTTGTTCACCTGAGACGAATAGGGGCTCTTCTTACACGGTGAGATATTGCTTAACTTTTTCGAGGTTCACAGTCGCCCGCGCCTCTTCATGAACGAAAGAGCCTTTTTCAAGAATCAGGATATGGTCGGCTACATCCAAGGCGAAACTGAGCATTTGTTCCGACACCACGAAGGCGATGCCGAGATGACGCTTAATCTCGTTTAAGACTTTGGCGATCTCTTTGATAACTGAAGGTTGAATGCCCTCGGTGGGCTCGTCTAAAAGAATGACTTTCGGATTGCTGACCAACGCCCTGGCGATAGCTAATTGCTGTTGCTGTCCTCCAGATAAGTTCCCGCCCTTCCGTCGTCGCATCTCAAAAAGAACCGGAAACAGTGAGTATACATCGTCTCCGATCGTGTCGGTCTTCGCCGCCTCAAGTCCGGTTTGGATATTTTCTTCAACGGTGAGGTTCGGAAAAATCATTCTTCCTTGAGGGACATAAGCTATGCCTTTCGCTACGCGTTCATAGCTCTCTTGATGCGTGTTCTCTTCTCCCTGCATCGTCACTCGTCCGGAGTAGACGGGTAAAATCCCAATCAAGGATTTCAAAAGCGTGGTTTTTCCCATGCCATTCCGTCCTAAAATCGCTATCGATTCCTGCTCTTTGACAAAAAAGCTGAGATCACGAATCACTCGGCTATCGCCATAACTTACATTGACCAACTCTACACTCAGCATAACGCGTTCTTTTCCCCTTTAGTCGGGATTCGCTTTAATGGCCCAGATATACTTCAATGACCCTTTGGTCATTTTTTACTTTTTCCATAGCTCCCTCGCTCAAGATTTTCCCCTGATGTAGTACGGTCACACGATGCGCAATATCCTCGACGAATTGCATATCGTGTTCGATGACGATCATGGAGCGATTCACGGCGATCTGTTTCAACAAAACAGCCGTTTGTTCGCGCTCACGAGGACTCATGCCAGCGACCGGTTCGTCTAACAGCAGCAGCTCGGGGTCCTGCATGAGCAGCATGCCGATTTCCAGCCATTGTTTCTGCCCATGACTTAGCAAACCGGCCATTTCGGAAAGCTGGTCTTTGAGAGCAATCTGCGCCGCCACTTCTACAATACGTTGTTGAGACGCTTCATCAAGCAAGCACAATAATGAGCCCCACACGCTTCTATGCCTCGGCCATGAAAGCTCTAGATTTTGATAAACGGTCAGATTTTCGTATATGGACGGCGTTTGGAATTTTCGGCCTATGCCTTTGCGGACGATTTCATGCTCCGACAGCTTGCCCAACTCCAGGTCTTTGAAACGGATAGAGCCGCTGCTCGCTTTCGTTTTGCCACAGATGAGATCAAGCAAGGTCGTCTTGCCCGCGCCGTTGGGACCGATCACCACCCGGAGTTCATTTCTGTCAACGTAGAAGTTTAAGGCGTCGACGGCCTTGAAGCCATCAAACGAGACGGTAAGTTCTTCGACGTAGAGAATCACATCGTTCATGAGGGCGCCTCCAATCCAAGTTTCGACCCTCGCCAACGTCGGAGAGACTTGAACGCCAGATTTTGTTCTCCACGAGTAAATAATCCGGCAAGGCCGTCGGGGAAAAGGAGCACGACCGCCATGAACAAACCGCCATACACATACAGCCACAGCGCGGGAGAACTTTCTGACAAGAACGTCTTGGCGAAATTTACCAAAAGGGACCCATAGACCGCACCGATAAGCGAAAAGCGGCCGCCTACCGCACAGAAAATCACCATTTCAATAGATGGAACAATGCCGACGAAGGAAGGAGAAATAAAACCGACCTGCAAGGTAAACATGGCGCCCCCGACCGCCGAAAACAGCGCCGCCACAGCGAAGATAAAGATCTTGAAGTTAGCGACATCGTATCCCGAGAACCGTACGCGATCTTCCTTATCACGAATCGCCACCAACAACCGGCCAAGTTTGCTATCGAGTAAGAATTTACTAAAAACGAGCGCTCCAACCAGCAACGTTCCGTTCAAAAAATAAAAAACATATTTCGCGATGTCGCTGTTGATGTCCCACCCTTTCAAAGTCCGCAAGTCGGTAATGCCGTTGATGCCGCCGCACAACCCCTGTTGGCCGATAATCAGGATGCTGAGAATTGCCGCCAGCGCTTGTGTGATGATCGCGAAGTAGACGCCCCCGACTCGCCGCTTGAACATCGCCAGGCCGATAATAGCAGCTACCAATACAGGAAGCACGGGAATGGCAATCAGCGTGAAGGTCAGACTGTAAAAAGGCTTCCAGAACCAAGGAAGCGCAGTCAACTGATTCCAATCCATGAAGTCAGGGATGCCGGGCGTATTCTGTCTCGCCGTCGTCACAAGGTCTGACGCTTCAAGCTTAAGAAACATCGCCATGAGATATCCGCCCAGGCCGAAGAACACCCCTTGGCCCAAGCTGAGAATCCCCCCGTATCCCCAACACAATACGAGGCCGACCGCAACGAAGGCGTAGGTCAAATACTTGCCAACAAGATTCAGTCGGAAGAGGTCCAGGGCGAGCGGGAAGAGCAGAAACAACAGTCCACACAGAAGAAGTAGAGAAAGCCAAAACGAAGCGTCTTGGGAGAAGCTAGTGCGCAACCGCATGCTACCTCCTGACTTTCACGGCGAATAACCCTTCGGGACGAACGAGGAGAATGCCGATGATTGAGAGTAACGTAATGACTTTCGCCATTGAGCCGCTCAGGAAGAATTCGAGAGACGATTGACTTTCCGCAATGGTAAACGCGGAGGCTATGGTTCCAACCAGGCTTTGCACCCCGCCGAAAACCACCACGAGAAAAGTATCAACGATATATAACTGGCCGGAAGAAGGGCCGGCGGACCCAATAGTAGTGAACGCAGAGCCGCCCAGACCAGCGATGCCGCAGCCCATCGCGAAGGTGACCCGGTCTACCTTTTTGGTATTTATGCCCACGGCTCCGCTCATGATGCGATTCTGCGTCACCGCGCGAATCCGTAATCCCCACCGTGATCGGAAGAGAAAGAGAAACACCGCGCAGGTCGTGGTCAGCGAGAGTCCCATCACAAAAAGTCCATTCAGGGGGATATCGATCGTCTCCGTCACCTTCCACGATCCCAGCAACCAATCCGGCATAGGAACACCCACTTCTTGAGCGCCGAACACCGAGCGAAAAATTTGTTGCATGACCAAACTCAACCCCCAAGTCGCCAACAAAGTGTCCAGCGGACGTTTGTACAGATGTCGGATCAGCGCCCATTCCACGCCGTACCCCACCACAAACGCGACGATGAACGCGAAAATTCCGGCGACGATAAGGTACCCACTGAGAACACTCGGGGTATATCGTTCACACAACAGCGCGGTCACATATGTGGTGTAGGCTCCAAGCGCCATGAACTCGCCGTGCGCCATGTTGATGACTCCCATAAGGCCGAAGATGATGGCCAACCCAAGAGCCATGAGCAGCAACACGGTAAAGAGACTCAAGCCGCTGAAGGCTTGCATGATGAGAATATCCACGCTCCACCTCCGTCCCGACGCGTTTAGTAGCCCTCAGGCCAGGGATTCGGCTCGATCGGCTCGGATTCCCACACTACTTTTACTTGCCCGTCGGGTAGAATTTGGCCGACTCGCGTTTTACTCCAGAGATGGTGATTCTCGTGGATCTTGACCTCGCCCTCAGGCGCGGCGAAAGTAATGCCTGGAGACACCGCCACGACTTTATCAACATCAAAGCTTCCAGCCTTCTCCACTCCCAGCTTCCAAAGATATGGGCCTAGATACCCGGCTTGCATCGTATCGCCAATGACGCGATCAGCGCCGTATTTAGCCTTGAAGGCCGAGACGAATTTGTGATTTTCCGGAATATCCAGGCTCTGAAAGTATTTCATGCAGGCATAAAAGCCGGTAACATTCTCGGGGCCGATGCCGCGAATTTCGTCTTCTGTGATCGAGATCGTCAGCAACATCTGCTTATCCGCCGTAACCCCGGCCGCCTTGAGTTGCTTGTACCAAGACACGTTGCTGCCGCCGACGATGATGCTGTAGATTACATCTGGCTTCCTCAGTTTAATTTTATTGATAATTGACCCATATTGTGTGTGGCCAAGGGGAGTATATTCTTCCGCCACCACCGTACCGCCAAATTTTTCGATCGCTTTGCGCGCGATTTTATTGGAGGTCCGAGGCCAAATATAATCCGACCCTAAGAGATAAAAAGTTTTCTTTCCTTGCTGCTTAATCGCCCACTCAATACCAGCAATGATTTGCTGAGTCGCTTCCTGACCAGTGTAGATAACGTTTTTTGACGCCTCTAACCCTTCATAGAAAGTAGGATAATAAAGTAATCCGTTGTCTCGCTCAAAGATCGGCAGCACTGCCTTGCGCGAGGCTGAGGTCCAACACCCCATCACGGACGCCACTTTATCGTTCTCTAAAAGCTTCTTCGCCTTCTCCGCAAAGGTCGGCCAGTCGCTTGCGCCATCCTCGGTAATTAATTTGATCTGTCGGCTCAATACGCCGCCTTGCGCGTTAATCTCCTCGATCGCCAATTTCTCGGCTTCGGCCACGGAGACCTCGCTAATCGCCATGGTGCCGGTCAGCGACCGGATCTGTCCGACGGTTACGTCGGTTTCGGTAATAGAGAGCCCCGTGGTGTTAACTTTGTCAGTAGCAAGATTATTGGCTTCTCCAGGCATCCCCAGCAAGCATAAATAGACAAGCCCGAAACCGGACAATAGAGCGAAGCGAAAGAGCTTTTTTCGTAGAATATCTGGATATTGAGATTGCATCGGCATTGGGCACTCCTCTCCAACGGTGATAGATCTGAGATCTACACATGTATTTGCGGACGGTAGAAATCTTGGCAAACTGAGAATCGAGCGAATCGCAAATAGGGCTCTTAATGACTGAGCTGCCAGGGACGCCCGCCAGTCTGACGGCGAGACGTGCGAACGGCGGCAGGAGCCGCTTTGGGCGCGCGCTGCACAATACGCGGTTCGACTGCACGCTCTTGGCGACGTCGTGAACTGTGAGCCGTCAAAAGCAGGCCAGGAGGTGAAAAAATCCTACGCGCCGCTTCATGACATGCGGAGCAAAGCATGGGATAGTTTGACTCACGCATGGGCCGCCAACACTCGAACGGCCCGCACGTCTCACAGCAAAACTCATAGATGGGCATGGCAAGAACCTCCTTGCATAGAGGATGATACTGGGAACCCCGCTATGCCTATCGACTCGGCGGTGCGGGCACGACAAGATCCGTTCTGATTTTTCGTCGCGTCCGCGAAGAATTGGCGCCACAGTTAGTGACAAAAAGATTTCAGATAGCGCTTGTGGTCATTGTATCCTTTCACGAAGTAGAGGCTTCTCGACCGCGAGGAGCGGAGGTAGGGCCGTTAGCGGATGGGCGAATGTCGAAGTCAAATATCTCCGTGGGAATGGCAAGCGTGC
>JBFWZL010000319.1:0-7849 GCA_050185455.1 Binatia bacterium | reverse complement strand
AGTTGGCTACCGCACTGAAGGAGAGAACTTCTCCAACCTCTGCTGCCTCAGATTCGTGGCGAGAACTCCGTGCATATGTTCAGCAGATACTTTCGTTCGGCCCTGTCGGACAGGTGCATAATACTAGTCAATCTTTATTCTCCGCGGAGTTTGAACGCTATCAAAACGCCAAGCGCACAGGGCGTGGACGTGCCGCTGTCTGTAGCCTCTGTTCTTCACCATTTGAAGTTACTAAACAACAAGAGTCGGCGATCCTCTTTGCGCCGCAAGTGTATAGCAACAAACTGCCTCTCCACGGAGCTACTGCTATCCGTGACATTTGCCCCATTTGTAGTCTAGAAATCATGTTGCGCCAGATTCTCATGAATCGCTCCAACGCGAGCGGAAGTCGCTTCGAGAGTCGTCAGGTTCGCTATTTGTACTTCTATCCGACGTACTTTTTCTCTCCCGAAACGTTGGAAGTTTTTCGTGTCATCCACAACCATCTGCAACGTATAGGTTTTACCGAATTGCGGCGGCAGCTAATGAAGGGGGAAGGGAGTACCGGTGCGGCGTTCCTGCATCTGGACGCAGCTACCTTACAACGATTAGAACCGTTACTGCTTTCGACCCAGGACTTGACCGGCTCTGACGAGGATCGCTACGTGCGCATGCACTTTCCTGAGCATGAACCTGTCACATTCTATTTCCTCGGCATTCCACCACCTGCGCGCGACGCCAAAGATGCCGAAGCGTGGGTCCATCCAGCTTTTCTGGCGTTGCTGCTGCCAGTCTGTCTTGATGTCAAGGTAGTGGCCAGTACTTCACCGCTCCCGCTGTTGCTAGAGGCAGATGAACTTCCAGAAACCGTCTTCCTGGATGGTGCACATCCCTTCGTGCAAGCATTGGTGGGGCGCGAACGTATCAATGTTGATCAGGTGTTGCCTTGTCTGCAGCGGTTGACGGTTGCTTATCTCATTCATTTGGACGCTCATAGCAGGCAAGGGCGGGGAGGATGGGACTACCGTTGGTCTGAAATTCCTCCATTGGCACGAGATTTAGCCGCTGATGCGGCTTACGCCTGCCACTATCTCAAGAAGTGGCAGCGTCGTCATGAGACTGACGGTATTCCACAGAGTAAAGCTCAACAATTCGTAGACTATTTAACCTATCTTGGAAAAGGAGGCGCAACGATGAGTCATGCGCGAACGCTCGTGGATTTATATCGACAGTTCTACAGAGCCAGACGCTCGAATTCTAACAGCATCCTTCGCCCCCTCTCGGTGGCGTCTAAAACCATTCTCTCCGCTGATCGTCGCTTATTCGATCGCGAAGGATTGACCGAAGCTGTGCATGGAGAGCTAAGGGCTTTCATGGAAAGGGTGCTGACTGGCAGCGCCGATGGCATGTTTCCGCCCGGCAGCAATCGAGAAAGTCGGGAAGAGGCAATGCAGCAGTTTGCGTCGCACTTCGTTGGAACGATCTTTTACGACACCTTTAGAGGCGATGTCGCCGCATTACGTGGGCGGCAACTGAACCTCCTCAAGAGTGCTTGTGAGGTGCTTTACCGTGACGCATCCGCCAAAGATCGACAGGAGCAACAATTGGTAGAAACAGAAAACGAAGAGACAACAGTTGCTGAAGAGGCGCGCTAGCCAAACAAGAAAGGAGCTGGATTGTGAGTGCATTTAACGTTGGATGGTTTCCGAAAGAAGTTCTTCCCAAGCCGAGTGGCTACTACTCGCATCTTATTTTGTTACGGGTCACTGATTCCTATGCACTGTTCCAAACGGATGGTGAACTGAATACGGCGCGAGTGAAAGCTGGTGAGCAAAACACTGACATGATCACTCGTATTGAAATGTTCAAACGTAAACAGACGACGCCTGAGCGTCTGACCGGCCGCGAGTTGTTACGGCACTATGGATTTCTCAGTGTCGAACCTTCTACAGATCGTAAGATTACAAAAGATGCTAAAGGCTTGCCTATCTGCGATTACAATGTTGCATTCTGCATGACATGCCCGGACTGCATTACCTATGGATTTGCAATTGGGGATTCCGGGTCAGAGAAATCCAAAGTCATTGGGGATACTACTTATTCTCTAACACCGTATGACGATAGCCATGAAACCCGGACGCTCAACGCTCCGTATGAAGATGGCACGATGAGTCGTCAGGGAGAGGTAACCAGCCGTATCAACGAGCAGGACCATGTGAAGCCGGGCGTGATTTTCCCAGCTGTTATTACCGTCCACGATGTGACTACTAATCTCTTTCGTTACGTGTTGAACAATGTCATGAGGACTCGGCACTACGGCGCCCAAACGACCCGCACCGGCACGGTCACTAACTATATCATTGGGGTCGTCCAAACCGACCGGGAAATTTTTTCTAATCTTAAGTTCACCCAGCGACTTTATGATGCCTTAAGAACCAAAGGCTTTGTGAATCCTCCCGACCCTGTCAATATAGCAGACGCCTTAACTACTGCACGGGAAATAGTGCCTGTGCTCCTCAGCGAGGACGGTGTACCAAAAGAGCAGTTAGTGGAGGGGAAAGATCTGGACGCCGTACTGATAGAGTCTCGACCAGAAACCCCTGACGAAACGAAGCAGATGTTACAAAATGCTTTGGGCGATAGCCAGGCTTATTATGAGCGTTGGGTTGCCAAGACAAAGAAAAAATAAGTCGAGAAAAAGGGGATCTCGCTCATGCGAATTTACCTCTGCCGACTCATCTTGCACGAAAATCTCTACTACGCCACGCGTGAAGTGGGACGGCTGTACGAAACGGGGCGTTGTCTACATAACTATGCGTTGACCTACGCCCTCGGCTTTGCTGCAGCGCCGTATTTTCAAGCACAGCAAGTGCCACGGTATGTCGAGGAACTTACACCTTTGAACGAACGGGGCATCTATGTCACCCCGGCGCGTGACGTGGATATTCATTACAGTCTGAGTACCTTCAAATATGCGAGTAACTTGTACCACGTCGAGATGGAAAAGGGCAGCCGGAATACGCCTTCCTTTGGGCGGGCGAAAGAAATCGCGGTTGGTAGCATCTTTGAGTTTGCTATTCTTTCGGCCTCTGAACCCCTCCGATTTCCTCGTTGGATACGACTTGGATTATGGCGGAGCAAGGCAGAGGTCTCATGGCAAGAGTTTACGGACCTGCCGCAACGACACGGAGCTTATACTTCAGGAGTACCGCTCAATCCGCTTGACGTTCCTGGCCAATTACAGGTTTTCGATTTGGTTTCCATGCCGCCGGTGAGCTTGGTGCTCAATGCACGCATAGAGGGCAGCTACCATGCTCTGCCTAATGGAATCCAGATTCCGGCTGGAATGCAATACTTCCTGGAAAAATCGAAAGACTAAAATTGGAATTTGTACGAAGGAAGAAATGTGTTACTCATTGCAATTGTTGCCCGCCCACTTCAGACGCGAATATTCGTCCTCCCACTTGTGATAGTCTTCAGGCGCGTCGGCGGGTTCCGCGGCGAGCAGCGCTCACATCGCCTCAGCTTTGTCTTGAGCACGGTGTTTCCTCAGGCAGGTCTTCTCCAGCGCTTCGCGGACAACCACGCCGAGCTTTTTGTGTTCCTTCGCGGCAATGTGGACAAGATCGCGGTATTGCTCTTCGGTCAACAACGCTTGCACTTTTTTGGTGTAACGAGACATGACGTGTTCCTTCTTGAGAAAAAGTATGCGGCGCGGAAGGGGGTGTCAACAGTGAACGAGTTGTAAATCCCCCTACGCTTCACGCTTCCCCTTTGCGAAGGTGACTATGCATTACTTGACACCGGACTCCTCAAAGAGGACCAAATTGGGGTGCCACGGGCAGCTTGCTGCCCGTGCCCAGCCGCCACACTGGCGGACAAGCCGCCAGTGGCACCCCCGCTTGTCCTGGGTGACCCAAAAGCAGCCTGCATGAAGGGATGGTGTCAAGTTTGCCATAATTCCCTTTGCGAAGGGGAAATTTGAAAATGAGGAGAGCTTCAATATGCCCTACGCTATCGTTATCCACGCATTTCCCAGAACCGATTTGCCGCTTGCGCATGCGCAAGGGAAGATTCTCCACGGACTATTCTATGAGTTGTTACAGAAGGCGAGCGCCGCGAAAGGAGACGAGGTCCACAGCGTCTCGGGGCTGAAGCCATTTTCGACGGCGCTGCTGCTAAACGAGCGGCAACGTCGCGCGGAGTGCATTCGCGCTGGTGAAGAAGTCAAAGTTCGGTTCACGTTCTTGGATGACTCACTGTATCCGTTATTGGCGCGTTATTTTTTGTCTACTCCTGACTTGAGTTTCGATTTAGTGCGGACGGAACTGACAATCGTTCGTATTCTCAGCACCCCGCAGAGCGGCGAAGAATGGGCTGGCTGCGCGTCGTTTGCAGACATCTACGCCAGCGCCTCTGATGGAGAGAAACTGTTCTCATTTCAATTCGCCACGCCGACGTTCTTCAAGCGCGGCGGTGGACCGGCATATCCAGATCTGATTGTGCCGCTGCCGTTGCCCGATCTCGTGTTCGGTAGTTTGCTGCGCAATTGGAATCAGTTTTCACCGACATCTTTTATTGAAGCGAATCTTCTCAAGGAAATCTGCTTACATCATCTCGAAATTACGCATCACCGGCTCTCTTCCCAACTCGCCCGGCTCGTCTTTCCGTGGGACGAGGGCGCTTACCGCACCTCGACGTTTCCAGGCTTCGTCGGCTCTTGTTCTTTTCGTTTGTTGGAGTTGCATGACCAAAGCATCATCCAGACACTGAATGCGTTAGCCGATTTTGCCTTCTTCGCCGGCGTTGGCGCCAAAACCACTATGGGCTGTGGAGTTGCAAAAAGGCTATAGGCTGAAGGGGAAGACAAGAAGGCTATAGGCTAAAGGCTTTAGACCAAAGGGAAAAATGGAAGAGTTCGTCTTTCTTTCCGCATTGAACCAGTACGATTACTGCCCTCGACGATGTTATTACATTTTTGTCGAGAATGTTTTTCTCGATAATGAACACACGGTCGAGGGGTCGCTGCAACATGCCCGTGCGAATTCCGGCGAAACCAGCACGCGCGATGATGTGCTGCAACTACGGAGCGTTTACTTATACTCTCACAAGTTAGGCATCAGTGGTAAAGCTGACGTAATTGAGGAACGGGCAGGGGAGATCTACCCTGTCGAACATAAGAGAGGCAAGCGCAGAGTTGAACCTTTCCTTCAAGAGTCCTCTTCCCCTGTAAGGGATTGCAACGAACACAAGAAAGGCCGCCGCGGGCAGTGGGTGAATGATGCGCTGCAACTCTGCGCACAGGCGCTTTGTCTAGAGGAGATGACCGGCAGAGCGGTTGGCAAAGGATATCTTTACTACGCTGCAACTGGCCGGCGTCAGGAGATTGAATTTTCTCCCGAGCTGCGACGGCAGACGCTCGATACCATTGCCTCTGTACGCCGGTTGCTCGACTCCGGCGAGCGTCCGCCGAATCCGTATACGCCACGGTGCAAAGGCTGCAGCTTGTACGATATCTGCCTACCGCGAGAGACGGCTCGATTACTGGGGGAGGCAGATATTCGTGTAGAGGCAGCCCTACGTGGCCGTCCTCAGAAAAGGCAACCGCATCGAGTTGCCCCTACGAAATCTTCAGATGCTTTGTGAGGGTTAATTATGTCAACCTTATACCTTACTCAGCAAGATGCGGTTTTACGCAAAGAAGATGAACGCTTGCGTGTGACGCTCAAGGGGGAAACCTTGCTCGACCTGCCGATGCTCAAGGTCTCCGAAGTCGTCGTCTTGGGCAGGGTGACTGTGACGCCGTACACGGTGGCGGCGTTGATGGAGCGTCACGTTCCTCTCACCTACCTGACCGAACATGGCCGTTACATCGGTCGCATCGAACCGGCGTTCTCGAAAAACTCGCTCTTGCGCCGGGCGCAATATGCTGCGTCGTTTGATGAGCACCGGACGCTGACTCTGGCCCGCGGATTTGTCCTCGGCAAGCTGGCCAATTTACGGGTTACCTTGTTGCGCGCGGCGCGGAATACGGAAGGACTTCATGTGAACGATGCGATCGAAGCGATTCGCGGGGCTGAGCGGCGAGCTGAGAGAGCGGAAGATCTCGATGTCTTGCGCGGGCACGAAGGCGAGGGCTCCGCGGCGTACTTCGGTGTCTTTGCCTCTCTTATCAAGGCGGATGGTTTTTCCTTCAAGAAACGCGTGCGGCGTCCGCCGACTGATCCGGTCAATGCCCTGCTCAGTTTCGGCTATGCGTTGCTTGCCAATGACATTCACGCGGCCGTGCAGATGCTCGGGTTCGATCCCTACTGCGGTTATCTTCACGCTGATCGCTATGGTCGACCATCGCTGGCGCTCGATGTGATGGAAGAGTTTCGCCCGCTCATTGTTGATGCGGTCGTACTAACATGTTTAAACAAACGCATTATCCAGCCTGACGACTTCAGTGTCAGCCTGGGAAATGTACACAGCTTGACGTCTGAGGCGCGCAAAAAATTTTTGCTTCAGTATGAAGAACGCAAAAATACCGAGATTCAACACCCGGTCTTTGAGTACAAGGCGACCTATCGACGCTGCTTCGAATTGCAGGCTCGCATTCTGGCCAAATGTATTCAGGGTGAACTGGAGCGATACGAACCGTTCGTCGTGCGTTAACGATAGGCTATAGGCTTAAAGAAAATGAATCGGGCCGTGTAGTGAAAGGGCAAAAACTAAGGTTCTCGATTATGTTTATTGTTATTTCTTATGATGTGGTGAACGACAAACGCCGCAGTCGAATTTTCAAAACCCTCAAAAACTTCGGCCAATGGATGCAGTATAGCGTCTTCGAGTGTGACCTTGATAAGCTGAATTTTGTTCGCCTCAAAGATCGCCTAGACCACTTGATCGACGCCAAGGAGGGCGACAGCATCCGTTTCTATTTTCTGTGCGAAGGCTGCAAGCGGCAAGTCGAACGAATCGGTGGAGAGAAACCGCGAAGGGAAGGAGCCGTCATTGTGTAACGCGCCAAGCGCGGATCGAAGCTGTCGGCGAAACCCTGGGAGATGCGCGTTGAGAAAGAAACTGAGAGAAAACGGAAGGATAGAGAAAAAAGAGAGACAAATGTGGTTGCTCAACCTGGGACGAAATCAGGTGCTGACTGTGATCCGCGCTATGACGCGCCTAACCTGGCCATCTGGCGAAAGAAATGATACAAAGCGACGAAACGAACCTCACACTCCGTAGGAGATTGAAACTAGCGCCTGCACATGATTGGGAACTACTAGCGAGGGACGAAACGAACCTCACACTCCGTAGGAGATTGAAACGCGCGGTGTCCGTCTACGGACTTGGACGGTTCCCTGTGACGAAACGAACCTCACACTCCGTAGGAGATTGAAACAGCTCGACTGAAAGCCGAAAACGACGCACTGAAAAGACGAAACGAACCTCACACTCCGTAGGAGATTGAAACTGCTTATCAATTGCTTCCATTCTATCCATGGTATGGACGAAACGAACCTCACACTCCGTAGGAGATTGAAACATGGTTACAGACATAGGTAGCGGACCTTTTGATACCGGACGAAACGAACCTCACACTCCGTAGGAGATTGAAACAGTTGCACGACGTTGTGACGTATCTAGTAGTGACATGACGAAACGAACCTCACACTCCGTAGGAGATTGAAACTATATTTGTCATAGCGTCCTCCTAACTAATTTTGTTGACGAAACGAACCTCACACTCCGTAGGAGATTGAAACGTTTAATTCCAGCTTCTTTATAGCCATCTTATCCTCGACGAAACGAACCTCACACTCCGTAGGAGATTGATACCTATCATGAGGTATCCGGAGAAATTGTATGGAAGGACGAAACGTACCTC
>JBFWZL010000318.1:0-7860 GCA_050185455.1 Binatia bacterium | reverse complement strand
TGGAGCGCGCTATAGAGGCGTTGCAGTCCGAGGCGTTGCGCTCGCCGTTGTTCGTGTATGGGTTCTATGATTTTACGCCGCTTCAGCGTCGCCTCATCGCCGCCGCGGTTGCCGATCGTGATGCTCTGGTTTTCTTTCCCTGGCGTCCGGGTAATGCCTACGAATGCACTACTCCGACGTTGACTTGGCTCGCGAACATGGGATTTCAAACTATTCCTCTAGAAAGAGGTCTCAACAAAGAAGAGAACCTTGCGCGGTTGCAAACTGGGCTGTTTGAAGAACGTCCTCCTGCTCGTCCCGCGACGCCGAATAAAGCCGATCAGTCCATACTGTTTCTTTCCGCTCCTGGAAAAATTCAGGAGGCGCGAGAGGTCGGTCGCGTTATTTTCCACCTCGTGCAAACGCACAGGGTGCGGTTTCATGAGATCGGAATTTTTCTACGCGACCCAGGAACCTATGGACCATTATTTGTAGACACGTTCCAGGGACTGGGCATTCCGACCTTCTTGCATGGCGGTTTGTCATTGATCCGCACGCAAGCTGGACAACGGTTCTTGCTCCTGTGCCAAGTTCTGCTTGAAGATTACGCGCGATCCCGTGTCGTTGAGTTCATCCGTGGGGCGGAGCCTCCGCTTTCCGCATTGCTGGGAGAACAAGCGACAGCCGCGCGGTTTACTCAGTGGGAATCGTTTTCCGTGCAAGCTGGAATCGTCAAAGGGGCGCAAGCGTGGCGCGATCGTCTTGCGCGTCTCATGAAAGATCAGTCGGACGATGAAGACGATGAGACGAGACTTATTGATCGGCAGGCGCTCCAGGCGTTGCTTGCTTTCATGGACGGTTTTCTCACGGCGAGCGAACAGCGACCTCAATTTGACTCCTGGCGTGGATGGACGGATTTTGTCCTACGGTTGATGAGCCAGTATGTTTCGCTCACCGAACATACTGGCGAGGTTGAGGAAGTGTTACTCGGTTTAACTGAGCTTGACTTGCTAGAAGAGGCGATATCTTTTGCGGAATGGACTCGGAATGCCGTAGTCGCACTGACGTCCGCTACCGTTGCCGTCGGCGCCTTGGATAAAGAAGGAGTCTTCATCGGCGATCTCCTCGCCGCTCGTGGGTTGCAATTCCGCGCGGTGATTATTCCTGGTCTTGTGGAAGGCTCCTTCCCTCGGATGGTGCGTCAAGATCCATTCTTGTTGGATCAAGAGCGGCAGTACCTCTCGGAAATCTCGTCCCATGAGTTGCGACAACGGCGCCACTTGAGTGAGACGGAACAACTCCTTTTCGTACTCGCGGTCCAGAGCGCGCGCGAATGGGTGGTTTTCTCCTATCCGTACGCGGAGCATGGTGGTGACCTGCTGCAAACCCCTTCTTTTTTCCTGTTGCGCGCGCTAGAAGCGCTCAGTGGAACGCCCACTTCGTTTGCGGATCTGCGAGAATGGGAGCGACGCGCCCCCTTGCTTCCCACGGTGCTAGGCCCGCCGAATGAAGCCGTTGACTTGATCGAATATCATCTGTTGAGCGCCGCTCACGCCCTGGCGTCGGGAGACTCCACCTCGCTGGGATACCTCGCACTATGTTCCCCCTTCTTCTCCACAGCTTTTCACGCCACACGTCAGCGTGGGGACGCCGAGCGGTTAACCGCTTTTGACGGTATGATCGAAGATGAAGGTGTCAAGGAGAAACTCCAACAAGCACTTTTTCCCGCAGGGCTACGTTTATCTGCTAGCGCACTGGAAACGTATGCGCGTTGTCCTTTCCGTTATTTTTTGAGCACGGTCTTAGGACTCAATCAATTTACAGAACCCGAGCAGATATTGACCGTGCGGCCGCGTGAGCGCGGTGCGCTCCTGCACGAGATCTTGCACGATTTTTTTACACGTGCTCGCGGAGCTGGAGAGTTGTCGTTTACGCGCGAACACAAAACCGCCCTCCAGCATTTGCTCAGCGCAGTCACGGAAGAACATTTTCACAAGTTTACTACTTCTGGCGCTACTGGGTTTCCGCTCCTCTGGGAAATTGAACAAGAGCGCTTGCGTGAACGACTTGCGGCTTTTCTGGAGCGTGAATGCGAAACAGGAGGAGAGTTTCTGCCTGCGGCGTTTGAAGTGCATTTTGGCGCCGACGCATCCGAGGAAAAGGCTGAACATTCGCGCTCTCTCTTTCCTGATGGCCCGGTACGACTGCCTCTAGGTGATGGTGAGGAGATTGCTCTACGCGGACGCATCGACCGCATTGATCTCTCCTTGGATCAACGGCGCGCACGCATTGTGGACTACAAAACGGGAAAACCGATCCGTGGCCGCTTTGCCGGCGGGACGGCGTTACAACTGCCGCTCTATTTATACGCAGCGCACGCCTTGTGGCCGGAAAAAACCTGGGAGTCCGCCGTTTACCTCTATATCGAGCGCGAACGCAAAGCGGACTTGCCGGTTTTCACGGCGGCCAATTGGGAATCCTCGTTCGCCACGCTGAACGCGGTAGTAACGAAGTTGCTGCATAGCCTGCGGATCGGATGTTTTACGATGACCCCCGAGACGTGTTTTCCTTGTCCATTTCCCCTGATTTGCGGCGGAGCGGCCGCGCGCCGCGCCGCTCGTAAACAGCAGGATTTGCGACTTGAAGCCCTTCACTGGGTAAGAGCGGTCGAATGACGACGCCTACACTTCAGGATGCAGAGGCTCGCCGCCGCGCGGCGACGGACTTAGACACTACATTCCTCGTCGAAGCTGGAGCAGGCACCGGAAAGACGACTATCCTTGTCCAGCGTTTACTTTCCATCGTCCGGAGTGGTCGCGGCGAACTGGATCGCCTGGCCGCCATTACCTTTACTGAAAAGGCGGCGACAGAACTCCGTGCGCGATTGTACTTCGAGATAGATTCCGCACTGGCAAGCCGTGTATCCGAACAGGAACGACAATACTTGCGCGACGCGCGACGGCAATTCGACCGTGCACAACTGTCCACTGTCCACGCCTTTTGCGCCAATCTTTTGCGTGAACGCCCCATTGAAGCCTGCGTCGATCCGAACTTCTCCGTTCTGGATGCGTTTGAAGCTGGTGTGTTGCGTCATGAAGTCTGGCGTGATTGGCTAGCCCAAGAGATGGAGCGGAGCCCCGAAGCGTTGAAGCGAGCGTTACGCCTTGGTGTTTCGCTTGAGCACCTGGCGGCGCTGCGCGATTTCCTTCTTGAACATCGCGACAGTCTGGTTTTCTTGCCCTCGTTGGTTGAGGACCGTCTAGAGGAGTTCTCGCAAACCTTTAACGACACCGTGAGACGGTTAGCGACAGGTGCGCAGGCCTGCACGGAGCGGACGGATCGCGCCTATCTGCAGATCACCGCTCTGGCTGAGTTGCTCGATGATGATCGAGAGCGTGCAGCTTGGGAACGACTGCTCTTGAGTGATTTCCCTTTATCAGTCAAAGCAGGAACAAAGACCAATTGGAAACCGACGAAAGCGCTTGACGAAGCGCGACAACTCTTCGGAGCGTTGGCGGATATCCGCACGCAAACGCGCTCGGCCTGGGCGCATAATCTGACCGTCTCGCTCGTGCTTTGGCTGCACGGCTATTTTCAGGCTTACGAACAGCAGAAGCGGGAGCGTGGTTGTCTCGATTTTGTTGATTTACTGCTTTTGACGCGCAACCTGCTCAAGCGGGATGTCAATGTCCGGCGCTACTTTCAGCGGCGGTTTCGCTTCCTCCTCGTCGACGAATTTCAAGACACCGATCCGTTGCAAGTCGAGATCATTTTCTTTCTGGCTGAACAGGAAGCGCGCGTGGCTGAGTGGACGGGGGCGCAACTTCAACCGGGAAAACTCTTCCTCGTCGGCGATCCTCAGCAATCGATTTATCGCTTCCGTCGCGCCGACCTACAAGTGTACACGAAAGCACGGGAAGCCATTGTTCGTCAAGGCGAACTCCTCTCCCTTTCGGCGAATTTCCGGACCCGAACATCAGCAATTTCCTGGATTAACGAGACTTTTACCCGAGAGTTTGCCGCCGTCGGCGGCGATCAACCCGCCTATCGTCCGCTTCAGGAAACGCGCACGGAGAAGACAGGTAGAGAAGTGATCATTTTGCCAGTACTTCTTGCTGCTGAGAAGTCAAGCCGTGAGGAGCGACGCCAAGCGGAGGCGCGGGCGGTGGCGGCGTTTTTAACCAAATCTGTTGGCGAGGGTGGTCAAGAGGTATGGGGCGATCGCCTTATACACTATCGAGACGTGGCGATTCTCTGTCGCACCCATCAGACCCTTGAGGCGTATGAGGAGGCGTTGCGAGAAGAGGGAGTTCCGCATCGAGTCATCGGTGGGCGGCGCTACGCCCAGCGTCAAGAAATCGAAGAGCTGCGCGCGCTGCTGCGTGCGATCGAAAGTCCGTCCGACACTGCTGCCTTGGTCGCAACCCTCCGCTCCTCACTATTGGGGTTTAGCGATGAAGAGCTCGCCGCGTTTGCCTGTGAGGGGGGGCGACTCGATTATACGATTACTCCACCAGTGCTTTCAGCAAAGAGCCTTGCGGAGCGCTTTACCGCCGCCTTTGCCTTATTACGAGACCTGCATGCGCGGGGAGTACGGGTAAACGCTACCGTACTTTTGACCGAACTGTACGCTCAAACGCATTTACTGCCTTTATTCGTTCTGCATGCTCAAGGAAACTCGCGCGTCGCAAATCTGCTGAAACTGATTGACACTGCGCGTTTCCTTGCTGATCAAGGGAGATCCACTTTGACGGCGCTCAATCGTTTTCTTGAACTACAGGACGCGGCGACATTGGAAGGGGACGCCGCACTTCTGGAAGAGCACGAATCCGCCGTGCGATTACTCACTATCCATCAAGCGAAGGGATTGGAATTTCCTGTCGTTATTTTGGCTGATGCGGCATACAACCAACGCCGAGCGAGCCGGCCTGGAATTATTGAACGTTTAGGGGGGCAACTAGAGCTGCAGATCGGGACGCAAAATTTGAGCTGCTCTACCTTAGGCTGGCTCAAAGCGGAGGCGCACGAGCAAGAACGAGACGCCGCGGAGGAACGACGCTTATGGTATGTTGCCGCGACACGCGTGCGTGATCACCTCGTGATTCCCGTTACCTGTGCAATTGAGGGAAAAGCGAAAAAAATGACACACTGGGCCGTACCTGACGAACTCTGGTCGCGTCTTTCCTTGTTTCAGATGGAGGGTAGCAGCCATGAAAAAGCAGACACCGAAAGGGCGGACGTCTTCGTCTATCAACTACCAGAAAACACATCGACGCCGTCCGTCTCGCTTGCCGCGCCCTTGACCCTCTTGTCTCATATCGAACCGCGAGAAGATTCCTTTCGCGACTATTGCGCTTGGGAGAGCGCAAGGCTTGCAACCCTATCTGCAGGTGGACGGGCAGAAGCGATCACCACCGTGACCGCCCTTTCTACCTCGGATAAACCTCCAGATCTTTCCGTAGATATCCAGACAATGGCGCAACGGCAAGATCGACTTACCAGCCTACGTTTTGGCCGGGCCGTTCACGCCGCTTTACGGAGCGCTCATGTGAGCGATCCGGCACAGTCGCGAGCTTTCAATCTTTCAGCAGTATTGAGCTGTGAGGAGAGGGAAGAAATAACACGACTGGTCATGGAGACCTTAGGTTCCCCAATGATGCTACGAGCGCGGAAAGCCGAGGAGCGATTTGCTGAGACGCCATTTTCCCTTTACCTCTCTGGACGATTGGTCGAAGGGGTCGTAGACTTCGCGTTTATTGAAGACGGAGCCTGGGTAATAATGGATTTTAAGACCGACCGAGTAGCAGCAGCCGAAGTCGAGACACGCGCGACCCTTTACCAATCACAGTTGTGTCTTTATGCCTTGGCGCTCGAACAGCTCACTCGGAGGCCTATTGCAGAATTGGCTTTGTATTTTGTTCGTCCTCAACGGGTAGTATCTCTCGCGTGGGATGATGAGACCCGTCGCTTGGCGGAAACACTGATTGATTCGCTGCCGGAGTCGCGGGAGACGAGGGAATGAAGGCCCTTGCCCTACCTTTCGCTGAGAAAGATTTCTATCTCGATGAGTTTCATGGCAAAAGTTTATTGTTTGTCGGACGTGCTGCCGAGATAAACAATCGCGAAGAAATTGAGGAACTGCGGGAAGTTTGCCGCGCGCTCCTGAAGAATGAAACCCGTGTCTTGTTATTGATAGAAACCGCGAATACCAAAGAGGAACAACGCCGGATTGCCGCTCTGCATCGGTTGTTAACGCGTGGTAATAGGACGAAATTTCCTCCACCGATGGAATTGCCCGTAGACGTAACGGAAGAATCGCTGCTGACGCACGTATGGTCTGTCCTCCGCACCTCGCCCCTATTCGTTGGTGTCTTGCCTGTCCAACCTGAGCAGGCGTTGTTGACGTGCGCCCAGAGGATAGCGACCCGCCTGAAGGTGTATAAATTCGTGTTTCTTGATCCGATTGGCGGCATTGGAGCCGGAGGAAATCGAATTTCCTTTATGAACGGGCCGGTACTGGCTGAACTTTTACGGCAAGGAGAGGCGGAATGGACCGGCCTCGGGCATCGTCGCGCGTTACTCGAAACTATATGGGAAATCCTGGAAGGTGGAGTTGCCTCAGTCTCGCTCTGTCCGATAGCCGGACTTGCTCATGAACTGTTTACCTACGAAGGTTGTGGGACATTCTTTACATTAACGGATTATTGTCGCGTTGAGCAGCTGGGGATCGATGATTTTCATGAGGTTGAAACCCTCCTGGAGCGCGGAGAAAGGGAAGGATACTTGAAGGCTCGATCCTCTGAAGAAATTGATCAGCTCCTTTTGCATGGCTACGGAGCGCGACTTGGAGCCGCCCCCGGGGAACTTTCCGGTTTCTGCGCGTTATTGCCGTATATCGAAGACAAGGCTGGGGAGATCGCCGGACTGTACACGATCACGCGTTTTCAGGGTGAAGGGATTGGCGGCCGTTTAGTGACAAGTATGATTGAAGAAGGGAAAAAGAAGGGATTTCGGTATCTTTTCGCGATTACTACTCAAGAAGGCGCACAGCGGCTTTTTGAACGTCATGGTTTTTGTCGAGTTGTTTCGGAGGCCGTTGCCGCGGCGAAATGGCGCGGTTACGATCCTGAACGTAAAAAACAGGTCGCAGTTTATAGGCGCGAGCTTTCTTCGCTGGAGTGAGGGTAAGAATTATGATCGTCGGCATTGACATTGGCGGATCAACAACAGATGCGGTGTTGCTCATGAATGGCGAGATCGTCGTCATCACTATTGAGACCGGCGATCCCCTTGCTGCTGCCGCTGGGGCGTTGGGGAAGCTGCTCAGCACGGTTGGAGGCCAGCTCGCCGATATCAGGGCGGTGGCGGTGAGCGGAGGGGGCGCACGCTGCCTCGAAGACTCATTATTCGGTGTTCCGATAGTCAAGGTGCCGGAAATTGACGCCATTGGAGTCGGCGGTAGCACGTTGGCGGAAAAATCTTCCGCCCTTGTGGCCTCACTTGGCACCGGTACTGCCCTTGTGTCGGTTCGGGAAAATCAAATTGAACATGTCGGTGGTACGGGAGTAGGTGGAGGAACGCTTCTCGGTTTAGCGCGGCATTTACTGGGAGTCACGCGGTTGGATACGATTGAACAAATGGCGGCTTCGGGCGATCTTTCCCATGTCGATCTCACTGTCGGAGATATTACAGGTGGACCTGTTGGGATTGTGCCGGCCACGGCGACGGCCAGTAATTTTGGCAAAGTTCGTGCCGACCCTACTCAGGCAGATAAAGCCTTGGCCCTCGTTAATTTGGTTGCGGAAGTGACGTTCACGCTCAGTTTGATGGCGGCGCGCGCGCGTCAGCACACGGACGTTGTTCTGACGGGAAAACTGACGC
>JBFWZL010000317.1:0-7888 GCA_050185455.1 Binatia bacterium | reverse complement strand
CAAACCGCGACAGCTCGGTAAAGGAATTCTTCGTTAATTACTGCAATTCTTCCTCAATGTAGTGACATTCTTCCATGAACACTTCCGGGTCCAGTGCGAGAGCACGACCGACGCTTCCACGACTGTGTAGAGCAAGCGTATGCGCTGCGGCGGAATCCTTTCCATGGTCCTGTACAAGCAATGCTTCTACTACCTCCACTGGCAGCGCTGAAAATCGCACTTGCTGACAGCGGGATAACAGCGGACGTGAAAGCGTCGCGGAATTCACCGTGAGCAGAATCAGCAGCGCGTCCCCTGGCGGCTCCTCCACAAGCTTGAGCAGCGCGCTCTGCGCTTGCGCCGTAAGCAAATGCGCTTCCTCAAGAACTGCTATTTTTTTGCCTCCTAAAACAGGTTTCAGGACAAGTAGTCGTTGCAACTCACGAACTTGGCCAATGACGAGCGATTGCTTCTCCGCCTCCGGGGCGAGAAAAATCAGGTCGGGATGTGTTCCCGCAAGCACCGCAACGCAGGCAGTACAGGCGTCGCATCCTTCCCGAGGTTTCTCTCGACATAAGATTGCTTGCGCGAGCGCGAGCGCAGTTTTCTTTTTTCCCACGCCAGTCGGGCCGATAAATAAGTACGCATGCGCCAAGCGATCTTGCGCCACGGCGTTGAGCAGCGTCTCAATAACAGCCTTTTGACCTTGAATGCGCCCAAATAACATGGATGGTTCAGCCTCATTCGTCGAACATCAAGAGTAAAAGAACATGTTAGACATTGCGTTAAGCGTTCGCGGTTAAGCGACTCAGCACCATTGACTGAATCTCCCGTTGAATCTCCTCAATAGCCCGTTGCGAATCGAGGACGACCACGCGCTGAGGCTCTAAGCGAGCGATCTCTAAAAATCCGGCTCTCACCCGCTCGTGAAAGGTGGTCGATTCAGCTTCAAAGTGATCCGCCGGACTCACATTCCCTCGGCGTTTATTGGCGCGGCGTAATCCTTCGCTAACGGGGACATCAAGCAAAAGGGTCAATATGGGCATGCATCCACTACATGCAAAAGCATTCAAGCGAAGCAGCAAATCTCGCTCGATGCCTCGCCCATATCCTTGATACGCGGTCGTTGAATCGCTAAAGCGGTCCGAGATTACAATTCTGCCTTCACGTAGGTTAGGCGCGATTACTTCCTGGACATGTTGGGCGCGGTCCGCCAGCATTAACAGCAGCTCCGCTCCTGTCGCCAGCGGAGAACCCGTGGGATTCAACAGGATTTGCCGTAATGTTTGTCCAACAGCAGTCCCTCCCGGCTCACGCGTCGCCACAACCTCATAGCCTTGCTCTCGTAAGGTCTGGGCAAGAAGCATCACATGAGTGCTTTTTCCGCACCCCTCCATGCCCTCAAATGAAATGAAGAAGCCTGGCATAGCGCATACACTCTCACGTCACGAGAAAGATTAACGGTACAGGAAGCGGCTGAGAAGAAAAAGCCGGTGGAAAGAAACTCCCCTGGGCTCACCGGGATCAACTTCAGGGTTTCTTTATCAACAGATACATCTCGCCTTCTTGCGCCATGAGACCGGCTTCGTCTTCCGCATCCGCTCCCCAGAAAATATCGGCGCGACGCCAACCAGTGATGGCGGCACCGGCGTCTTGGAATAAAACGAAACGAGAGGACTCTTTCCACGAAACCTGATTTCTCGTATCAACGACCGGCATCTTGGTGCGAATAAATCCAACGGCTCCAGAAGGATAAATCCTGGGGTCTGTCGCCAGAGAACGTCCAGCGGTCAGCGGCGTTCCCAAGCTGCCGCGCGGTCCGTCGGGCACTAACTGGAAGAAAATGTATCGTGCATTGGCAAAAAGTAACGCGCGTTGTTCCGTGGGATGCGTTTGGAGATAGCGACGAATCGCAGGGGTCGTGGCTTCTCCTGGCGCGAGTTTACCCTGTTCGAGCAATAGCTTGCCGATACTTGTGTATGGCCAACCGTTTGAGGCGACATAGCCGACACGGCTGCGAGCCCCATCTGGGAGGATTACCTGCCCAGTTCCCTGAACATGGAGTAAAAACAGCGAAATAGGATCGTCCACCCACAGTAGTTCGGCTTGTTTGTCCCGCAAGACTCCTTTGCCGTCTATTTCTTCCCGGGAAAAGTACGGCGCGAATTTTCCATCCACCATGCGGCCAAATTGCTTTTTTTCTCCTCCAGTGGCGGTAGCGTTGACATCTACTAAATCATCAGGGCGACGATAGATGGGGTAACGGAATCGGGAGGTGCGCACTCGACTGCCGTACAACAACGGCTCGTGGTAACCAGTAAAGAGCACAGGAGTGGATACCCGGTAGATATCAAAATCACGTCGCAGAGCGGTTTGGATGTTTCCACCCCTCTCTAACAAGGCCAGGAATGCCTGTAGGCTGGCACGGATCCGCGCGACGGAAATATTCTGTTCACCAAAGGAGAGCATTTCAGCATCATTCTTGAAGCGGAATGCAGTTAAGCTCTGAGCGATCGCAGTCTTGAGAGAAGCGCGATCACGGTCATCGTGAAAAACGGGAATGGAGCCAGGGTCAAGTCGTTCAAGGGAAGCGTGAACGACGCCACTATAACCACATAACGAGACGAGTGCCAGAAAAATACAAGCCGATAAAAATTTCAGCATACGCAAAAAAAGGCGCCTTCTTGGACTTCCTTTCTTCATGTCAGATCTTCCGCAGCCTTTTCATTTTCATTCTAGCTTTCCAGGTGCTTTCTCTATGCGGTGGCATAGGCAGCCTGTGCCGCACTCACTCCTGCTCCTGGAGAGAAAGAATGACCTTGCTTGCGCAAAATTTCTTCTAGCGCGCTGAGGACAAGAAGTACATTACTCCGCGAACTCGATTCTCCCATGAGTCCGATCCGCCAAATCTTCCCACGCAATGGTCCAAGTCCGGCGCCGACTTCGATGTTATACTCATCCAGGAGCTGGCGGCGCACGGCGGCGTCATCGACGCCAACTGGAATCGCAACGCTGTTGAGTGTCCACAGTCGATGTCCTTCTTGAGCTGCAAGAGGAAGCCCTATCGCCGCTAGTCCAGCGGCAAGCGCTTGGTGATTTCGTTCGTGTCGTTGGAAGCGAGCCTCAAGCCCTTCTTCTTGGACAAGCCGGAGCGCCTCACGCAAGGCATAGTTCATGGAGATCGGAGCCGTATGATGATAGACACGCTCCTCCCCCCAATACTTTTCAATCATCGTCAGGTCCAAATACCAACTTTGGACCTTAGTTTTCCGTTTCCGGATGACCTCCAATGCGCCTTGCCCAAAAGTGACGGGAGAAAGTCCAGGAGGACAGCTGAGACATTTCTGCGTGCCGCTATAACACGCATCAATGCACCATTCGTCCACCTTCACCGGGCAACCACCCAGCGACGTCACCGCATCAACAACAAATAACGCTCCGCTCTCATGGACGAGATGCGAGATCTCTTCCAATGGTTGCCATGCGCCGGTTGAGGTCTCCGCATGCACAAGCGCGACAAGCTTTGGTTGGCGGCATTGTTTGAGGGCTTCTCGCACTTGATCCGGTGAAACCACGCAGCCCCACTCGGTTTCCATTGTGATCGCTTTCGCCCCACAGCGCTCGATGACGTCCACCATGCGCGTACCGAATACACCGTTAACGCCGACAAGGACTTCATCGCCCGGCTCAAGCAGATTCACGAAGCAGGTTTCCCTACCTGCGCAGCCAGTTCCGGAAATTGGTAAAGTCACTGTGTTTTTCGTCTGAAAGACAAACCGTAACAACGCTTTCGTCTCTTCCATGAGTCGAACGAATTCGGGGTCCAGGTGCCCAACCAGAGGGGTGGACATTGCCTTCAACACGCGCGAATGGACGTTACTAGGACCAGGCCCCAGTAAAATACGAGCAGAAGGCGCTAGCTCACCGGCAGTTTCCATAGTACATGCTCCTCTCATAAACCCGGCCTACGTTACCACGGGCGCCGCAACGGGAAAAGGGAGTAAAAATAGGGATCTCCCGCGCCAGCAGACACTCTCGTGCTTTTTTGCTACAAGTCAGAACTTCAACGCAGGGCACACTCATCGTCTAGGGCAGGGGAGTACAGAAGTATGATTCGTCGTATGGAAGAACGGGACATCGTTCGCGCAGGGGAAGTTATTGTCGCCGCCTTCAATGACGTCTTTTCTCGCCACGGCTATCCATCGCCGTTTCCTTCAAATGAGGTTGGTATTGATCTGGCCCGCGGGTATCTTCACTTAGAACCCCAGGAATGTTTCGTGGCGGAAGAAGGGGGAAAGGTGGTCGGCTCAGGATTTCTTCATCTGAGGGGAACAACTGCTGGAATCGGCCCCATCACGGTCGATCCGTCGTGTCAGAACAAGGGCGTTGGCAAGGAACTCATGATGACGGTGATCCGCGCTGGTCGTCATTGCCCTTCCCTACGTCTTGTCCAGGATTCTTTTAATACCGTTTCCTTTCCCTTGTATAGTAAATTAGGATTTGCCGTACATGGTCTGATCGCCTCACTTGGCGGTCAAGAGTTACGTCCATCCACTCGTCCCCGTGGCGTTGCTATCCGAGAAGCCACGCCAGAAGATCTTTCACGCCTTACCACTCTGGACACTAAACTGACCGCGATCACGCGCTCTCAAGATCTCCAGTACTTCTTGCAGCAAGCGCCGCAACTGATGAGCTTTATCAACGGCAAATTGACGGGCTATCTTTGTCTATTACGCATGGGAGGATCCGCATTCCTTGGGCCAGCTGCAGCCACTGAACCCGCCGCGCTCAAGGCGTTGATCTCTTACACCGTCGAAAAGGAGAAGGGGAAAACGCTCCGTATGCGTCTTCCCACGCGTCATCATGAGCTCCTGCTTGACTTGATGAAAATGGGATTCCGAGTCGAGGCCCTGCAAACGTATATGGTGCGCGGTCCCTGGAAAACGCCTAAAGGCACGGATCTGCTCGCGTTGTTTCCAGAGTCGCTGTAACTCATCAACCCAAAGGAGAGCGCTACGATGCCAACGTTACAAGGAAAAGATTTAGGACTCCTACCGACGATGGGCGTTGGCTCGTACGCCTCTCCGTCCTGGTTGCTGGCGGCGCGGCGTGTGCTGCGAGCCGGGGATGCCGGGCCGGCAGACATGGAAGAAGCGATTCAAGACGCTATTAAAATCGCCGTGTGGGATCAAGAAGAAGCTGGGCTCGATATTCTGACGGACGGAGAAATCCGCCGTCAGCGCTTCTTGTGGAACGTGGTCGAGAAACTCTCGGGACTCAAACTAATTCCCGCGCAACGCAAATTGGGCGTCGTTAGCTATGATAGCGCGCCACGGTTCGAGACTGTCGAGCGAGTATCCGCCCCGAGCGGATTCGGCCTTGTGGAAGAATACAACTACGTTCGTACGCTCACTGAAAAACCTCTCAAGATCTGTTGTCCGGGTCCACTAACCATTTGTCTCCCCATTACACCAAAGGAAGGCTACCCGAGCAGCGATTACCTGCCACTCTTGTATGATCTCGCGGAGTTGGTCAATCATGAGCTGAGACAACTTGTCGCCGCGGGCGCAACGTTCATCCAGATTGATGAACCATCCGCCGCTGGTCGCACCCCGCAATTGCCCGTGACGGAGGCGGTCAAACTCTTCAATAAGACGGTGGAAGGCGTCAACGCGAAAATTGCGCTCCATATTTGCTTTGGCAACAATCAAGGCCGACCAGCAATGAAACGCACCTACAAACCGCTTTTTCCCGGCATCCTCGATGTTAGAGCCGACCAATTCGCGCTCGAATACGCTAACCGAGAGATGGGAGAGATTGAACTGTGGGGCCAGTACGGTGGAGAACGTGAACTCGCGGCAGGCGTTATTGATGTAAAGTCGATGTACCTGGAAACTTCCGAAGATGTCGCTGAACGAGTACGTACCGTCCTTAAGCACATCAAACCAGAGAACCTCTATCTGACTTGCGATTGCGGATTCTCGGCGTCCTCACGCGGTCTCGCTCGCGCCAAACTACAAGCGCTCGTCGAAGGGGCAAAGATGGTGCGGGAAGAGCTTACGAATGGATAAAAACTAGCACCTTTTTTATCCGCTTTGATTACTTCGTAAGCCCCTAGCCCCGAGCCGCTTCTTTTTCTATAATCCGCCCGCTACTTCCCAAGGGAGGACATGCGCTGTGGATTTTGATTATACCCCGCAAGAGGAGATGTTCCGCCAGGAACTGCGTTCGTGGCTCGAAGGGAATCTTCCGAAAAACTACGATCCCGAGACCTTCGAGCAGCTCGATCAAAATGACCGTTTTCAGATCCAGCTCGACTGGCAGAAGAAGCTATACGCCGCGAATTTAGTCGGCATTCATTGGCCTAAGGAATACGGCGGACAAGGAGCCACGGTCATCGAACAAACGATCTATCAACAAGAGATGGCTCGTGCGCGCACCCCGGGCATCGCCAATATGCTGGGCATTAACATCGTGGGCCCGACCATCATGCACTGGGGTACGGAAGAACAGAAGCAACGCTATATTCCCAAGATCCTCAGTGCGGATGAAATCTGGTGTCAGGGCTATTCCGAGCCTGGCTCAGGGTCCGACTTCGCTTCGTTACAGACTCGCGCGCTTGAGGAAGGCGACTATTTCGTCATCAATGGTCAAAAAGTCTGGACGAGTTACGCGCACAAGGCGCAGCGTTGCATCTTAGTCGTGCGTACCGATCCGAACGCGCCGAAACATAAAGGTCTATCGTATCTGCTGGTGGACATGAAAACACCCGGAATTACGGTCCGTCCGCTCGTGCAGATTACCGGCGATGCGGAGTTCAACGAAGTATTCTTTGAAGACGTGCGCGTGCCTAAAGCGAATATAGTGGGAGAAAAAAACCAAGGGTGGCAGGTTGCCGTCACGACGCTGATGTTTGAGCGCGCCAATTTTGGCATTGCTCACCAAATGGAAACCGTTCTGCGACAACTTGGAGACATGGCCAAACGATTACAAATCGACGGCCACACTGCAGCTGATGATCCCGCTATCCGACAAAAGATCGCGCAGTTCCATATTGAAGCTCAAGCCATTAAATACAACGGTCTTCGTCAATTGACCAAACAATTACGCGGCGATCCTCCCGGTCCCGAAGGTTCGGTTGGGAAGCTTGCGGGCAGCGAATTGAACCTACGTGTTGCCCACTTCGCGACTGAGTTACTCGGCCCCTTCGGCCAGGTTGCTTTAGGTGAGGAAAAAGGACTTGATAGCGGCTATTGGTCGCATCGTGCGTTGGCGTCACGATTATACACCATCGCTGGCGGCACTTCTGAAGTCATGCGGAACATTCTCGGTGATCGGGTGCTGGGATTGCCGAAAGGATAGAGCAGCTATTAGCCATTAGCCATTAGCCATTAGCCAAAAAGAAAAATGGAGCTTTTAGCCGCGATCATGTAGCCTTTGCCTTGCTAAGCGCTAGAGGCTAAAAGCTAAGAGCTACCAAAGGAGGACACAAATGAATTTTGGGTTTACCGAAGACCAAGAAGCGTTGCGTGATGCAACGCGTAAGTTTCTCGATAACGAATGCCCGACGACGTTCGTGCGCAAGATGATGGCGGACGATACTGCCCATGCTACGGAACTGTGGAAGAAAATTGCCCAACTGGGCTGGCTTGGGATTATCGTTCCCGAAGATTTTGGCGGCTCCGGCGGGAGTTTTCTTGATCTCGTTGTCATCCTTGAGGAAGCAGGTAAATCCCTGTTGCCTGGACCATTCTTTGCCTCGGCGTTGCTCGGCACAACGGCTATTCTCGGCGGCGGTTCAGCTGACCAGAAATCCACGCTGCTCCCGAAGATCGTGGAAGGCAATTACATCGTCACCCTCGCGTTAGCGGAGAAAAGCGGTCGCTACGACGCGGCTGGCGTTACGTTA
>JBFWZL010000316.1:0-7900 GCA_050185455.1 Binatia bacterium | reverse complement strand
CGAAAGAATAGAAGTAAAGGAGCACCATCATGGCTGGCAGAGCGGCGTTCTTTCCCAGTTCAGAAACGTATCGCACCAACGGCGGCATTAACGTTCGTCGCATCATCGAAGGCATTCCCATCGACGACGCCATCGAGCCGGTCATCGATGCGCTCGATAGACATCGCGGGGTCTTACTCGCATCGAGCTACGAATACCCGGGACGCTACACGCGTTGGGATATAGGATTTTTTAACCCTCCCCTCGCTCTGACCTCGCAGGGTCGCCATTTCTCTTTCTCTGCGCTCAACACTCGCGGTCGAGTGTTGCTCCCCGCTATCGCCGACGTCGTCAGCCACTTGCCCGTCGTGATCGAATCCGAAGTTCGGGAGGACAAACTTTCCGGCTTGATCGCGACTCCTGAAGGACGCTTCCCGGAAGAGCAACGCAGTAAACAGCCATCGATCTTTTCCGTTCTGCGCGCGGTGATTGAGTTGTTTGCTAGTCAGGAAGATCAACACCTCGGGTTCTACGGCGCATTTGGCTATGATGTGGCGCTGCAGTTTGAACCGCTACGCCTACGACTTCAGCGGCCAGCGGACCAGCGCGACTTAGTGCTCTATATTCCTGATCAGCTTGTCATCGTTGATCATCGCCGCGAACAGGCCGTGCGGCACCGCTATGATTTCGAGGTCAATGGCTGCTCCACGCAGGGTCTTCCACGAGAGGGAGAATCTCAGCCCTACAAAGGAACCGAACGAGTCGAGCGCTTGTGCGACCATGAGCCCGGTGAGTACGCCGCTGGAGTACAACGCGCCCGTGAGGCGTTCAAACGCGGCGATCTATTTGAAGTTGTCCCCGGCCAAACCTTCTTCGAGCCCTGCCCCGCTCCTCCCTCGGAGCTTTTCCGTCGCCTGCACGAACGTAACCCGGCGCCGTACGGATTTCTTATCAACCTGGGGCAAAGCGAATATCTCGTCGGCGCCTCACCGGAAATGTATGTCCGCGTGGAAGGGGATCGTGTAGAAACCTGCCCCATCTCAGGCACGATCGCTCGTGGGACCGACCCGCTGAGTGATGCCGCGCAAATCCTACAGCTGCTTAACTCAACCAAAGACGAGTCAGAACTCACCATGTGCACCGATGTCGATCGCAACGATAAATCACGCATCTGTAAACCGGGCAGTGTGCGCGTGATCGGCCGACGGCAAATCGAAATGTATTCTCGTCTGATCCACACAGTTGATCACGTGGAAGGTCATCTACGCGAAGAATTCGATGCACTGGATGCATTTCTGGCGCATACCTGGGCAGTAACCGTTACAGGAGCGCCCAAAGCCTGGGCCATGCAGTTTATTGAAGATCACGAAAAGTCGCCGCGCGCCTGGTATGGAGGCGCAATCGGCTTGATCGGGTTCGACGGCAACATGAATACCGGCCTGACACTGCGGACGATCCGAGTAAGAAATGGCGTTGCGCAAGTGCGCGTCGGCGCCACACTGCTCTACGATTCAGACCCGGACGAGGAAGAGCGTGAAACGCGCGTCAAAGCGGCAGCGTTCATCGACGCGATTCGCCGTCCGCGTGGAGCCGCGATCGAGACGAAAGCAACGGTAACCCAATCAGGACAAGGCAAACGCATTCTCTTGGTCGATCATCAAGATTCTTTTGTGCATACGCTCGCGAATTATTTGCGCCAAACCGGGGCGGAAGTCATCACCTGGCGCTCGGGTTTTCCCCCAGAAGATCTCGACACACTACAACCGGATCTTGTCGTTCTCTCTCCTGGTCCCGGCTCTCCTAGCGATTTTGACGTGTCCGGCACGCTTTCAGCCGTTCTCGCTCGCAAACTCCCGGTGTTTGGCGTATGCCTCGGTCTGCAAGGCATAGTCGAGCACTTTGGCGGCGCGCTGGATGTGCTCTCGTATCCGATGCATGGCAAGCCGTCGCGCATTCAAGTGCGAGGCGGTCATCTCTTCGAAGACTTACCATGTGAGTTTATCGCGGCGCGTTATCACTCACTGTACGCCGTGCGCGACAAGTTACCGCCGGAGCTGCGCGTAACCGCCGACAGTGATGACGGCGTGATCATGGCGATCGAACATGAAAGCCTACCCCTCGCCGCCGTGCAGTTTCATCCAGAGTCAATTCTCACATTGAACGAGGATATCGGACTACGATTGATCCGGAATGTTGTCGCGGGCTTGGCTCGTTAACCAGAAAAACTCTTGAACACGCACCAGCGACATGCCACAGTTGCAACAAAGGAGGACTTGCCCATGACACGACTCGAAGACTACGCCAACAAATATCAAGACATCCGCCTGCAGCGCCGCAACGGCATTCTGGAAGTGACGCTGCATAACAAAGGTAATTCGCTAGTCTGGAATGAAAGCGTGCACCGAGAGCTGCCCTACGCCTGCAACGACTTGGGTGCGGACCCGGAAAACAAGGTTGTCATCCTCACCAGCGTGGGAGACTCATTCTGCGCGGACATCGATTTTGCCAGTTTTGGCAGCGGACTGGGCTCACCGCGCGGTTGGGACAAAATTTACTGGGAAGGCAAACGACTGCTGATGAGTCTACTTGATATCGAAGTGCCGGTGATTGCCGCCGTGAACGGTCCAGCGTTGATTCATACGGAGATCGCGGTCTTGAGCGACATCGTCATTGCTTCGGAGACGGCGGATTTCCAGGATGCGCCGCATTTTCCCAACGGCACCGTTCCAGGTGACGGAGTCCACCTCGTGTGGCCGTTGTTGCTCGGCGCCAACCGAGGGCGGTATTTCCTCCTGACCGGACAAAAGCTGTCTGCTCAAGAAGCCTTACGCCTTGGGGTGGTGAATGAAGTTCTGCCCAAAGATAAAGTGCTTGCTCGCGCCTGGGAACTGGCGGAACAAATCGCGCAAAAACCGCCGCTGACGATCCGCTACGCGCGGGTCGCCATGACGCAACAGCTCAAGCGTCTGATGCTGGACGATCTTGGTTATGGTCTGGCATTGGAGGGACTGGCTGCGCTGGATCGAGCGGCGAAGTAGAAAAGGCAGGGTGCGTTTACACACCCCTTGCAAATCCTTCTAAGAAGTAGGGTGCGCTTGCGCACCCTACAAACTCTGCTCTTCCATTGCCGTGAGCCAAGCAGCAAGGAAGTCAGCATAGGAAGGAAGTTGACGATAGATTTCCTCGGCCAGGGATTCGTTATAGGTGTGCACGGTCAGATTACGATCATCAATCATTTCAAAACCGAGAGTTGTTTGCTCATCGCTAATGAGTCCCACCTCACGGCTTACGCGGATGCTGCCCTTTGGAGAACCGACGCTGACGCCTTCTACTTCTTGAAGATAGCGCTGCGCGGCTTTCCACACCGCTTCACAGGTGTATTCAAAGCGTTGCATAGCAGCGTCTCGTTCGACCTGAGAAGGCTGCTCAAGCCCCAGCAGTTCTTGAAAAGAGGTAAAGCGCCCGTCTCGCAATGATGAACCGCTCGTTCAATCGTTCCACGAAATTCCCTCTGTCAACACCCGACGGCGGAACTCCGGATCAGTTTTCTGTAAGTCGACGACATCGACGCGATATGGCACATGACTCTCCTCTAGTCGTTCCCGCAATTGCGCGAGCGTCCCGCGAGGGAGAGGTTCATGGTAATCAATAGCCACATCGACGTCAGAGGTGCGTGTTGCGTCTCCTCGCGCCCACGAACCGAAGAGGTAGATAGTCGCGTTTTCCGAACCAATCACCTCCAAGACGATGCGTCGCACTTCCGCAAGCGCCTTTCGAGCGGTGGCAGAAGCAGCCGGCAAGCGAGGCTGATTGTCCATGAGCTTCTTTTTACTGCAGGCTCGGGTTTCTGCACAAGCCTGGGAATGATAAATACACAGAGAAAAAAAGGAGCAAGTATCCATGACCGAACGTTTTCTCACGCTGCCGGAAATTCAGCGCGCGGCAAAGCGGCTTTTACCTCCAGGCGCGTATGGCTATGGGGCCGGTGGAGCCGAAACGGAAACCACGCTACGCCGTAACCGCCAAGCCTTACAACGGCTGGCTATTCGTCAACGCGTACTGGTTGATGTGCGCCAGGTCGATCTCAGCACTACGTTCTTGGGTATGGAGCTGCCCTTGCCGGTCGCTATTGCACCAATGGGAGGTCTCGTCGTTTTTCACCCGGAAGGTGATGTAGAAATGGCGCGCGGCGCGGCACACAGCGGCAATCTCGCCGTGGTGAGCGGCGTCACCGGCTGGCCGGTGGAAGAAGTTGCGCAAGCCGCCAAAGGTCCCCTCATCTTTCAACTCTATTTCGGCGGCCCACGCTCGTGGGTGCAGGAACTGCTGGGTCGAGTCGAAGCGTCGGGTTATCGCGCAGTGTGCTTGACCGTTGATTTACAAAAGTATGGACGGCGCGAGCGCGACTTGCATCTACGATATGATCCACGCGTCGCGCGCATTGGTACGCCGAATCCGCCGCCGCCGGACATGGATTATCAGGCGCGGTTGACGTGGGATGATGTCGCCTGGCTTCAAAGCATCCTAAAAATCCCGTTCGGTATCAAAGGTATTTTGACCGCTGAGGACGCCAAACTCGCTGTCGAAGCCGGGGTGAAAATCATCTGGGTGTCGAACCACGGCGGACGACAGCTTGATTCCACGCAAGCAACCATCGACGTATTGCCGGAAATCGTGGAAACGGTGGACGGTCGCGCGGAAATTATGATCGACGGCGGCTTCCGTCGCGGCACGGATGTTATCAAAGGTCTTGCCCTTGGCGCAAAGATCGTCGTCATGGGCCGCACGATGCTCTGGGGCCTCACCGCCGGTGGAGCAGAGGGAGTGGCTCGCACCCTGCAAATCCTGCGAGAAGAACTGGAAACAAGTCTGGGTTTGTGTGGGCAGACGAGCGTGCGGGAACTGAAGCCGTCGCTGATCTCCAGAGTGTAACAAGAATGCGGCGCGCAGAGCGCGCCCTACAACTCTTGTCCGCCTGATTCACTGAGAAAACGTCGGGCATGGTTGATCAATGTCCATGTAACGGCTTCGTCCCCGTCTCCCCGCCAAAACGCGGCAGATTATCTTCAAGAGGAACCCACTCCACCCGATCCGAGAAATAGTAATGCGCTTGTGGGTTACGGTCGATCTTGCCATCGAGGTTCGCCAAGACGATGTCGATGACTTCAGGATGATGCGTCGATTCGCAGAAGAGTGAACTACTGCATACGTCACAGAAAGACCGGCGGCCGTGGTCTGAGGAATGGTAGACCTTCAAGTGTTCGTTGCCGGACACCATGCGAAACTGTGCGTACGGTACGGCAATCCACGTTACATACCCGGCGCCATGTACGCGACGGCACATCGAGCAATGGCAGTGGACACACGCCGCCGTCGGTAGATCTATCTCGAATTGTACAGCTCTACAAAAACAGGAACCGGAAATGGGGGCGGTGTTTTCACTCTGAGCATTCATAATGTTCTCCTTCTTTCCTTGGCTCCGCACTCGTTTTTTGGTGCACAAGCACCCCCTAAGATTCTGTTTGACATCTTACCTTTTCCGTCTTACGCCTCACGTCTTACGTTCTCACATCTTGTCCATCACCTTGCGGGTAAAATCTTCAATCACTCGATACTGCGTCTCAAAGGATGGCAAAATCATGATTTGATGCAAGCCTGCTTTTTCAAGCTCTTTGATCTGATGAATGATTTCTTCCGGCGTACCGACCAGACAAGTGGACTTGATCAGTTCCGGCGTCACGAATTTTGCCTCTTCCGGTAGCAGATAGGTGCAGTGCCCGGCGTGAATGCGCATGTGACGTTGCCGCTCGGGAACCGCTTCGACCATTTTGCTGTACTCTTCCCAACAGCTCCGTAAATGAGCGGGAGGATCACCGCCCATTTGCCGCACTTTGTCATAGGAATAGTGCAACGAAGCAATCACGAAAGCCCCGCATTCTTTCAGCACACGCTCAGATTGCAATGACTCTCCTGGTTCGAGAATGACGGCGGTTGTCAGTGAGGCCGTGTAAAAATCCTGCAATTCTCGTCCGTCACGCGCCGCGCCGGCGCCCGCGTTGCGTAAAGCCCGATGCATGAATCCTGGATCAGGGGGAATAGATAACACTAATCCATCGCCATACTCGCCCGCCAAGGCCTGCGCTTTCGGACCAAAGCCGGACACGTAGAGCGGGATCGGCTGTGCAAGCTCGATGAATTTGTGTTCTTGCATGAGAAACTGGACCGGCAAGGTCTGTCCTTGCCAGGTAAACTCGACTTCTTCGCCGCGCAGTAGTCCGCGCAGCACGCGGAGATAATCGCCAAACTCGCGCAGCTTCATCGGCTTATGCCCCATCAAACGCATGGCGGTGTTGCCCGTCCCAATCCCTAGGAACGTGCGTCCAGGAGCGAGACGATTGACGGTCGCGATACTGTTCGCGGTGACGGGAGCCAGGCGCGTGCCGGCGACCGAAACTCCCGTCCCAAGTTTGATTTTCCGTGTCTGTTGCGCGGCCAGCGCCAGTACGGCGTAGCAATCGGACCAAATCATCTGACTGTCCGCCACCCACGCGTGAGAGTAGCCAAGATTCTCGGCATGAGTGATATAGCCAATTTCGTCTATTTTTGAGGCGACGCAAATTCCAAAGTCCATTGCTTCCCTTTCTTTTGTGTTTAAGACACCAGCGTATTTTGGGAGCCCGAGGGCCGCTTGTCAAGGAAACAGACTTGCTGGCGAGAGGCGGTAGTTTACGCTAAGGTTTGGCTCACTATGGTGAACTATCCTCCAACAGTTATCGAACAGACAGGTCGAGGGGAGCGAGCGTATGATCTGTATTCTCGTCTCTTACGCGATCGCATCATGATTCTCGGCACGCCAGTCACGGACGAGATTGCCGCCCTCATGACCGCTCAGCTCTTGTTTCTGGAATCGGAAGATCCGGAGAAAGAGATTTATTTCTATATCAATTCTCCAGGCGGATCCGTCACTGCGGGCTTGGCGGTTTACGATACTATGCAATACGTCAAGCCGGACGTCTCCACCTTGTGTTTCGGCCAAGCCGCCAGCATGGCTGCGTTGTTGCTTGCCGCTGGAGCCAAAGGCAAGCGCTTCGCCCTACCCCACTCCCGTATTATGATTCACCAACCCTGGGGCGGCGTAGAAGGCCAGGCAAGCGACATCAACATTCACGCGCGCGAGATCCTGCGCATCAGAGAAGATTTGAATCAGATCCTGAGTAAACATACCGGTCAGCCGCTGACTCGGATCGAACAGGATACCGACCGGGACCGCTTCCTGAGCAGTTACGAAGCAAAGGAGTATGGCCTGCTCGACGAGGTTATTACCAGCCGCGTGCCGTTGAAGGTGGAAGAAAAAAAGACGTGAAACGTGTTACGTGATCCGTGTTGCGTAGAAGGACAATTGTAAATGGTACGCTTTGGGCTCACGTAATCCGCAACATGTGATACGTCATACGCCGCTTTCCTGCAACACACTTTTTCCTGGACACTGCCTCGATTGTGAGCCAAAAAGGAGGAACTTATGGCGACACGAACGAGTATTTCTTCGGGCGCTCCGTATGAACCGATCTTTGGCTATTCACGCGCGGTGAAGGTTGGCGACATGGTCTTCGTATCCGGCAGTACGGCAATTCAATCGGATGGTTCGGTCACAGGCGTCGGCGACGCTTATGCGCAGGCTTTTGCCGCCCTACGCACCATCGAAAAAGCCCTGCAACAAGCCGGGGCGTCATTACAGCACGTCGTCCGCACAAGAATGTTCGCGACTAATCTTGATCACACCAAAGCAATAGGTAAAGCACATGCGGAATTTTTTCGTGACATTCGTCCAGCCGCAACGCTCGTGGAAATTTCCCGCCTGGTTCATCCCGACATGTTGATCGAGATAGAAGCTGACGCAATTATTACGGAGTGACCTATGACC
>JBFWZL010000315.1:0-7931 GCA_050185455.1 Binatia bacterium | reverse complement strand
TCCAAGATGATCAGAACAACCTTCCTCTTGGCTGCCAGTTCTTTGATATTGATGACCCCTTTGCTTCTGTCGCGCATCAGGTTGTCGTTCGCCAAGTCGATCTTTTTGTCCTGGAAGATCTCTCCGGCCTACGCGGGATTTTTATCGCCCAATTCTCGCAACTACTTGGTATAGGATAGACCTTCCTTCGTAAGCCCGAAGTGCAGACCTTCCTGCGGTTGTCGGATAACCAACTGGGCGATGATGCCGTTAAAAAGGCCGAGCATCACGTCCTTGGAGAGTTGCTCGATTCTGAGCGGCTTGAGCGGCGTGACTAATTCGACCAAAAGTTTTAAGAATTCCTCCTGCGTTTGCACACCAGCCAACTGGAAGAGCGTTTTTAGTTCTTCCGGTTTCTGGTTGCGTAGAAGATCCCTGAGGTCGGCGCGCAGGCTGCCGCTCTGTTCTTTGTTCTTTATGGCCTTTTCTAGAATGTCTTTTACTTTGCCGCTCAATTTAGTCGTCAGGTCTTTTTTCTCCGCTTCGGTCAATTGCCGATAAGCCATCACTTCCAAACCCCGCCAGCCCTCAACCACGGCAGACCGGAGAAGGAAACCGGTCAGGGGCCAATCCAACCAGGCATCCTTTGCAGGCAGAGGGACGTCCTCGTATTGCTTGCGCAATCGGTCGCGGACTCCAGCGGCCTTCTTATTGGCGAGACTCGCCTGAGTTTTTTCATCAGGTTGATTCGGCTGCACCCATGCGTTCATCGCCGAGTCTATGATCCTATCGCCGTAGCCGTTGCTGCCGATACTGCACGCGCCCTGCACCAAACACTGCATCCAGATCGGATCGAGAAAGAAAAAACGCAGCGATTCTCGGGGCAACATATCTTCTTCCGGCATCAAGTACTGAAAGGGAACACCGTATAAAAGCACGAGGCGCCCGAGCCAGGAGGTCACCTCTTCAGGGATGTCCGGTTTCGAGGACGTTAAGGTTTCCTCCAGTTTGCTCTTCTTGTTGTCGTCAGCCATAAAACTCTAATGCCGAGCCCGGTGATGCGATCGCGTTATCGGGACCGTGTTACTTAGGAATCGCGCTTTTTAATTTATCGCCATCGTCTTTGGCTAATTGATCCATCAAACTATCCTCGATGGAATCCTTACCGTTTGTCAGGTGCTCAATCTCCGCCAGGCGCATCTGTCGTTCGGCCTCTGCCCGTAGCGCGCGTCTGGCCCGGTTTAAGGCTAAAGCGAAACCGTGGTTTTGCATGGCTAACAGGCGGCCGAGTTGCCAGGCGGCGGCGTAGGTGACGTCGAAGAGGCCCGTGTCCGGGTCGTAGCGCAGGAGCTCGTCGGCGCAGGAAACCGGCTCTTGAATTTGTTGCGGCTTGTCGTAATTCAGCGGCGTCAGCGGTCCCCGGTACCACGATACGGTCTTTTCTCCCTGGCGCATGATGTGATTAAAAGCCGTATAGCCGCGCGCGTAGGCGCCGTTGACGACATCCTTCGCTGAGGTCGTCGAGTTATCGTCAAAGCTCGTGAATGGCAGATGGAGCGAATCGATCTGCAAATGCTGCATATGCGCCTTAAAGTCGTTGGTCCCCTCACACTTGAAGCTCCACGAGCCAAGGACAGCCAGACGAACCATTGCGCGGGGCTCGGGCCGCCAGGTTTCCTGTAAACGATCCTGATGTCCCTCCAGAGAGACGAGAAAGACGTGATGCTCTCTATCAGCTTGGGGCAACCGGTTGCCGATAATCAGTGAAAACCATCCTCTGTCGTTCAGCGCCTGCACCTCTTTGTCGCCGGTATCAATCTGCCGCACATGGGCCAGATAGGGTAAATCGTCGATACGCGGCGCGATCGCCTTGAAAAGATCTGCCGGGAGATCGATCGTTAAACATAAGTCTTTTTCGTACCGTTCTTGTTCCTTTTTCCATTTTTCCGGGTCGTTTTGCCCCAGCTTTGGGACCAGGATATTTTTTTCGGTGGGAAACAGCAGGCTGTCCCTGTCCTTGTCTGTCTCACTGCGCACGACCGGCAGCGACCGGATTGCATACTTGCGGTTCGTCGTTTGATCGTTTTCGCGGATCAGCAGCTCGTCCTCCTGCACCAACAAGAGTCCCAGCCACGGCGGAAACGGTTGTCCAAGTTTTGGGGCGTTTCCATCATGCGTTCGTTCCCATGGCAGAGTCCGCCGGGTGAACACCACGTGTGGCAGGGCGTTGTCAAAAGCGCCGGTCTGATTGCTCGGTGGATAGACGGAATGGATGTCCGTGGGGTTGAGCGTGAATCGCGGTGCATCCACCAAGAGAGCCAATTCCGAAGCGTAAGGATCGGAATTCCACGGAACCACTGCGTCCTGGGATTCCTTGATCACTTGGCTCATGTTGACCTTGTAAGCGCCAGCGACAAGGGGCGGATGGCAGGCCTCGACGAATTGGATTTGACCGGCTTTTACGGTAACGGGCGGATCGTATGTGACGGTATCGCTCATGGCAGTCAGTAGTCCTTACCCGGAGATGGTCTCGAGATAGCCTCGGGGTGGATATTGTCCGACACGGGCCATCACCGGCATATCCTGAAAAATATACTGCGCGTTTTGTGACAACTGCTCGAGATGGATGTCCTCGGGCTTCATGATCTTCCGATTGGTGCGCGCCAACTCTGCAAGTATGCCGCTTCTCAGCTTCACCACGTTGGGCGCCGCGATGGTGTTGGCAATCGTTTTGTTGTCGAAGCCGGGCAGCGAATCTGTAGGTTTTGGAGTCGGCCAATCGAATGGCGTTGTCTCACGGTCGTACGCCAGCACGTCGAGGTCAAGCACCGGCGTCTCCCAGGGGCGGGGCCCTGCTTTGGTCTTTATTTCGAGCCCTACGAGCGCGTTGTCGATCATTTGTTGATCGGCCTGGGGAGGTTTATTTTTATCTTTCTCTAGAACGGGCTTGTCCCACAAAGCGCGCGGGACGCTTTTGGTGACAATGGAAACGTCTAAATACTGTTGCAAATAATCTTTGGCCTCTTGAGACGCACCGCCATTGGGCTCGAACGTGATCGTGATGAGCGAGTACATGCGCTCCTTGCCCATCGGGCGAACGCCCAGTTCGGTTGTCCATCGAGGCTCGGAACTGTCAGTTTCTCTTAAAGGAATTTCGCGTTGATTGAATTCGACGTGAGTCGCGGGCGTCAACGTGCGAGCGCTAAATAGGAGTTTTTGAGGCGAGACAGAGGAGACCGTTGTCTCGCCAATTTTGGTCTCTTTCAGTAAACCATCAGTGATCGTAATCGTGGTCACTTTAGGATTCGGCAAGAAGGCTTTCGCGAAGGATTTTTCGCTGTCTACAGATTCCCATAGCAAAGGAGGGGGGATTCGTTTCGCTTCTCCAAATGCGATCTCGACAGTGACGATGTACAATGAAACCCTGGCTATTCCGCCCAGGGGCGGGCCATGGAGCTGCACCGCGGCGCTCAACTCCACCGATAAACAGATGCGGAGCGCGCCAACGTCTAATCGTAGAGCGACGCCGATCGACACACTGATCGCGATATCGTAGTAGAGGGGTTTCCACTGAATGAGAAAATCGGCTTGAGCGATGAACCAGGCCCTGAGACCTCCCAATTGGTACACGACGCTGAGACCGCCACCTGCCATGATGGCCGACGGGCAAAGCGCGAAGTAGCAATAACCGCGGATCGCAACCGCATCGCCGATCTTGCAAGCGAACTCCACCAGATCCGGTTTGGGATAGTGGGCTGGCGGCTTGAATTTCGGATGGTAGCCGCCAATGGAAACGACAAAGTCGCCTTCATGTTCTCCGGCAAACCAGGAGTAAAAGGCGAACCCGCCGCGTAACCTGAAATCTTTGCGCAGCACGAAGGAATTTTCGGTCAGCCTCGCTTCAAAACTCAACACCCCGTTCGCCGGAGTAAAGGCGACCTTGAACGCCAGTTCGGCGCAGGCGATAGCGGGCACTGTATCTTCCGACATCCCGGGCAACAGTTTGGGTACGCGAATTCTCGACATGCCGAGCAGAGCGATCTCGAACTGCGTCCCAAAGGAAACGGACAGCATGGCGAACGAATCAATTTGCCCAAAGGAATTGAACTTGACCCCGGCGGCGATCCAAAAGTTTCCCTGCAACGGATAAATGTATGCACCAAGCTTTCGGCTGATGTCTCTTAGATCGAGATTTTTACCGAGATAGTCGGGATCGGTTGCCGCCTTGACGAGCGGAAAGTTATGGACTTCGTTGATGGCGGGAAGTTTGAGGGCGCGGTTGATGCCGAAACCGACCGACAGACCCGTGACAAAGAAAAACGCCGGGCCGCCGAGTTCCTTTTGCAGCGCTGCAAACACAAACAGGGATGGGGTCCCGTCCATATCGGCGTAAGACCCGATGGCGTTGATCGTAAAAATTTCCGTGCGGATGAGCAGAAAGCCGTCGAGTTGTAGCCGGTTCGGATACTTGGGGTCTTCCACTTTGAGGAGCCCGCCGCCTATAGTCAGCGGGCCTGCCGAAAAGGTCACCGAGGCGCCATCCAAATGAAATTTGAGATTCTCCCAGATTTCCCCGGGCTTCATGCTAAACTTGTCTATTGGATAACTTAATCCCAAGCCCTCCAGCGATAAGGACAAAACGCTGAGCTGCAGCCCGGCATCGAACTTGATTCCGATGAGCGGCGCTTCATAGCTTAATCCGATACGTCGGATTGACAACGGGCCGATCGCTTTCTTGGCCTCGATCCAAAAAGTGGAGCCTTTCGACAATATCTCTTCGGCCTTGCCAGCTTCGTCTTTGGCGTTCGGAGTTTGCTGTTCCTCTCGCGCGGTTGTTTCCGCCTTTTGAATCGCGAGCTGATCGAGTAGATTGACACCGCCGACGAGAATGTCGGCGGAAAATTTCACGCCCCTGGAGAAAGTACGAGGAGGCGTTATACGAGCAGGCTCCAGAGTGAACTGCGTGGCGTCTTGAAACGCGTCAGCGCCGACGAAAGCAACGTCCTTAAACTCTTCACTCGCGTAATACACACCGAGATTGCCGATGGAGATGTCGCCGATGATCCCCGAAAGAAAATTTTTCGGCACGGCCATGTGGGCGCGCAAATCTACCCCGGCGATAAAACCTTTTTGGTCGCCTACGCCTTTGAGTAAGGCGAACTGGACACTGTTATCACCAAGTTTAATGATGAGCCCGACTTGTACAGACCCACCTTTCGTAGGCTTGGGAGCACGGCGATACGCAGCACCCAATTTTTCCAGAACGATATCCCCACTACCCACAAGCTGTTTCAGCACTGTGGCTGCTTCGCCGTAGTTCACTCCTAGGTCGTCGAAGAGAGAAGACAACGAGGCATTGAGCGACACGCTACCGGATACTTCCGCTAGCGCGCCGTCTTCCAGTCTGCCGACAAACGTTACCGATTGTCGGGCGATACGGCCCCGCAGAATCAGGTCGGTTTTGATTGGTGCTTCCGCCATAAATTAAGCTCCGTGAGGAAGGTCGGGGCAGGCCTCAAAACCGCCCCGGCTCTCTTCCACTGCGGATTTCAAGGAAGCCTCACTTCGTTAATTCGGCGGCGTAATTCTGGAGTACGGAATACGATTTTTCAGGACATCGAAACAGTCGCACCGAGGCGCCTTGGATATCAAACAATTCCCCAAGTTCAGGGTCCCCCGTTAGAGTAGTTATCAGCCCGTCGTTAAATTGCAGCGCGAACATGATTAGAAGGGGGCCGTCTTTGGTATAATAAAATGCCTCACAAGAGATACTAGTATCAGCAATAAGGCTCATCACGTTGTCAGGAATCTTCCCCTTGCCTAATTTTTTTTCCAAAAAAGGTTTCAACTTATCGCCCTTAATTCTGATCGGCTTGGTGATGTAAACAGGCTTACCGTCTTTGACTTTCGAGGCATCGGGAATCATCAGAGTCGATGGTTTGCCATCGCTAGTCACTAAGACGGCGACGCCAATGTGACTATCCCCATCCAGAATTGTATCCGTCCCTGTAAGCACGTCTAATGGTGGAGGATAGGGCACCGGAGGTTTTAAGGGTGCTGTTACCACATTTGCTTCTGGTGTTGCTGATGCGCCTGAGTCTTCTGCCATTCTTGGTTCCTCCTCACTCATTGATTCTCATTAATTAAAAAAAAACGTTGCTTTATATAGCTGAGGCAATAGTCGAAGCGCAATTTGTTGACTTCCTTATGCTACAGCCTCCTAGTGCCTCCGGACCGCCTCGGTCGCCTCCTCCCCGCGCGTCTGCGAGACGGTATGAAACCGTATCTCCGCCGGCCCGTTCAACAGCTTGACCGCCCCCCGCAGCACCTTCCAGTTGTCCGTGCGCAGGTGCACATCCACATCCGCCTGGGTCGCCCACTCTTCAACTATGCATAAGGTGTTCTCGTGGTCCACGTCACGGTAGCAGTGGCTACTCACACACCCTGCCTCCTGGCGCACCTGCTCCGCTAACGCACTTACCGTCTGCACCAATTCCTTTTGCTTGGTGGGGCGTACGTCGATTTTGATGATAAGAAGGATCATAAGAGCTTCCAGGGACCTAAGGCAAGAGCGCAGAACCGTCACTACCAATACCACGTGCGGGTTCGTTCCGTTGCCCTGCCGCGTTTTCAATTCAGGACTGCGCAAGTTGTGAGCCAATGGGGCAGTAGTGAGGGAAAATTTGGCTATACTGCTGGTTTTGTTGGGTTTCTCTCGGAGAGAGCAGCGCAGGAAAGTTGGATGGGCGAGACGTTACCCGTCCCATAGGACGGGAGCTGCCCACCCCATAGGATGGATTTTTGATGAGGCGCGGGAGATTTGCCCATTTATCTGAAGGTTGCCGGGCGATGGATTCCTAGTTTGCGCATGCGTTTGCGTAGGGTGCTGGCCGGGAGACCCAGGGCTGTTGCGGCCCCGTCTTTGCCCTCGATCTTCCAGTGGGTTTCTTCAAGAGCTCGGACGATGCACTGGGTTTCCGACTCGGCCAGAGTTCGGGAGCCGTGGATTTGCAAATTTATCTCTTCGGGAGCCTTCAGCGTGTCCATCAGGCGCAGACTGGACCCCTGGGTGTTGATCACCGCCCGCTGGATCACGTTCTGTAACTCGCGGATGTTGCCCGGCCAGGGGTAGCGTTGCAGGGTCTCCATTACCTCGGATGGCACAGTGTGAATGGCCTTACCCGCTTTCCGTGCAAACCGCTCGACAAAGAAGCGCACCAGCAGGGGGATGTCGTCTCGGCGATCCCTGAGTGCAGGCACCGTCATCGGGAAAACCTCCAACCGATAGTAGAGGTCTTTGCGAAACCGGCCGCGGCGCACGTCGTCCTCCAGGTCTCGATTGGTCGCGGCGATGACCCGGACGTCGACTTGGAACGTCCGCGAGCTGCCCACCCGCTCGAATTCACCATCCTGGAGCACCCGGAGTAGCTTGGCCTGGAGCTCTAACGGCAGCTCGCCGATCTCATCCAGAAACAGGGTCCCGCCGTGGGCCTTTTCGAACCGTCCCAATCGTTGAGCCGCAGCCCCCGTAAAGGAGCCTTTCTCATGGCCAAACAGTTCGCTTTCGATGAGGTTAGCCGACAGGGCAGCGCAGTTCACGGTAATCAAGGGACGAATGTGGCGAGGGCTCCGCTGGTGGATAGCCCGGGCGATAAGCTCCTTGCCCACACCCGTCTCACCGAAAAGCAGGACGGTGGTGTCAGAGGAGGCAACCTGCCGGACCCTGAAAAGAACGACCTTGAGAACGTCGCTTTGGCCAATGATCCCGTCACCATTGTCTTCTCCCTTGACCTCTGTGTGAAGAGAGAGATTTTCCGCCTGGCGTCGCAACTGAAGCGTCGAGATTTCCGAGTATGCTGTCTGGAGCGACTTGTCGGCCTGCTGGCGGCTCAACGCGTTGGAGAAGATCTCCCCGACCAGCCGCAGTCGTTGGGCTACCCCGTTCGGCCAGG
>JBFWZL010000314.1:0-7933 GCA_050185455.1 Binatia bacterium | reverse complement strand
GCGCCACGCTCATTCAGTTGCTCCGCCAGTTCTTTATCGAGCGGGATTATCTCGAAGTCGAAACACCGGTCATGCAAAGCATCGCTGGCGGCGCGTTGGCTAGACCATTCGTCACTCACCATAATACGCTCGACGTTGACCTCTATCTTCGCATCGCGCCTGAACTATTTCTCAAACGACTCATTGTCGGCGGGGTGGAACGAGTATTTGAACTCGGACGGATGTTTCGGAACGAGGGGATGTCAACAAAGCATAACCCGGAATACACCATGCTTGAATTCTACCAAGCATACGCCACCTATGAGCATCTTATGACGCTGACGGAGGAGCTGTTTGTCTTTCTTGCCCAAGAGGTGAATGGCGGGCCGCGGGTAAGGTACGGGGAGTACGAAATCGACTTTACTCCCCCCTGGCGACGTCTGGGCATGAAGGAGGCCGTCCGGGAGTATGCAGGCTTTTCGGCGGAAGACATCGAAAATGAAGAAGTCGTCCGCGCAAAAGCTCGTGAGCTGGGGGTGCTTCCTCATGCAGCCGCCCCTTTGGGAAAGGTGCTAGAAGAACTGTTTGGCGCAATTGTCGAACCGCATCTCATTCAACCAACGTTCGTAGTCAGCTATCCAGTGGAGATTTCTCCCCTCGCGCGCCGCAACGAGCAAGATTCACGTTTCGTTGATCGTTTCGAATTGTACATTGCCGGGCGAGAACTCGCTAATGCCTTCTCTGAACTCAACGACCCGGAAGATCAGTTACAACGTTTCCTTGGACAACTGCGCGAGCGCGAGGCCGGAGATCAAGAAGCGCACGCGCTCGATGAAGATTATGTTCGCGCTCTCGAATACGGCATGCCACCTACTGCTGGTGAAGGAATCGGTATCGACCGACTGGTCATGCTGTTCACAAACTCTCCTTCGATCCGTGATGTCATCCTTTTCCCACAGATGCGACCGGAGAAAAAATAGGGGTTAGATATTGAGAGTTAGGGACTGGGGCAAGACAAGCAAAACGATAAAATATAAATATATGGTCTATTTCACACCTATTTCCCATAATCCAACCCTTAACCCCTAGCCCCCAACCCCTATCGCGTGCGTTACGAACTCTTCATCAGTCTCCGCTACTTGCGCGCAAAACGGCGCGAGGCGTTCATTTCTCTCATTACCGGCATCTCAACCCTCAGTGTCATGATCGGTGTGATGACCCTCACCATCGTGTTGTCGGTGATGACCGGGTTCGAGGAAGATTTGCGGAGCCGTATTTTAGGTTTTAATCCCCATATTTTGGTCACCAGCCTCAGCGGTATGCTCAACGACTACAATCAGGCGGTAGAAAAAATCCGTCAGGTCCCAGGCGTCGCCGCCGCGGCTCCTTTTATCTACAGCCAAGTCATGGTGTCTTCACGCCAGAGTGTTTCCGGCGTTTTAGTCCGCGGCTTAGACCCAACGCAGGCAAACGCAGTCGTCAAGATCGCCGATCACATTAAGGAGGGCGCAATTGAGGCGCTGGGACGCGCGCAAGAAATCACATTTCAAGAGGGAGATGAAGAGCGCAAAGTAACACTGACTGGGGTCATCGTTGGTCAAGCGCTCGCCCGCCAACTCGGAGTGTTGCTCGGCGACCCGATCAACGTCGTGTCACCCTTGAACGCCAGCCCAGGACCGTTAGGCATGACTCCCAAGGTGAAACGCTTTGTGGTCGCCGCTACGTTCGATTCGGGCATGTACAACTATGACGAGGGACTGATGATGATGTCCCTTACCGATGCACAGAATTTTTTTAGCCTGGGAGACCGGGTCACAGGCATCGAGGTGCGCCTGAAGGATGTGTACGCCGCACAACAAGTTGCACGACGCATTGAGGCTGAACTCGGGTTTCCGTACAAAGCTCGCGACTGGACGGAGATCAATCGCAATATTTTCGCGGCGCTAGCCTTGGAAAAGTTCGTGTATTTCATCGTCTTGCTGCTCATCATTCTGGTTGCGGCTTTTAATATTATCGCCACTCTTATCATGGTCGTCATGGAAAAACGAAAGGATATCGCGGTGCTCAAGTCGATGGGAGCGACGAGTCAGTCAATCAGACGCATTTTCATTTACAAAGGCGCCATTATTGGCGTCACCGGCACTCTGCTTGGTACGGTGTTCGGCTACGTGGGCTGTTGGGCGCTCAAATATTATCCCATCGGTCTCCCCCCTGACGTCTTCTACACCTCTACGCTGCCAGTAAAGATCTATCTCAGCAATTTTTTGCTCGTGGGAGCCGCATCGATTGTCATCTGTCTCTTGGCGACCATTTACCCCGCACGTCAGGCGGCAAACTTGCCTCCAGTCGAAGTGCTCCGCTATGAGTAGGGAAAATCTCTGATGTCTAGAGTCAGTAGGGAAAATTTAACTTTCCCTACTGACTACCGATTACTGGCTTCCAAAAGTGAATCTGGAGGTGTGGTGTCCGAATTCCTGATTGAGGCAAAAGCTCTCAACAAGCAGTATGGCGAAGGAGAAAAAGCAATCCATGTCCTAGCGGACTTGGATCTCTCAATCCACTCTAGAGAATGTATAGCCATTATTGGCGAGTCAGGAGTCGGCAAAAGCACGCTTTTGCATATTCTCGGTATGCTTGATCAGCCGAATACTGGCCACGTGCTATTGGACGGTCAAGATTTGTTCACGCTCCCAGAGCCGGAACGAGCCGCATTACGCAACCACGAGATCGGCTTTATTTTCCAGTTCCACCACCTCTTGCCCGATTTCACTGCGCTCGAGAATGTAACAATGCCAGGATTGATTGCTGAACTCAGTTGGGCGGAAGCGCAGGAGCGAGCAACAGCAATGTTGGTGCAGGTCGGACTGGCAGATCGCCTCACGCATCGTCCTGGTGAACTTTCGGGCGGCGAGCAACAACGTGTGGCGGTCGCGCGCGCCTTGGTCATGAAGCCGCGACTCATCCTTGCTGACGAACCGACAGGCAACCTGGATCCGGCTACCGGCGATGGCGTTTTGCAACTGCTCCTCGACCTGAATCAACGATTAGGAGTCACTATGGCCGTCGTGACTCATAACGAAAAATTAGCGGCGGCCATGGATCGCACCTTTCGTATGACAAACGGCAAACTGCAGGAACTCTCCCGCTGAGCGGACCACCAATCTTCCACTTTCAGGAACCGCTTATCCTTCGTCGGATGCGTCGCCTGACTTTACAACTTATGGGGATTTTGTTAGGGGGGAACACAACTTCAGCTGGTGGGTGCTCTCTACATATTATGAAGTACACAATCTGGACGGTAAGCGCGATCATATTGCTCTTAACCGTTCACGCTCAAGCCGCAGACCCAAAGACGGCGGCCCCTCCCTCTGCTGTAGCCGCTACTTCAGAGCCATTGATCGCCGAGGTGAAAATCGGCGGCAACGATCGCGTCGAGGAAGAAGCGATTCGCGTCTATCTGACGAGTCGTGCTGGGACGCCTCTCAATATGGCAGCTGTTGATCAGGACATACGCGCCATCTACAAGATGGGCTTCTTTAAAGATGTCGAAGCGCGTGTGACCGAGGAAAACGGAAAAACCATTCTCACGTATTGGATCACGGAACGACCCTTAATTCGTGAGGTCCACACCGAAGGCAATAAAGGTCTCTCCAAAGAGGATTTGGAAAATGCGCTGAAGGTGCATCCACGCACCATCCTCAACCCGGTGAAACTCCGCTCTGGTGTAGAGAATGCAAAGAAAGAATATGAAAAAAAGGGATTCCTTGACGTCGACATTACCTACCGCACGGAAGAGACAACCGCGGGAGAAGTCATCTTAACGTTCTCGGTGAACGAGAACGAGAAAATCCGCGTAAAAGAAGTCGTCTTTGAAGGCAACCAGGCGTTCCCTAGTGAGCGCCTGGCCTCCATCATTTCGACACGGAAGAAGAATTTCCTCTCGCGCTTTCTTAATACCGGCGTCCTCAACCGTGATGTCTTGAAAACAGATGTGGAGCGGCTGACCGCGTGGTACTACGATAATGGGTACATCAACGTCCGCATTGACGAGCCAAAAGTCGAACGAAAAGAAGACGGAATATACGTCACAATGCGCATCGATGAAGGCGAGCAATTCATGATGGGCGACGTTGCCTTTGCTGGCGAAGTGCCCGGAGGGGAAGACGCCGCGAAACATCTCGTCGGCTTAGAAAAAGGTTCCATCTTCAAAGCCAGTATGCTGCGCGATGATGTGTTTCGCCTAACCGGGTTCTTCAGTGACCAAGGTTACGCGTTCGTCAATGTCGAGCCGGAAACATCCGTGCACCCAGAGGAGAAAACCGTTGACATTACTTACCGTGTGGACAAAGGGCCGGAAGTCTTCATTGATCGTATCGAGGTAGCGGGCAATACCAAAACTCGCGATAAAGTGATCCGCCGCGAACTACGCGTTCAGGAACAGTCGCTCTTCACTGCCACCGGCTTGCAATACAGCAAGGAACGCGTGCAGCGATTAGGATTTTTTGAAGACGTGAATGTCACTACGAAACGAGGGGCGCGGAACGATTTACTCAACGTCCTTGTCGATGTGAAGGAGGCGCAAACCGGCGCGTTCAGTGTCGGCGCTGGATTCAATTCATCAACCAGTATCATCGCCAGCGCGCGCGTCCAAGAGAACAATCTCATGGGTCGTGGTCAGCAGTTGACCGTTGGCGCCAGCATTGGCACACGCTATAGAAACTCAATTTTGAGCTTCACGGACCCCTACGTATTCGACACTCCGTTCACGCTCGGCATGGATCTTTTTGACTGGCGGTTCGCCTTTGAAGATTTTGACCGCTCCGGTCTTGGAGGTACGGCTCGGGTCTTTTATCCCCTTACCGCGCTGGGGTATGACTCTCTATGGGGGTTCCCGTTAGAAGATGTGCGCCTCGGCATGCAATACCAGTGGGAACGCGCACGGATTAGTAACTTCGACCCTATTACCCCAGCTGCCATTCGGGCGGAGCGAGGGGCCCATACGACAGGAACCATCACGCCAACACTGTTACGGAATACTTTGAATCACCCCTTCGATCCGACTGGCGGTTCAATGCAACAGATATCACTGGGATACGCGGGACTTGGGGGAAGCACGGACTACAAGAAAGCTGAACTAGAAGCCCGATTCTTTATCCCGCTTTATCGCAGTCCAAAATTTGGACAGTTTACCTGGATGACAGGCGGGTTTCTGGGCTATGGAGTCGGTGATATCGATTTTCATGAGCGAGGCCCTATCGCCACGGAAGATAAAGAAATTCTGAATAATGACCTTCCACTTTTCGACCGCTACTTCCCAGGCGGTATTAACTCTATTCGCGGATTCGGCGAGCGTAGTCTCGGACCACGTGAGAAAGTCACCGTCAGCATCAGCGATCCAAGCGCGCCGACTGGCAGAAGCCTCAAGACCTATCGCCGCCCGATAGGTGGAAGCGAGCAGTTAGTTCTTAACAATGAAATAAATTTCCCTATCGTGCAACAGCTCAATTTGAAAGGTGTGGTGTTTAGCGATATTGGGAATGCTTTCACGCGTAAGCAAGGCATCGATGTCTCAGACTTTCGCTACTCGGTCGGGGCAGGCATTCGTTGGCGTTCGCCGTTTGGTCCGATTCGTATTGAACTTGGCCGTGCATTGAATGCCAAAAGCGATGAACGCACCAGTACGATGCACTTCTCGTTCGGTGGGTTCGGCGGCGGTTCCGGTAACGGTCGCTACTCACCCTACTAATCAACGTTCCAGACTTCCAGGAGATACCTAACGAACGACTCGTCCATTCAGGGCCGTCGTGTATACAGGAGAACAAGGATTTTCTATGCGTAACGCACTTAGTTATCTACTTCTCGCCGGACTACTACTATGTAGCTTCACCATCGCCCAGGCGGAAGATATGAAGGTCGGCTATGTGGATTTGCAAAAAGCCTTGAACGAGTCAGAGGCGGGGAAAAAGGCGAAAGAAGTTTTCAAAGCTGAAGTCGACCGTATGGAGCAGAGTCTCGAAAGACGCAAAAAGGAAGTCGAAAAGCTCAAGGACGAGCTGGAAAAAAAGGGGCTTCTCTTAAAAGAAGAGGAGCGAGACTCTCTCGAGCGCGATTATCGCCAAAAACTACGGGATTTTGAGCGTCAGTACAAAGACTCGCAGCAAGAGTTACAAATTAAGGACCGAGACCTCACGGGACGCATCCTGGAAGAACTCCGGCAAGTCATCCAAGGTATGGGAGAACAAGGAAACTACACACTGATCCTGGAAGGAAACAATACAGTCGTACTGTATGGCTCGAAAGCAATTGATTTGACGGAAACAGTCATCAAAACCTACAACGCCAGGGGAACCAAGGTCTCCTCTCGCTAAAGAGCAAAGAAAGACAGCCAACCGCCCCTTTGGCTTTCCATCACGATGAAAGACGCACGAGCGATTGCGGCGATCTTACCGCATCGATATCCATTTTTACTTGTTGACCGCGTAGTCGAAATTGAGCCAGGCCGACGCATTGTCGCACTCAAAAATGTGACTGTGAATGAGCCGTTCTTTACTGGTCATTTTCCGGACCACCCGATCATGCCAGGAGTGTTATTATGTGAAGCCGTGGCGCAAGCAGGCGGCATTCTGGCTCATGCAACGTCATCAGCGGAAGCCGGGTCTGATAGGGCGCTCGCCATGCTTACGGCTCTGAACCGCGTACGATTTCGCTATCAAGTAACTCCCGGCGACCAATTACACCTCGAAGTCGTCTCCATGCGGCGGCGCGGATTGTTTTGGAAAATGCGCGGCACGGCGCGCGTTGAAGAACAGGTCGCCGCTGAGCTTGAGTTTACACTTATGTTTGATTTTGAGCACTCGGAGGAGAAACCCGCGTGACTCGATCGACGATCTCTATCCATCCCTCAGCGGTTGTCGCTCCAGGAGCCGAACTCGACAGCGGCGTACAGGTGGGCCCTTACACGGTAATCGGCTCACACGTTCGCATTGGTAAAGAAACCTGGATTGGGCCGCATGCCGTTATAGACGGTCGCACCATTATCGGAGCAGAGAACCGTATTTTTCAATTTGCAAGCGTGGGAGCAATCCCACAAGACAAAAAGTATCGCGATGAAGAGAGCACTCTCCTCATCGGTGACCGCAACGTCATTCGTGAGTTTACCACGTTGAATCCAGGCACGGCTGGCGGCGGCATGGTGACTCGGGTCGGCAATGGAAACTTATTCATGGCCTATTCGCACGTGGCGCATGACTGTCAGATCGGCAATGGCATCGTTCTCGCGAATTGCGCCACGCTCGGTGGACACGTCATGATTGAAGATTATGCAGGCGTCGGCGGCCTGGTTGGGGTGCACCAATTCACCCGCATTGGTGAATCCGCTTATCTCGGCGCCGGTGCGATGGTCTCTCTCGATGTCCCCCCCTACTGCACAGCTGTTGGCGATCGCGCTCATTTGTACGGCTTGAATTTAGTCGGCCTCAAGCGGCGAGGCTGGACGAATGAGCAAATTGCTCTGCTAAAGAAATCCTATCGGACACTCTTTTCCGAAGGCTTGCCCTTGAAAGAAGCGCTCGCGGCGATACGTACGGCCGCCGCACATTCTCCCCAGATTCTCCATCTTGCCAAATTCGTTGAAGCCTCGACACGCGGCATCTGTCGCCCACGCGGTAATGAAGATCCGGAAGGGTCGGAAGAGTTGGTGTAACTTTGCCCTCCTCGGATACGCCGCGACTGGGCCTGATTGCTGGCAACAGCCGGTTTCCCCTCATCTTTACGGAAGCAGCGCAGCGCGAAGGGGTTTCACTTGTTGCTGTCGCCCACCGTGGAGAAACACCGTCAGAACTTGCCGATCTCATTCCCGACGTGACCTGGGTGCATGTCGGAGAGTTGGGAAAAATTATCTCCGCCTTTCAAGATGCCGGCGTAACGCAAGCCGTCATGGCAGGAGGCATTCATA
>JBFWZL010000313.1:0-7935 GCA_050185455.1 Binatia bacterium | reverse complement strand
TTGCGGCTCGGATCAACGTTATGCACGGTCTGCTTATGGACTGCGCCAACATGGCTGGCGCTTTGGTGCGCGAAGCTATGCTTCGCGCCAGAATGCGGCGAAGTACGATTTCGCCCGAGCAAAGCAAAAGCATAGCTTCCGCAGTCCAAAGGGAACAATTTTATTGTGAGAATCCGCCCGCGGCGTCAGATTTTGATATTCCCCTCACGTCACTCCCTCCCCGAGCCGCAGGAGCAGTTCTCTCGGGGGGACAATCTCAAATCTCATCACAAACAACGAATTGAAGCGTTGGCTAATCTCGCCACAGTCGGAAAAGGCCTCTCGTCGGAGACGCCTCACCAAAGCGCCTCCACTCAGAACTACTCCTGAGCACAGCGCACCTTGACAACCCTTCCAATTGAGGAGGAAAATCCCCTTCATCTTCGCGGGAGGGGGATCTCATGACGATCTGAGGTGAAATCTTCATGGTGTTCCTCGTATGTAGGAATAAATAAATTTTGCCTTCGAACCTCGGACTGAACATTCCAGGTGCTGTAATGATTCGTACGACTGTTGTTGGAAGTTGGCCTCTACCTGAGGCGTACCGTGAGCGACTGCTGCAATACCATCAGGGAACCTTACCGGCGATGCTAATCAAGCCGACGCTCGTCGGCGCCGCGGAAATCGCCATCCGTGAACAGAAGGCGACTGGCGTCACGCAATTCATGGGAGGGGAGTTCTTCGCAGAGACGTTCATCCAACATATTCCTCGTCAGCTGACGGGAGTGCGGTTGATAAAACCGCAAGCGTCAGAACTCAAGGGCTATACTGACGTGGCGGAGTACGAGATTCTCGATGAGATCAATGCGCCGCATGGGTTGGGTTATGTCGATGGGTTCCGACGTGAATCGCAAATTGATCCGGCGCTGAAGAAAGTCTCCGTTCCCGGCCCTCTTGAAGTGCTTTCTCACCTTCGTCCAGTGGAGAAGGCGCGAGCGCAACTTCCCCGCGCCATTGATATCGTCAACCGAGAAACGCGAGCCCTTGCCTCCCTGGGCGCAAAGGAGATTCAGCTCGACATTCCTTTTATCGCGATTCGGTTAGTGTTAGGCGAGCTTACGCCGGAACAGGCGGTTGATCTTGTCTGTCAGAGTTTTGCCGAAGTACAGGCGATAAAAACTATCCACTGTTGCTTGGGGGATCTTGGGTCTCAATCCGCCATTACTGCGCATAATCTGCACGCACTCATGCCCTTTGTGCGGCAGCTGAGTGGGGTGATCGATAAGGTGCATTTGGAATGTTCGCATCCCGGGCAATGGGCGGACCGCGCCTGTCTGCGCGATATCCCTAAAAGCATGGAAGTGATTGCCGGGATCGTGGATGTCAAAAGCCCCGTGGAGACGACCGACTTCATTGCGGATCGTATGAAAGAGCTACTCCACTTTGTCGAACCTGAACGACTCTGGGCGGCCCCTTCTTGCGGTTTTGGTCGACGAACGACTGATGTGGCCAGCGGCAAACTCTCACGTATGGCTGAGGCGGCAAAGCGGTTTTAAGAAGCTTTTAGTTTTCAGCCGTCAGCGTTCAGCTAAACGGAGAGCTGCGAGGACAGCCCGTTGCCTTCTCAGGCTAATTGCTGATAGCTGACTGCTGAGAGCTTCTTGTCGGAAAGGAATAAAAGTTCATGAGTCGTGACCAAAACTTAGCTGTCGCTCAAGCTGTGACTTTGAAGCCGATCGAAGAGATTGCAGCGAAATTGGCTCTGTCCCCTCAATTTCTTGAACCCTACGGTCGCTATAAAGCGAAAATTGCCCTTGACGCCTTATCTTCAGCTTCAACACGTTCGCCGGGCAAGCTGATTCTAGTGTCCGCGATTAATCCCACGCCGGCGGGGGAAGGGAAAACCACTACTACCGTTGGTCTAGGACAAGCTCTGGCCCGTTTAGGGAAAAAGGCGACGGTGGCCGTGCGTGAACCGTCCATGGGGCCGGTATTCGGGGTGAAAGGTGGCGGGTGTGGTGGTGGGCGTTCGCAAGTGTTGCCGATGGAGGACATTAATCTCCATTTTACCGGCGATATCCATGCTGTGACATCGGCGCATAATCTGCTTTCTGCCATGCTGGATAACGCGCTTTTCCACGGACAAGTGGACCTCGATGTCCGACAGATTCGCTGGCGGCGCGTGATGGATATGAATGACCGCGCGCTGCGTCAAGTCGTTATCGGCCTTGGCGGACGGCTTATGGGAGTGCCGCGAGAAGAGGGTTTCGACATCACCGCGGCGTCTGAAGTCATGGCGATCCTTAGTCTCACCAGTGGCCCGGCGGATCTCATCGAGCGACTCTCGCGCATCGTGATTGGATTTTCCAGTAAGGGCAAAGCAGTGACTGCCAGCGAAGTGCAAGCGCCGGAGGCGATGGCGATCATTTTGAAAGACGCGCTCAAGCCGAACCTGGTGCAAACAGTAGAAGGCGTCCCTGCCTTCGTGCATGGCGGTCCGTTCGGCAACATTGCCCACGGCTGCAACAGCATCCTCGCAACACGTCTGGCGTTGAGTTACGCAGACTATGTAGTGACTGAAGCGGGATTTGGGTTTGATCTTGGTGGGGAAAAATTCCTTGACATCAAGTGTCGCGCGGCAGGGTTATGGCCGTCCGCTGTTGTACTCGTTGCAACGGTAAAAGCACTGAAAATGCACGGCGGCGCGGCGCTCAGTGACATCAACAAACCGGACCTGAAAGCCCTGAAGCTCGGCATGAGCAACTTAACAAAGCACGCCGAGAGCGTCCGCGAGTACGGTTTGCAACCTATCATCGCCATCAATCGTTTTGCTGCGGATACAGAAGATGAACTTCAGCTCGTTGTGGAAGAGTGCCGCGCCCTCGGACTGGAGGCAAAAGTGATCGATGTCTTTGGTCACGGCGGTGAAGGCGGCTTGCCGCTGGCCGAAGCGATTGTCAACGTCTGCCAGAAACCGACAGCAACACCACAATTCCTCTATCCCTTGGAAGCCTCGATCGAAGCTAAAATCCGCACTATCGCTCAGAAGGTCTACGGCGCGGCGGACATTGCCTTGTTGCCGCGTGCGCGCACCGACCTCGACCGCATCAACTCCCTTGGCTATAGCAACGTTCCCATCTGCATGGCGAAAACACAGATGTCCTTGTCCGACGATCCAAAAATTTTTGGTCGGCCACGCGACTTTACCCTCACCGTGCGCGAAATACGCTTGTCCGCCGGCGCCGGATTCTGCGTGCCGCTTACAGGGGAAATGCTGACGATGCCAGGCTTAGCTGCAAAACCGGCGGCGATTGGCATGTCGATGGACGCAGATGGAAAGATCTCAGGGATGTTCTAAAGAGAAGGGTCAGTTATCAGTAGCCAGTTCTCAGTAAAGGCAAAGCGTAGGAAATTGTCCTTCTGAAAACTAGCAACTGATAACTAATGACTGGCGTCTCATTCTGAACGCCGCTTCATTAATTCCGCATAACAATAAATTAACGCCAGCCCACGGTACGGACGCCAACGCTCGGCAAAGGCGCGCATATCAGCTTCAGTAGCTTTTTCGGCTTTTCCAAGCAAGCCTTGGGCGACGTATTTGACGACGCCCAGGTCGCCTCCGGGAAACGCGTCGATCCGCGCCAGGCCGCGTAACAGCGCGATTTCCGCGCTCCAACGTCCGATGCCTTTGATTTGTATCAGTCGCTCCACGACCTCTTCGTCTTGAAGCGCCGCCAGCTCTTCCTCGGTCATCGCCTTCGACGCAAAGGCTTCCCCAAGCCGCACGAGTGTTGCCGCCTTGGCCTGGCTCAGGCGGAAGCGCCGCAAACTCTCCGCTGTCTCTTCCGCAAATCGCTCCGGACGGGGGAAAGCATAGTGCGTCTCTCCATTTGCTTTCCACTGTCCGCCGAACGTCTCGACTAGTTCGCGTTTGATGGAGTAGGCAAACGTGAGATTCACCTGTTGAGACAAGACGGCCATAACGAGGGACTCAAAAACCGTGGGACTGGCCGGCAGTTTCAGTCCACGGAAACGCGGCGTAATGGGAGCAAGTAGCTCGTCTGTACGCGAATGACGGTAGAATGGTTTCAGGTCCAAATCCGTACAAAGGATGTGTCGGAGCTGAGCGGCGAACTCAGGTCGATCGAGATCTGTTTTGCTCAGGCTTTGTAACTCAATCTGCAGTTGCGGCTTGGTCGTCGTGCCAGCATCCGTAACCGTTGCCAATGCGAACTGTCCGTCAACCGATAATAAGCGTTGATATTGTTTCGCCCGTACCCGGTCTACGATTTCATCCTTGAAACGGGCGAAACGAATCGCGGTAAGATCAAGAGAATAGGGAGGGGTAGGAGTAAGAGTGAAACAGTGAATCGACATGGGTGTTAAGTGTTAAATGTTGGGTGCTGGAAAGTAGAAACGAAGCTAGGGAAACTCGTCGCTATTCTAGTTTTCCCCAGCCCTTAGTCCCTAACACCCAGCCCCTAGATGACCTCAGCTTCCTTTAACTTCGCCACGTCTTCCCACGAATAACCGAGTAATTCGGTAAGAAGCAGCTCAGTATGTTCACCGAATTCCGGCGCCGCTCCTCGCGGGTCGGCCGGCGTTTCGCTTAAACGGAGTGGGAACCCGACGAGTTTGGTCTTGCCGATCCGCGGATGATCGTAATCGACGATATACTCGTTCCTGATCATCTGTTCGTCGTGCATGAGATCGTCGATCGAGTTCACTACCGTATAGATGAAATCGCCGCCTTCCTTGAGCGCCTTCATCCAGTAATCTCGTGATTTAGAAGCAAATACTTTATCAAGGATGGGAACCAGTTGAGCGGCGTTTTCCGCTCGTTTTTGCATGGTATCGAAGCGCGAGTCGGTCGATATTTCCGAGACGCCCAAGACCTTGCAGAAGTCTTTCCAGTAGCGATCTTGCTGCGCCATCGCCAGGCAGATCCACTTTCCATCGCCACACTTATAGTGATTCCACAGCGGACTCGGGGCCGCGGCGCGCGGCATGCGTTTAAATTCTTTTCCCAGAATCGTTTTGCAGGAAACATTCAGCCCTTGCAATGCGGTCATGCTGCCGAGGTGAGAAGCGTCAACCTGCTGCCCGACGCCATATTTGTCACGGGCGATCAACGCGGCGAGAATGCCGTAGGACATCACGATAGCGCCCATTTGATCGGCAATGCCGCCAGTGATTGCCTGGGGCGACATGTCAGGTTCTCCCACGGCTGTCATAATTCCCGATCGTGCGAGCCCCATGTAATCGAACGACGGCTCGGCGGAGTCCGGTCCAAACGGGCCATAGCCTGTGGCGCTCGCGTAGATAAGCTTAGGGTTATATTTTTTCAACACTTCATAACCAAGCCCAAGTTTGTCGGCGACGCCTTTGCGAAAGTTCTGCACGAAGACATCGGATTTTTCCGTCAGCTTGTAAATAATTTCTTTCGCCTCAGGTTTTTTGAGATCAACCGTCAGGCTTTTCTTATGACGGTTGTTGGCCTCGAAATAGAAATTCGGGCCGCTGGTCGCGCCGACCATGGCGCCGGCAATACTGAGCACCCCGCGCCCCGGATCGCCGCCAACCCGTTCTTCGACTTTGATCACCTCCGCGCCAAGATCGGCCAGCATCATGGTGGACACTGGCCCTTGCTGCCAAATGGTCCAATCGATAACCCGCACGCCGTCGAGAGGTCGATTCATGAACGTTCCCTCCTTTGTTCAATAGCCATTAGTTCTTAGCTATTCGCTTTTAGCCCAAAAGGGAACCTCGTCCTTTTTGCCTGGCTAACAGCTCATTGCTAATCGCTAGTGGCTAAATAACTTCTTTCTCTTTTAACTGCCCAATATCCTCCCACGAATAGCCTAATAACTCGATCAGCACTTGTTCGGTATGCTCACCAAACTCTGGAGCGACGCCTCTGGGATCTCCAGGGGTTTTGCCCAAACGGACGGGTACGCCGACGACTTTAGTCGGCCCCCAGCTAGGATGTTCGTAATCGACGATGTAATTATTTGTGAGCATCTGCTGATCATTGGGAAGATCATCAATCGAATTGACGATCGTATAAATGAAATCTCCACCATGCTTGAGCAGCTGCATCCACTCGTCTCGCGGTTTCGTTGCAAAGATTTGGTCGATGACCTGGATGACCTCCTCGCTATTTTTCGCGCGAATGTTCATCGTAGCGAATTTGGGATCTTTCTCCAGATGTTGGATACCGAGCGTCTTACAAAAGTCTGACCAGTAGCGGTCGGCTTGGATCATGGCCAAACAGATCCATTTGTCGTCTCCACATTTGTAATGGTTCCACAGCGGGTTGGGCGCTTTGGTGCGATACGAGCGGCGAAACCCTTTCCCTAGCGTCAAGCGGCTCGACAGATTCAGCCCTTGCAACGCCATCATGCTGCCAAGGTGTGAACTGTCGACTTCTTGACCGACACCATAGCGTTCACGAGCGAAGAGGGCGGTAATGACGCCATAGGCAAGCATGATCGCACCCATTTGGTCGGCGATGCCGCCGGTGATGCTTAACGGCTCCATATCGGGCTCGCCCACGGCGTTCATGATGCCCGACCTGGCGAGACCCATATAATCAAATGACGGCTCGCCGGAATCGGGGCCTTCGGGACCGTAGCCAGTGGCGCTCGCGTAGATCAGCTTGGGGTTATAGGTGGAGAGGGTCTGGTAATCGAGCCCTAACCTACCTGCGACGCCTTTACGAAAGTTCTGTGCGAACACATCGGATTTTTCGACGAGTTTGTAGACGATCTCTCTGCCCTCGGGCTTCTTAAGATCAAGAGTGATGCTTTTTTTGTGGCGATTGTTCGCCTCAAAATAGTAGTTTCGCTGATTCGCAGCACTGGTCGATGCGCCGCCGATGCTCATGATGCCGCGTCCGGGGTCGCCGCCGACGCGGTCTTCAATCTTGATGACCTCGGCGCCGAGATCGCCTAGCATCATGGTTGATACCGGGCCTTGTTGCCAGATGGTCCAATCGATAACGCGAATACCTTCAAGAGGTTTTGGCATGAGTCCCCTCCGGTGCTCTTTAGTAAGATCGGACCGGACTTTAGCACAGGAAGGAAGAAGAGCAAAGGAAAGGAGTGGCGGAGGTCGTCAGGTACAAGATGCGGACCGGGCTATCCAACAGGAAGGGTTTCGAGAATCATTACTACCTCGCCAACAGGAAAATATCGTAGATTATGATTACTGCTCCTCTAGTTGAGTGAAATAAGGAAGGTCCTTATGAGGATCTCATTATTGCCGCCTGGAAAGCTTTATCGTTTACTGGATAGACCTTACGAGTTTTCAATCCTCTTTTTTCTTATACAAGAAAAGTTTTCTTACTCGGAAGGAGCTCCTGTCAGTTTTCTTTTCTGTCTATTCAGGTTTTTTCTTTCGTTGACCTCTTCATACACAACCGCTAAGGTCCGTTGAGGAGGATTGGAAAGTATGAGGAAGAGCCGTACTGCTGAAAAGAAGAGGACGGATGTGCCTCCGTCTTCCTCAACTGTAGCCTTCGATGTCGTGGCGCTTGCAGCTTCAGCAGGAGGGCTCACGGCCTTAAGCACGGTTCTCTCTGCTTTGCCAACGGCTTTTCCGGCTGCGCTGTTAGTTGTGCAACACCTGGACCCTCGCCATCGCAGCCTGATGGCTGAAATACTGAGCCGACGCACTTCCCTGCCAGTCAAGCAAGCCGAGGAAGGAGACCACGTCAGTCCGGGAAAGGTGTATGTCGCTCCGCCAAATCGGCACTTGCTCGTGAATCCCAACGGCACGATTTCTCTCTCGCAATCAGAGCTAGTGCACTTTGTCCGCCCTTCCGCCGACTTGTTGTTTGAATCAGTGGCGGCAAGCTATAAACATCGCGCTATTGCAGTGGTCCTCACCGGGACGGGCAGTGATGGCAGTATGGGAGTCGTAGCGATCAAAAAGATGAATGGAACAGTCATTGCG
>JBFWZL010000312.1:0-7938 GCA_050185455.1 Binatia bacterium | reverse complement strand
AAGGAGTCGTGTGTATTGACAGTGCGCCGAACGCCAATTCCATGACACGGCGGTTTCCATTCAGAAAAACCTGTTGCCATGACGATAACCACGCTTCCCTATCTACCCACAGGAGAGGTGTTCCCTGTACAGACTGTCCTGGTGTTAATGTTAATGGAACAAGTCTCCTATGAGTTTTGCACATCCGTAAAGTTCCTCTGGCGTCAGCGCGATCCTCGCTCGCGTAGACTCGCCTCACTGACGAGAATGTAGTTGGCCTTGGGGTAGTAGAGCCCTTTAATATGCACTGACTTGCCATGCAATTCGTCGGACGCGAGCTGTGTCGTAATCTTGTTGGTACTCCCTATCAAAGTATGCGTGTGACCCTCGGCTCTTTTGAGCAACGGTTGATGCCCCTCTTGCTCGCAGCGAGTGCGGTTTTCTGGATTCGGGGAGACATCACAGCGAAAGCAAATCACAATGCCGTCGTACTCAGCATTGACGGAGGTAGGGTCCGAACCAATGATATTCAGGTTGTTCGGCTGGCTATGAACGAGCGTCGGCCACCACAGGAGCGACCAGAGCACCGCATACATACGCACCGACTTTCGCATAAGAGCCACGCTCCTTTCTACGCGTTGGCGATCGTTTCCTGGTCAAACCAGCTATAAATTGCGGGTAATACGACCAAGGTGAGCAACGTGCTACTGATGATGCCGCCAATGACGACTGTGGCGAGGGGCCGTTGCACTTCCGCACCCATGCTGGTGGACAGCGCCATCGGAACAAACCCCAAGGACGCCACCAGCGCCGTCATGAGCACGGGACGCAGCCGTTTCAGGCACCCGTGCACGACCGCCTCCTCTACTGGCAGCCCGTCCATGCGTAGTTGGCGAATAAAGCTCACCAGCATCAAGCCGTTGAGTACCGCGACGCCAGAGAGCGCGATAAACCCTACGCCGGCGGAGATCGTAAACGGCATATCGCGCAACCACAGAGCAAACACACCGCCAGTGAGTGCCAGCGGCACGCCGGTGAAGACCAGCGCGGCGAGGCGCACCGAGTGAAACGAGGCAAAGAGCAGCATGAAAATCAAAAATAACGCGAGCGGCACGACCACTGTCAGCCGCTCCCGCGCCGCCATCAGGTTTTCAAACTGCCCACCCCAGGTAATCCAATAGCCTTCGGGCAGCGTGACCGATGCGTTAACTTTCTGTTGCGCCTCGGCGACAAAAGAGCCGAGGTCGCGTCCGCGCACGTTGGCAGAGACCACAATCCTGCGTTTGCCATTCTCGCGGCTAATTTGGTTGGGTCCTTCCTTCAACTCAATGTGTGCCAGCCGTGAAAGCGGAATATAGGCCGAGCGCGAGTCCGTGTCCGCAGACAGCTTGACCGGCTTCATCCTCTTCTCCGGCTCCTGCGGTGGCAGGGGAATTGGCAGGCGTGCCAGTTGCTCCAAGTCAAGCCGTAAATCTTCCGGCATGCGCACCACTAAGTCAAAACGGCGGTCTCCTTGAAACACTTCCCCCGCGGATTTCCCACCCAGGGCAATCTCAACGATACTTTGTACGTCCGAGACGTTCTGCCCAAAGCGCGCAATAGCAGCACGATCGATATCGACGGTGAGCACAGGCAACCCGCTGACTTGCTCAACCTTAACGTCTGCTGCTCCGGGAACGCCGTTAAGCACGGCAGCGACTCTGTTACCGGCCTCGGCAAGTTGCTGCAGATCATCGCCAAAGACTTTGACCGCCAGTTCTGCCCGGACCCCGGCAATAAGCTCGTTAAAGCGCAGCTCAATCGGCTGACTAAACTCAAAGTTCTGTCCGGGGAGGTTGGCAATGACCTTTTCCACTTCCTCTGCCAGTTCTTCCTGGGACGCTGCTTTTTTCCACTGCTCCCGGGGATGAAGCATGATGTAGGTGTCTGAAATATTCGGACCCATGGGATCGGTGGCGACTTCCGCCGTGCCTGTGCGTGCGAAGACCAGTGCCACTTCATCCGGGAAGTGTTCCAAGAGCACTTTTTCAATCCGCGCCTGCATCGCCACACTCGCAGTGAGGCTGATGCTCGGAATGCGGCTCGGTTGCAAGGCGAGCGCCCCTTCATTCAACTTGGGGACAAACTCACTCCCCAAACGCGAGGCGACCAGTATCGTGGCGACGACCAGACCTCCCACGCTGAGGGCGATCAGTGTACGGCGTCGGAGCGCCCAGTGCAGGAGCGGCTCATAGCCGCGCTTGATGTATGCGAGCAGAAAGTTTTCTTTTTCGCTGATTTTGCCGCCGAGGCCTAACACACACAGCGCGGGAATCGCCGTGAACGAGAGGATGAGCGCCCCTGCGAGCGCCAGTAACACCACCTCCGCCATCGGGCGAAACATTTTTCCTTCGATTCCTGTGAGCGTGAGGATCGGGAGATAGACAATCATGATGATGGCAACGCCAAAGGCGGTTGGGCGGGCAACTTCTTTTGCCGCGCTGAAGGAAAGGTCCGCACGTTCCGCGAGCGAGAGTTTTCGGCCAAGCTGGTGCTGTGCCTCGCCAAGCCGTCGGATGATGTTTTCCACCATCACCACGGCGCCATCAATGATGATGCCGAAATCGACGGCGCCCAGGCTCATGAGGTTCCCGCTGATCTTGTTCTGTACCATGCCAGTGATGGCAAAGAGCATCGACAGCGGAATCGCCAGCGCCACGATAAACGCTGCCCGGAAATTCCCCAGGAGCAAGAAGAGAATGGCAATCACCAGGATGGCCCCTTCGATGAGGTTTTTCTCAACTGTGTGCAGCGTGGCATCGACCAGGTAGGTCCGGTCATAGAGCGTGCGGGCCTGCGCATTGGGTGGCAGGGTCTTGTTAATCGCCTGCATCTTAGCGTCCACCGCCCGCGACACTGTGCGGCTGTTTTCGTCGACGAGCATGATCGCCGTGCCAATCACCGCTTCCTTGCCGTTCTCCGTGGCGGCTCCAGTGCGCAGCTCTTTGCCGAGCCCCACGGTGGCGACATCTTTGACATAGATTGGCACACCGTCATGCGAGCCGATGATGATGTTTTGCATATCCTCTAGCGTGCGCACGAGACCCGTGGCGCGAATGAGATATTGTTCGCCCTTGTGTTCAATATACCCGGCGCCGACGTTGACATTGTTCTCGGCAATCCGCTCAAAGAACTCACGAAACGAAATCCCGTAGGCCATGAGCCGCGCCGGGGTCGGCGTGATATGGAACTGTTTCTCATACCCACCAATGCTGTTGACTTCCGTCACGCCGCGAACGGTGCGAAGCTGGGGGCGGATAATCCAGTCCTGGATTTCCCGCAACTCCATTGGCGTGTAGACGCTGCTGTCTGGTTTTGGTCCCGTGGCTTCCACAGCCCACATGTAGATTTCCCCCAGACCAGTAGCGATTGGTCCCATGACTGGCTCGGCTAAGCCCGCAGGCAAATTGCCGCGCGCTTCCGCTAAGCGTTCATTCACGAGTTGGCGGGCGTGGTAAATATCTGTGCCGTCCTGAAACACTACGGTGACTTGCGAGAGGCCATAGCGAGACAGGGAGCGCACCTGCTCGACGCCGGGCAGGCCCACCATCGAGGATTCGATGGGAAAGGTGATGCGTTGTTCAATTTCCAAGGGCGACAACCCAGTAACGTTGGTGTTTACCTGCACCTGGACATTGGTGATATCCGGCACGGCGTCAATGGGCAGACGCGAGAAGTTCCACAGTCCGAGCGCTGCTATCCCTACAGTAAGGAACATCACCAGCAACCGTTGACGAATGGCAAATTGCAGAATTGTGGCAATCATGATTGTCTGTCTCGCTCTCTTAATGCAGATTGCAAATACGTTTACCACGCATTGGATTCCCGCTTTCGCGGGAATGACACTCCTGCTTGTCTCCTTAGGTCCGTCATGCCCGCGCAGACGGGCATCCAGGCTTTCTCCTCCTGGATTCCGGGTCTCGCGCTGCTCGCCCGGAATGACGAAGTCGGGAACTCGTTGCGTATTTCGTGCGCTGTGTACTTAGTGATCGTGCCCGCCTTCGCCCTTGCCGAGTTCCGCCTTGAGCACGAACACACCGGTGCTGACGTAACGGTCTCCGGGCTCCAGTCCGGCAAGAATTTGCGAATGGGTCTTATTGGCACGACCCACCGTCACCGGTCGTGGCGCAAACCCGCCCTCCTCGGGTACGAAGACGATGGGTTTGTTGTCCGCCGTTTGCAGAGCGTCGTTCGGGACGAGGGTACGCACGGGTTCGGTGGCAAGCACGATACGGGCGGTGACAAACATTCCCGGTTTCCAGCGTTCGTCCGGGTTGGGCATAACCACACGAGCGGTGGCGGTACGGGTGGCTTCCGCCACGACCGGGCTAATATAGGAGATTGTGCCGGTGGCTTCGATCGGAAACCCTTCCGCGGTAATATGCACGGCTTGACCGACCTTAAGCCGCGGAGCGTCTTGCGCGTAGACGGTGACATTAGCCCAGACCGTGGACAGGTCGGCAATGACAAACACGTCACTATTGTTTTCGACGACCTCACCGAGAGTGACGTGCTTTTCTGTCACCGTTCCCGCGGCGGGAGCCCGCAGTTCATACACAGCAAACGCAGCACCTTTGTCCTGATCCTGGGTGATGGCGGTAATCTCCGTCGATGTGAGTCCCAGCGCATGGAGCTTCTGCGTCACAGTGCGCAGTTCGATTTCCGCATTGTCAAAGTCGCGTTTCGTGCCAAGGTACTCGAGCCCTGGCAGGATGCGCTTGGCGCGGAGTTCTTCCGCGCTGGCAAGTGTGGCCTTGGCCAGGGCCAGACGTTGTTTCGCGGCGAGGTAGGCGGCTTTGGTCTCGGCCAGCTCACGGCTCTCAATCACTGCCATGATCTCGCCAGCCTTCACCCCGTTGCCCAGAGTTTTGTGCACGCCCTGGACGATTCCACCCACGCGGGGGACGATGTGCACCACACGGTCGGCGTTGAGCATGACCTCGCCGGGGAGCTCCAGCGTTTGTTCCAACACGCCACCGATTGCCTCGGCAATGGTGATTCCAGCCTCGCGCTGCGCTTCAGGAGATAACATCAGTTTTCCCTCTTCGTGCTCGTCCTGTTCCGCATGCTCACCGTGCTTGTCTGATCCGTCCCCCTCCAGCTTCTCGCGTTCCGCATGAGCATCCTGCGGAGGGGTGGATAAGCGAGCGGCCCACAGCCAGGCGCTTAGACCGCCGAGGAGAAAGGCGATACCCAGCGCAAGCGCAATTTTATTCACTGATAGTGTTATACTGTTCATGGAAATCTCTCTCGTCCTTTCACCTTAGGGGGTGCGGTCTGCAGGAGGCACAAGGAAGGGTGGAGTTTGCTGCTGTGTGGCAGACAAAATCCGTGCGGCCGGTTGACCGGTAACGCGTTCGAGATCGACCAGCGCCGTAGCGGACGTCTGCAGCGCCTCCAAGTAGCCGGCACGGGCCTCTAGGAGCCTCCGCTCCGCATCAAGCACCTGCAAGATTGATGCACGGCCGTAGCGGTAGGCTTCCCGGGAGAGTTCAAGACTTCCTTGTCGTAACGGGAGGAGCTGTTGTTGATAAAACCGTGTGTTCTCCCAGGCGTTGCGGGCGCGCTCATAGGTAACGCGGGTGTCTTGCGTGAGTTCCTGCACGAGTGCTGCCAAATTTTTGTTCGCTTGCTGTGCGAGATACGAGGCTTTGGCGATTTGTGCTTGATTCTGGTCGAAGAGCGGCAACTCCACCCCAAGGGTTGGCCCCGTGCGGTCTTCCGCATCGCGGATACCGCCGATCTCCACCACGCGTACGGCTTTCCGCTTCTCCTCTTCGACACGAGCTTCTGCCGCACGCACAGCGTTCTGCGCGGCTTGTACATCTAAGCGATGGCTACGGGCCAGTGCCATCAGCTGCTCCGGGGTTACTGTCCAGTGGGGTGGATCTGGCAAGGAATCGGTGAGCGGCAACTGGTCAGGCGGCACGGGGAGTCCCAACAGTTTCGTCAGTTCCGTGCGTGCCTCAAAGCGCGCTATTGTTGCTGTTCGTAAAGCCAGCTCCGTTTGCAGCAACTCCGACTCTGCGAGTTGCACATCAACCAAGCTCCCCACCCCGGCTTCCTCGCGCACCTTGGCGAGGTCAACGAGTTGCGTGGTGATATCCACGTTGCCTTGACTCACTTCTATCTCACGGTCTGTGCGGACCGCTCTGTAGTACGCGGCTTTGGCTTCAAGCGCGGTCGTGCTGACTTCCCGAGCAAGCGTAAGCAGAGCCTGTTCAAGACTCTGTTCAGCCGTGCGCGTGCGGGCAGGAATCTGCCACAACTCAGCGATGTTTTGCGCGAAGCTGGCTTCAAAGCTTGTCGGTCCACCGCCGTCAGGAAACTGAGGAGAAAATCCCAGCGCCGGATTCGAGAACAGTCCCGACTGTACGACGTCGGCGCGGGCAATACCGGCGTTGAGGAATGCGGCTTGCAACCGAGGGTTGTTCAGCAGACAGAGCTGCACGGCTTCCTGTGCGGTGACGCCGCCTGCGAGGAGTTCATCAACAGCGCTCTTCACCACAGCCTCATCATCAGGACGATAGACGGATTCTTGTCCAGTGGCCTGTGTGATGAGCTGGGCCGTCCGGTCGTAATCCGGACGCGGGTTGACCGTGGCGCAGGCGCTCACCAGGAGCAGCAGCACGCACATGCCCCCAAAGAGTATTGTCTGTGTTTGTTTCATGCGGACCACACCTTCCCAAAAACGAAGAAAGACGCTGAAAAATAGCCCGGCGCTCCGGCGTGCGAACACACCAAAGCGTAGTGACGGTAAAGACCGTCGCAGAAGCGTGCAGACAGTGTGGATCAGATCAGGAGCGGGAACGCGCCCATCGGGTAGGGCTGTTTATGGTGGGGAAAGAGCGCGGCATCTGTCAATGCTTTCTCTTGCAACGAGAAAGCAAGCGCTACGGGAGTACGCCATGTGTGGAGCAAGGGAAGAGCATCAAAATGAACGTGAGACGAAAGGGTGTCGGTCGTCTCGTTCTTCGACACCTTCAGGGAGCAGGGATCTTGGGGGCAGGCGGCTTCGTGGGAACAGGCTTCTACGCACGTCTCGCACGGATGCGTCACCACACCGCTGACGCAGAGCGGCGCGGACAGCACCACTGCCCACAGGGCGGCTATAAGAGTGAAGAATCGCGCCATAAAAAACAATTGTAACCTCTCTCGTAGAGCTTGTCATTACCCAAATTGCTGTCGTCTCTGAGCGCGGCACACTCCTTCGACTAAGGTTTGGAATGTGTGCATGCCGCGCCATAACGCTTGCCACCCAGGCATCCCATCCGCTCGGCGGTTGAGGTGTCCTTCCAGCCGACCAACGGCCAAGGCTACCTCTTTCACCGTGCGCAGTGTCCTGCCCGCTTTGAGCTGCAGGACTCTAGCTCCAGGGGTATCCAGCCCGCCTCTGCGGCAGCCGCTTCGGGCTCCACCCGCACGCGGTCGCGGAGGTCGAGCAACCGCAAGGCCACCACACTCATGCTGGCAATGGCCGACTCGGCATCCTCGCCTCCTCGGCTCGCTACAAACAGGACATCGAGGCCATGCGGGAGCGCAGTGCCGGGGTATACCAGCTGCGTCCTGTGATGTTTCGCTACACAGAAGACCCAGAGAATCGCCGGCAGTATGGGCTCATTGCGGAAGAAGTAGCGAAAGTCTACCCCGAGCTGGTGACCACGGGAGCCATAGGCATGAAGGGCTAAGCCGCCAGTTTTATTGTTACTTCGATGCAGTCGTGCTGTGTCTCAAGACGCTCGCGGAGCCGTTGGGCGGAGGTGCGGCGTTTGTGCGACGCTGTAGTGATAACCCGTTGTGCGCTGACACAGACGTGGGAGAGCAGGTGACGCAGGGAGAGTGGAGATTCAAAGAGCGCCTGGAGCCAGCGGTCAGCGAGAGCCTGCAGATAGCGGATGAGTTTGAGAAAACTCAGCTCGC
>JBFWZL010000311.1:0-7940 GCA_050185455.1 Binatia bacterium | reverse complement strand
TAAGAGTTACGTATAGGACGAGAAAAGAAAGCCAGCTAACCGTCGCCAAGAATTGTTTGTCACTGAAGAAGAAACAAGGGAGCGCGGCGCCAGGGCTTCGTTCGTCAAGCTTTCCGGGTTGCATACCTGACTACTCGACTAATTCCAACTGCGCGCGAAAGTTCCAAGAGTACTGCTCACTCAAGACTTGCCCCAAAATCCCGCAGGGTAGATGAGCGGAGCGTCATCCGACGCTCCGGCTGGCGCTATAGCAGCGCCAGCGACGCCTTCGCCTCTTGCAAATCGGGCGTATCCAAGCCTTCGGTAAACCACCCGGATATGGGAGTGAGCAGGTCTCGCGCTTTAGTCTTCTTCCTCTGCCACCGCCACAACTGGCCCAAACTCACTGCCGTCCGCAGCTCGAACAGTTTAGCGTCTTGCTGGCGGGCAACCTCCAGCGCCTTGTGAAAACATTTTTCTGCTTCTTCTTGACCTTTAGGTTTTTGACTTTCGCCTTTTGACTGGAGGGTCATGGGCTAAAGTTCCTGTAAAAGGCGGGAGTGGGGCGGCCGTGACACTCGTATATCTGAGCCTTATTGTGGGGCTGTAAGAAGGATTGTGGGGCTGTAAGAAGGAGAACTATATGGTCGCACCGGCTGCACCATCTACTGACACACTCCGGAGTGTGCACACCTCTAACCTTCCGGCTATTTTTGATCAACTCGGCATTAGCTTGGTTGTGTCAACCTATCAGGCGGGCAAGGTCATTCTCGTGCGGAATGACGGCGGTAAACTCAACACCCACTTCCGGACTTTTTCCAAGCCCATGGGCATTGCCGTTGATCATACGCGCCTGACCATCGGCGGAACGAACACTGTCTGGTATTACCGCAACATGCCGGCGGTGGCGCAAAAGCTGAATCCGCCGGGCAAGTACGACGCGTGCTTTCTGCCGCGCCGCATTCATGTGACTGGGGATATTGATATTCACGAACTCGCCTGGAGCCAGGGCAATGAACTGTGGGTGGTGAATACGCGCTTCTGCTGTCTGTGTACGCTTGACCAAGATCACAGCTTTTACCCCCGCTGGCGCCCGCCCTTTGTCAGTGCGTATGCCCCGGAGGATCGCTGCCATCTCAACGGACTGAGCATGGTCAACGGCAAGCCCAAGTATGTGACTGCTTTGGGCGAAACAGACACGGCTGGCGGCTGGCGAGCGAATAAGAGAGACGGCGGCCTACTCATGGACATCGACACCAACGAGATTCTGCTGCGCGGTTTGTCCATGCCGCACTCGCCGCGCTGGTATCGAGAGCAACTCTGGGTGTTGGAGTCCGGCGAAGGCAGCATTGCCAGGGTCGATCTCAACACGCAGACCTGGCAAACCATCGCCCAAGTGCCGGGCTTCACCCGTGGCCTCGACTTTTATGGCCCGCTGGCTTTTATCGGCCTGTCGCAAGTCCGTGAGAGTGCGGTATTCAGTGGCATCCCGCTGGTTGATCGGATTAAAGAGAAAGACCGGAGCTGCGGAGTATGGATCGTCAATATTGAAACTGGTCAAACGCTCGGATTCCTGCGCTTTGAGTCCGGCGTGCAAGAAATCTTTGCCGTCCAGGTGCTGCGCAATGTGCGCTTTCCTGAGATGCTGGAATTTAATGACGCGCGGCTGGCGCAGTCCTACGTGCTGCCAGATGAAGCCCTCAAGCAAGTCCACCTGCCAACGGAAGAAGAACTCAAAGAATCACCCGCGCACCATTTTCAGCGCGGCCTCCAACTCTATCGCCAAGGCAAAATCAACGAATCGATCGAGGCTTTTCAGGAATGCGCCCGCATTCAGCCCGAATTTCCCAATGTGCGCTACAACTTGGGCGTTGCGTTAGGTGACGCCGAACGGTTTGAGCCGGCCATAGCAGAATTACAGGCTGTGATTCAGGCTGAACCTGAACGCGCGGAGGCGTATAACAGCTTGGGCTATCTCCACAGCCGCCAGCGTTTACCTGAACAGGCGATTCAACACTATGAGCAGGCGATTGAGATTCAGCCCGATTATGCCCAGGCGCATTTTAATCTCGGCATGACTCTACTCCAGACGGGTGACTATGAACGCGGCTGGACCGAGTATGACTGGCGCTGGAAGACCGGGCAGTTCACGCCGTTTCAATGTCCCCATCCCCAGTGGGATGGCAGCTCAATTCCTGACAAAACCTTACTGCTGCACACCGAGCAAGGCGCGGGCGATGCGATTCAGTTCGCCCGTTATATTCCGCTCGTAGCCGAGCGCTGCAAGAAGGTTATCGTCGTCTGCACGGCAGACCTCCTGCCTGTCTTTTCGTCAATTCCGGGGATCGCTCAACTCCGTGAAGCTGGACAAATCCATGTTTCCGCGTTTGATACGTATCTACCGCTCATGAGCTTACCGCGAGTCCTGAAGACTACGTTGGCTACTATTCCAGCCGAAGTTCCGTACATAGATTGTACCGCCATGTGCAGGCGCAAAGACCTCACTGCGCCTGTCCTTCTTCCCTCGCCTGCGCTAAAGATTGGCATCGTTTGGGCGGGCAGTCCGACCCACAAAAACGACCGTCATCGTTCATGTCCGTTGGATGCATTTTTGCCGGTCCTGCGCCTGCCCCGGCTCAGCTTTTATAGTCTCCAAAAAGGCGAGCGGGTCAAAGACCTGGCTCAACTTCCCGGCGACGTTCAAGTGCACGACCTCGACGCGCAAATAAGCGACTATGGAGATACGGCCGTTCTGCTTGGCCAACTCAACCTACTCATCAGTGTGGATACCTCAGTCGTCCACTTGGCTGGCGCCCTCGGCAAACCAGTCTGGACGTTATTGAGCCATGGACCAGACTGGCGCTGGCTGCTCGACGGCGAGCGAACCCCCTGGTATCCCACCATGCGGCTGTTTCGGCAAACGCGTACCGATGATTGGCCAGGGGTAATAGAGCGGGTGGCGGAGGCGCTGCGTCAGTATGGTGGGGAGCCGCGCTCCCGCCTTTACTGAAGGTAGCGGCGTAGACGGAGTCAACTTTTTTAGAGAAAAACTTTAGTCTCTTCAGGTCCCTAGACGTTTTCGGCCTCTTACTAGCAGGCTACTTGCGCGTTTACTCCTTCCCGGGAATGTGATAGCAGTGTCCCAGACCTCTCTGTCCGGAGGAAAACGTCATGTCCGGTCATTCTAAATGGAGCACGATTAAACATAAAAAAGCGCTCAAGGACGCTCGCCGGGGGCGCGCTTTTACAAAACTGATAAAAGACCTCACTATTGCCGCTCGCATAGGCGGAAGTGACCTTAATGCCAATCCCCGTCTTCGCACGGCTGTAGCCGCCGCGAAGGCCGCAAGTATGCCGAACGATACGATCGACCGCGCCATCAAAAAAGGTGCTGGTGAGCTGGAAGGGGTATCCTACGAAGAAGTCACTTATGAAGGGCATGGGCCTGGCGGCGTGGCGATCATGGTTCAGGTGTTAACGGACAACAAGAACCGTACGGTATCGGAAATCCGCCATTTTTTCTCCAAGCACGGTGGAAGCTTGGGCGCGCCTAATTCAGTCGCCTGGATGTTTACGAAGAAAGGCATGATTTCCGTGGAGAAGGAGAATGCTGAGGAAGATGGCTTGATGGAGATTGCCCTTGAGGCGGGAGCGGAAGATATGACCGTCAGTGAGGATATCTTCGAAATCGTTACCACGCCTGAAGATGTAGAGACGGTGCGGGAAGCGTTGGAAAAAGCAGGGATTACTATCGCCTCTGCAGAAGCAAGTATGATTCCGCAGAATACCGTCACTTTGTCAGGGAAAGAAGCCGAGCAGACGCTCAAGTTGCTTGAAATCCTACAAGATCACGACGACGTGCAAAGCGTATCCGCCAACTTTGATATGGACCAGGAAGAAATGGAACGCTTGAGCGCCGCCTGAGAAAGCGCGCCATTGTGGGTGAACGAACCGCCTCCCCGCCGTTGCGGGTGCTCGGCATTGATCCTGGAACCCTCCGTACTGGGTGGGGCGTGATTGAACGAAAGGGGCGAGTGCTCTCATTCTGTGCGGCGGGGGTGTTAACCTCTAAAGGATTCCACTCCCTTCCGGAACGACTCCGAGTCATACACGCTGGCATCGTTGAGGTGATTCAGACCTATGTGCCGCAGGTGTTGAGTCTGGAAAAGGCCTTTGTCGCTTATAACGTACAGAGCGCCTTGCGCTTGGGGGAGGCTCGTGGCGTGGCGCTTCTTGCCGCCGTCCAGGCCGGATTGCGTATTGCAGAGTACAATCCTACGGAGATTAAGACCACGGTGGCCGGATACGGCAGGGCGGAGAAAGCCCAAGTGCAAAAGGCCGTACATGCGATTTTAGGTGGAGGACGCTCGCCAGAAGCATTGGGTTTACCGGTTAGTATGGATGCGAGCGATGCGCTCGCCGCTGCCATCTGTCACCTACAATCGTCTTCTTTATCTGGGCAATTACAAGAATTAGTTGGCGGTGGGAGGAAAACATTGGGAGCTTTTCGCTCTCGCCCTCGTTCTCTCCGCAACGTGCTGCCCAGAAAAACGGTCGAGCAATTGCTCGCCGCGACGCAGCAGCGCGACAAAGTCTGAGGCGCTGTTTCTCTGGGGTGAACGCTAAGTATTGATCTCTATGATTGCTCGTTTAACCGGTGTGCTAGAAGAGAAAACCCCCGAGCAATTGCTTGTTGACGTACATGGGGTTGGTTACCAAGTGTTTGTATCGTTGCAAACGTTTTATCGTTTGCCTGCACTTCATGAGCGGGTTTCGCTGCACATTCACACCCATCTGCGCGAGGACGCCTTGCAGTTATTTGGATTTTCAGATGAGCAAGAAAAAATCTCTTTTCTCTTGCTCAAAGGAGTCTCAGGCATCGGACCACGGCTGGCGCTAAACATCTTATCCGGCATTCCTGTTGCCGAGTTGGAAAACGCATTGCGCGCGAGTGATGTCACTCGACTTGTAGCGGTGCCTGGAGTGGGAAAGAAAACGGCGGAACGTTTGGTAATTGAATTACGTGAAAAAGTCGGCTCCCTGGAGGATGGCTTACCTGGAGTATCTGGTGAACAGGCGGCTTTTTCGGCGGAGGCGACCTCTGCTCTGATGAACCTTGGTTATCGTCGGGCTGAAGCCGAAAAAGCCGTCCGAGAAGCGCTGCGACGCGGAGCTGCCAGTGTTGCTGATCTCATCCGAGATTCCCTACGGAGTCTGAGCACATGAGTCGCAAAAAAAAATCTTCCCTTGATCCGCAAGAGCAAGTCGAACTCACGCCGCTGGTAGACGAAGTGGCACAACCAGACATTATTGAGGAGCAGAATTTTGACGGTTCGTTGCGTCCGCGCTCACTGGATGATTACATCGGACAAGAGAGTGTGAAACAGAATCTCCGCATCGCCATTGAGGCTGCGCGACAGCGAGGCGATGTTCTCGACCACTTGCTCTTCTGTGGTCCTCCTGGTCTCGGCAAAACGTCTCTTGCTTACATCATTGCTCGCGAAATGGGGGTGGAAATTCGCGCTACGACCGGACCAGTCATCGAACGTCCTGGCGATCTTGCCGCGATCCTCACGAATCTGGAAGAAGGAGATGTCCTGTTCATAGACGAAATCCATCGTCTGAACCGGCTGATCGAAGAGTTTCTCTATCCGGCGATGGAAGATTTTCAGCTTGATCTTGTGGTTGGACAAGGTCCGTCAGCCCGCACGGTCAAGCTAGCGTTGAAACGTTTCACACTGGTGGGAGCCACCACACGCGCGGGGTTATTAACTTCTCCGCTCCGTGATCGTTTTGGGGCTACTTTTCGCCTCGACTTCTATCAGGCTACCGAGCTGGAAAAAATCATCCGTCGTTCCGCGGCGATTTTGAACATGACGGTTGACGACAGCGGCACGGAGGAGATTGCACGACGCTCACGCGGCACCCCGCGTATTGCGAACCGGCTGCTCCGCCGTGTCCGTGACTTTGCGCAAGTGAAGGGTGCATCGGTCGTGACCCAAGAGGTCGCGCGAGCGGCGTTAGCTTTACTTGAAGTTGATGACGCCGGTTTCGATAAGATGGACCGCGCTATTCTGGCGACGATTATCGAGAAGTTTAGTGGCGGGCCTGTCGGTGTGGAAACGATTGCCGCCGCGGTTGGAGAAGAAAAAAATACTATTGAAGACGTGTACGAACCGTATCTGATTCAGGAAGGCTATCTGCAACGCACGCCGCGTGGGCGGATTGCTACTTTACAAGCATATCGGCACCTTGGTTTGACCCGACCTGGCGGAGCAGGGCAGAGCGAACTGTTTTGAGTGTTCTGAGAGGTCCGGCATGGCGGAAATCGGAAAAACGCTGATCTTGCTAGGCGGAATGCTCATCCTCATCGGAGCGCTTCTTTCCTTTGGCGGAAAGTTGCCGTGGTTGGGCCGTTTGCCTGGAGATATCGTCATCCAACGCGACAATTTCACTTTTTACTTCCCGCTTGTGACCTCTATTGTGATTAGCGTCGTCCTCTCGTTGCTGTTCATGTTCTTCCGCCGCTAAGGAAAATGTCATGAAGAACCGCAGACGCAAGACCGCGCTCGCAGAGCAGAAATACCGACAGCGGTGGGAAGGCGTCATCATCGTCGCGGCAGCCCTCGGTGCCTTCATCTTTGCCTTCTTTCAAGCGCGACTGCCCCAAGTCAGTGACAGCCACGATCTGGCGAGCAATGTACTGTTTGTTCTACTGATCAACATTAATATTATCCTGCTGGTCTTACTCGTTTTTCTCGTAGGTCGGAACCTCATCAAACTCTTCTATGAGCGGCGGCGGAAATTACTCGGCTCACATTTGCGTTTTCGCTTAGTTCTTGCCTTTGTCATTATTTCCTTGTTTCCTGCGTTGTTGCTTTTTCTCGTTGGCGTCGGGTTTATGACAAAGTCCATTGAGAATTGGTTCGCGGCGCAGGTGGAAGACGCTTTGGGTGGTTCGCTGGCTGTCGTGAACGCCTATTATGACCATCTCGCCAATGATGCTTTGCGTTTGAGCAAAGACCTGGCTGCGGAAGCCGCGGATACCGGCTTAACCGATCGGCGGCGAAGGCGAACGTTGCTAGAGCAGATGGAAGAGCAACGTCGTCTGTTCAATCTTGAACGCATTGATGTTTTTACCACCGCCCGCGAACCAGCAATGACGGCCCTTCGTCAGGAGAGCACGGTTGCCAAATATTCGCTCGCCGAAGCTGCGTTAGTTGAGCAAGTGTTAAAAGGCGAGCATATACGTCGTGTTCGCCCGCTCGGAGAAGCAGAAATTGTCTATGGCGGCGCGCCGATTCTGGTAAAAAACCAAGTGGTGGGCGCCTTAATCTCTGCCTACTATGTGCCGGCGAGCGTCGCTCGGCAAAGCACTCAGGTCGCTGACGCCTTTCGTGAGTATCGTCACCTTAAAATTCTTAAACAGCCGATCAAGAGCAACTACATCATCACCATGTCACTCGTCACCTTAGTGGCGGTGTTTTCCGCGGTGTGGATTGGTTTATTCCTTGCGAAAAAGATCTCCGTTCCTTTGCAGCAACTTGCCGTAGGTACGCGCGCCGTTGCTCGTGGTCACTGGACCCACCGAATCGAAGGCGAGGGGGAGGACGAAGTCGGCACGCTGGTAGCCGCCTTTAATCGCATGACCGAAGATTTGCAGCAGAGCCATCAGGAGCTGGATGCACGTCGCCGATCCATGGAAATTTTATTAGCGAACATTAACGCCGGGGTCGTGGCGCTTGATCGCAGCGGGAGGGTAACGACCGTCAATCGGGCGGTAGAGCGTATATTGGGCGTTGACAGCTCGACCAGTATCGGTCTCGATTACCGGGATGTGTTTGCCGCGACGGAATTGAGCGAAGTGCGACGAGTCGCGCGTGATTTGCTCTCACTCCAGCCGTTTAGCGTGGAAGATGCGGTAAAAGAAAGCCAAAGACAATTACGACTGACTCGCGAAG
>JBFWZL010000310.1:0-7943 GCA_050185455.1 Binatia bacterium | reverse complement strand
TGATGGATGAGATGTTTGCCTGGTTCATCCGCTGGGTGTGCTTTACCGGCAAAAATAATCTGTACTGGTTTCCAGCGATCCTGCATGATTTCTTGCAAGCGCACTAAATCTTGGAGAAGCAAGGTTGCTCGTTTATAAGTTGCGAACCGTCTGGCAAAACCGATGGTCAAGGCTTCCGGGTCGAGCAACGCCCCTGAGGCCAGGACTTGGACCGGATCCCGACGTTCTCTTCGCCAGAGATCACGCGCCCGTTCGCGGATGAAACTCATTAGCCTATTTTTGAGAAGTACATGAGTTGACCACAGTTCTTCGTCTGGAATGTCGTATACCCGTTGCCACAGAGCCGGGTTATCATGGTTCTTGACCCAATCTGGCCCTAAATACTTACCGTAAAGCGAGTGCAGCTCGGAGGCGACCCACGTCGGCGTGTGCACGCCGTTGGTCACCGAAGAGATCGGCGTCTTTTCGACTGGCGTGTTGGGCCAAAGGTGTTGCCACATACGACGCGACACTTCCCCGTGTACCTGGCTGACGCCGTTGCACCAACCTGCCGTATGGAGAGCGAGTACCGTCATGTGGAACACTTCTCCCCACGGTTCACGATACGCGCCAAGCGCTAAGAAACGCTCACGCTCAATACCGAGTTCCGTCCAATATTTATGCAAGTACCGATCGATCAGCAAAAAGGAAAATGCATCATGGCCCGCAGGCACGGGGGTATGAGTGGTAAAGATCGTGGAAGACCGCACTACAGCTAAGGCTTCGTCAAATGACATGCCGGCAGCAACGAACTCTCGGAGTCGTTCTATTGTGACAAATGCAGCGTGTCCCTCATTCAAGTGCCAGAGATCCGGTTGAATCCCTAATGTCTGCAGCACTCGTACCCCGCCAATCCCTAAAATGATCTCTTGTAGAATGCGCATCTCCAGGTCGCCGCCATACAGTCGAGCGGACAACTCACGATCCCACGGAGCATTTTCCTCTACATCAGTATCCATCAAGTACAAAGAAGAGCGGCCCACCTGGACATGCCATACTTGGACGTAAATTTTACGGTCATCTAAAGGGACCGCCACCAGACAACGCTGTCCATCCGGCGTCACTGCAGGCATCAGGGGAGCTTTGCCGCGGTCGAGGTATTCATACACCGCCTCCTGTCGTCCATCTACGGAAAGGCGTTGATGAAAATAGCCTTGCGGATACATGAAGCCTATTCCTACTAGCGGCAGGCCAATATCACTGGCCTCTTTGCAATGGTCTCCCGCCAGGATTCCGAGTCCACCGCCATATATCGGGAGGGTATTATGGATGCCAAATTCAGCGGAAAAATAGGCAACCTTTGTCCGGGCAAGAAGCGGGACAGTACGCGTCGCCCAAGTATCACGCGTTTTCATATCGGCATCGAACGCCATCATCGCGGCGTCATAGCGACGGAGAAACGAAGGGTCCTGTGCTAAAGTACGCAGCCGTTCAGGGCGCACTTCTCGTAAAATTTTCACCGGATTGTGCGCCGTCAGACTCCACAAGGTTTGATCGATCATCGAGAACAGATCTCTTGCCTCTGGATGCCAACTCCACCATAGGTTATACGCAAGCTCATCCAATCGACTGATACGAGGAGGAAGCGCCAAAATCCCGCTATTCATTACGTTTATTCCTTCCATGGCCATAGATATCAGCTCCCACAAAAAATAAATCGGCTCTTCTCTGGCACAAATTAGACCGCCAGCCCGTTCTTCTCAAGAAAACCCTCTTTTCCTGACCGAGCCAACTGGCTATATAAGAGGCGGTTCTCTTTCCCTCTCAATATGGAAGCGAACTATTTGACCCAGCAAGTTTCATTTTATGTAAAGGAGGAGGCGCCTTATCATGGAAACGCAAGAACGACAACCTATTCCCCGCATCAATGATGTCGCTCCAGACTTCAAAGCAGTGAGCACACATGGAGAAATTACCCTCTCCCAATATACGAAGGCAGGGAAATGGATTCTGCTGTTCTCTCATCCGGCTGATTTCACCCCAGTTTGCACGACTGAGTTCATCGAGTTCTCTCGACTTGCCCCGGAATTTGAGAAACGTAATGTGCAATTGATCGGCTTATCTGTCGATAGCATCTTTTCTCATTTGGGATGGGAGCAAAATATCGAGAAGAACTTCGGCCAAAAGATACCCTTCCCAGTGATCGCGGATCGCAACATGGCGGTAGCGTCCCTGTATGGTCTCATACATCCAGGCGCAAGCGATACTGCAACCGTCCGTGCGGTGTTTTTGATCGATCCAACCCAAAAAGTGCGGTTTCTGATCTACTATCCACTGAGCATGGGGCGGAATTCGCAGGAAATTCTCCGAGCGATTGACGCCGCCCAGTCAGCGGATAAACATGGCATCGCCACGCCGGTGAATTGGAAGCCAGGAGAGGAAGTGATCGTTCCTCCACCGAATAACGAAACTGCCTTACGTGAACGACTGGAAATGGGCAAGAAGGGCGAAGTAACCCAGACAGACTGGTATTTCTCCAAGAAAAAAATCTAAAAATGTAACACGCAAACCCTGGTCTAGGGGGAGGATCAAAAGCGCTCACGAATCCTCCCCTCGCCTTCTGTTTTTTGCCTTTAGTACTGCTTCAAAATCTTCCCGTAGGGCAGACAGGCGAGAAAGAATCTGGCCGCCCGCCATCTTGATTCTTTGGCAAGTTTCCCTTATACGAGCCGGAGCGAAACAGCGCACTTCATTCACCTTATCACCAATGAAGCAAGCTCTTCACACAATCGCGAGCCGGAAGACGCGTTCGAACAGACATAACGTCTGATTTTTCTTCTACATGAAAGCAATCATACTGAGCGCTGGCCAAGGAAAACGCCTCCTCCCACTGACCCGAGAGGAGCCGAAGTGCCTTCTTCCCATTGACAATCACCGCTCGGTATTGGAGCTGCAACTAGAAGTATTCGAACACTGCGGCATCGAACGCGCAACTGTCATGATCGGGTTTGGCGCGGCCAGAGTCGAACAATTTCTGGCACGTTATTCAACACGTCGCTTGCAAATCCACACTCGCTACAATCCGTTTTTTGAGACCTCGAATAACTTGGCGACTTGTTGGCTAGCGATTCCGGAGATGACGGAAGACTTCATCCTGTTGAACGGCGATACCGTCTTCGAGCCGTCCGTACTCCAACGGTTGCTTGCCTCGCCTGCAGCTCCGGTCACCCTAACGATCGACCAAAAGGACACCGCTTATGACGACGACGATATGAAGGTGTCCTTAAACGGCGGCTGTCGTCTGAAAGCCGTGAGCAAAACTCTCCCGCCTTCTCTCACTCATGGCGAGTCCATTGGGTTGATGCGATTTTGCGGCCGCGGCGTGGAAGCCTTCCGTACAGCACTTGACACGGCGATACGTGAACCTGAGGGACTGCATACATGGTATCTTTCCGTCATCCATGCCATGGCGGCGTACGAACAAGTTGACACGGTTTCAATTAAAGGCCAGTGGTGGGGAGAAATCGACACGCCAGCGGATCTCACCGAGGTGCAGGCACATTTTACTCAAGCTGGCGTTATTGCGAGTTACGCTTCCTAGCTTCAACACGTATAGGCTGGCGCTATGTCAACCGTTCCCGGCGCTGAGTCAGCGACGCCGCCCGGGGTTTGGGTGCTGACCTCGAAAAAGATAGGGGATAACGCCCAAATCCTCTCAATCGCCGACGCTTTAGGTTGGCCGTATATAGCAAAACGCTTAGAGTTCACCGGTCTCAATCATTTCCACTTTCGTTTCTTTGGCCCCTCTCTTAGGAAGGTAAATATTGAGAAATCGAGCCCGCTGACGCCACCGTGGCCAGACTTAGTTTTAACCATTGGGCGCCGAGCAACTCCGGTCGCGCTGTGGATTCGACAAAAATCCCAGAACCACACAAAACTCGTGCAACTGGGTCAATCGCGCGTAGACATGGACCGCTTCGATCTTGTCATAGGCAATCCCCAATACCACCTTTCCGAGTCTCCCAACCTTGTCCGCCTTACTTTCCCATTATTCTCCGCGGACACCGAAGCAATTGCAGCGGCTGCAGCGATGTGGCGGCCACGGTTTGCACACTTACCACGGCCATGGACGGCGCTCCTTGTTGGCGGGTCAACTGCTCCATTTACTCTCGATGTTCCAGTGACACAGGATATGATGAAAGCAGTCAAACGGATCATCGCCCGCGATGGCGGAAGCGTGCTGGTGACGACCAGCCGACGTACGGCCCCAGAAGTAGCAATGGCGCTTGAAGCCGCCATGCCGGAACAAGGATTTTTCTATCGTTGGTCACCGGACGGCCAAAGTAATCCATACCGAGGTATTCTTGGTTCAGCAGACCGGTTCATCGTTACCGGAGAAAGCATCTCCATGCTGGTTGAAGTCGTGCAGCAAGGAAAACCGCTCGCAATCTATCCCTTGCCAGCGCGTACAACCTCACTGCGCTTACGGTGTCGTCAGGTCTTGCAGCGTCTCTTCCTCCCTCCTGGGAGAAGGCCAAGCACTACCCAGAGTCTGCGGGAACACATCGGCGACACGCTTATCAGACTTGGCGTCATGGAGTATCGCAGGGACTTTTCATTATTTCATCAGCAACTGATAGAGCGAAGACTGGCGGTGTGGCTGGGAGAACCGTTTTCCACGACGCCGAGCGCTCCGCCGGACGAGCTGCCGCTTGTTATTCGGCGCATCAAAGCACTCTTGCCCCAGTCTGCAACAATTTGATGAGAAACGCCTGACCGGCTGGCAACACCACGAAAAACGCATCGTGCACGCGCCCGAGGCATTCATCAATCGCTTGCCGCGCGCCGGGAAATTTCACCGACCCGTAATCATCAAACACCATTACACCGTTGGGTGAAAGTCTCGGATAAAAGAACTCAAAACTATCGCGCGTGGGTTGATACAAATCAACGTCGATGTGGACAAAACAAAAACGGCTATCGACGAGCGGCTGAAATGGCTCCGGAATCCAGCCTTTGTGATAGACAATAAAGTCGAATTCGCGCAGGTTCTGTTGCACCCTCTCCAGTGAGCAAACGTACTTCCGCCGTTTTTCAGGCTGATCCATATCGTGGAAGTCGGATCGATCCACGGCAGAAAACTCCGACAACCCTTCAAATGAATCACAGAGATGGAATGGCGCCTTTTTATCCATTTCGCTTAACGTGCTGGCGATGAGGCGAGCGGACAACCCGCGATAACAACCGACCTCGCAAACGTCGCCAGGCACGAGAGCCACACCGTGCAGCAGATACCGAAATGTGTAATACCGCTGCCGTCGCATGGCGACATCGCGCATCTGGCTAATATCCAGCGCCCGATCGTACGCCAAGTGGAACTTTTGATCGATTTCATACAACACACGTGGTTTTTTTCTCGTCCTCGGCCAGAGGGCTGGCGCTGCTCCTTGGTCATTGCCCAACATGCGTTGCAAGAGGTGTTTCATAGTTCCCATGAGTGTGTCTGTACAATGAGGATGAGCACCCTGGCTAGCCCATTGCAGCTCTAGGCGTCTTTGGGTATGGGTTAAGCAGTTAAGTGGTTTTCAGGGAAGGGGAAAAGTTGTGAAACCGACGGTCTTTGTCCACACGAATCATAGACAGCTGGTCGGCGCGCTGGTGTCAGCGTATTCGCTACGTCGGAATTCACGGCACGCGGATCAGTTTGACGTCAGCATTTTGCAACACAAAGACTTCCCTTTTTTCCAGACGCGAGAAGGACAACGATTTTTGCGCAACGGTGGAAGCAGGGTGTGGAAAAATGATGACTTGCAGTCTTTTACCCCGTTGCGTTTTATGCCGCCGGAAATGATGGGATATCAGGGCCGAGCCGTGGTCATCGACCCTGACGTTTTTGCAGTTGGCGATATTTACGAATTACTCACACTGGATATGCACAGCAAAGCCATCAGCTGTGTAACTCGGCCCGGCCATAATGATCGCCCGGCCTATTTGGCGTCAAGCGTGATGCTGCTCGACTGTGCTCAACTCACGGATTGGCGCTGTGAAGAACAATTCAATGAGATGTTCGAGTTCACCAGAGACTATATCAAGTGGGTCGATCTCTCGTTAGAGCCGCGTGAGCGTATCGGCCTCCTGGACCCGGTCTGGAATCATTTTGACACCCTGACCAGCGAGACAAAACTGCTGCATAACACCAAGCGCCAAACCCAACCCTGGAAAACAGGTCTTCCACGAGACTACACCGTCCGCGAAAAAAGCAGCTGGGGAGCTCAGGTGAAAAGCGCGGTCAAGCTCGTGAAGGGATGGGTTCTCGGGCAAACGGCCAAGACTAGCTATTATACCCGCCATCCGGACCCGAAACAGGAAGCCTTTTTCTTTGAGCTGCTTCATGAGTGCGTAGAGCAAGGAATTGTCACCGAAGAGTTACTCAAAGAGGAAATGCGCAAAAATCACCTGCGGCGCGACACTCTTGAAATTCTCCACCAGCTTTCGGCGCGTGCGGCAGCATAGTAAGGACCCTGAGATCCTCTAGTTCACCGAAGGGCTTGATACAAAGGATTTACAAAACGCCAAGGCGCTGCTCGACAGTCTAAAGTCTGACATCTAGTGTCAACAATTGAGGATAAGGAGCACCTATGAAAATATCTATCGCCGTGGGCGGAGCCACGCATGCCAATATCCGAGGGATGGTCGAATTTGTTCAACAGGCTGAGCGCTTGGGCGTGGATTACGTCTGGTCAGCCGAGGCGTGGGGTCAGGATGCAGTGACCTCTCTCGCTTACCTGGCGGGTCAGACGAGCCGAATCATGCTTGGCACTGGCATCATACAGATTAGCGCGCGCACACCGTCGATGACCGCCATGACCGCCCTTGCCCTCCACGACCTTTCCAACGGCCGGTTCGTCCTCGGGTTAGGGACCAGCGGCCCCCAGGTTGTAGAAGGTTTGCAGGGAGTGGCATTCCACGCCCCACTCACTCGGCTGAAGGAGACGGTAGAGATCGTGCGAATGGCCTTCCGAGGCGAGAAGTTACGCTATACTGGACAGTTCCATACACTGCCGCGACCGGGCGGCGAGGGCAAAGCCCTGCGCATTGATCACCCGCCTGCCAATATCCCAATTTTCCTGGCGACTCTGGCGCCCAAGGCGCTTGAATACACCGGGGCGGCGGCAGACGGGTGGCTGGGCACCTCATTTTCACCTGACCACGCCGATGCCCATCTCGCCCATATACGAAAAGGAGCACAAGCGGCTGGACGTAGCCTAAAAGATATTGCGTTGCATGCTTCGTGCACAGTCATGATCGGTCAGAATGTTGAGGAACTCATTGCCGCGCAGAAGCCGGCCGTAGCGTTCAGCATGGGCGCCATGGGATCAGCGACAACCAATTTCTACAATGCCGCGTTCCAACGAGCCGGATTTGAGGACGATGCGCAAGCGATTCAGCGCCTTTGGGTTGCGGGCAAGCGCCAGGAGGCAATCGCTCGCGTTCCAGATGAGATGGTGACGCAGTTCGGAGCAATTGGCACGCCGGATATGGTGCGCGAGCGATTCCAAAAATACCAACAGGTTGGCATTGATGCGCTCACGTTGCGTATTGAAGCAGCCGATCTCACACAGCGGATCGCCAAGCTCGAACAGGTAATCGATTTGATCAGATCGTTGAAGAATTAGAGTCCTAAGTAGTTGAGCCATCGGACGCTTGGCTCTGCGTTTCATACCCTAATAGTACTTTTACCTTCCGCGCCACCTCAGCAATTTCCCGCAATGGTGGAGCCTGATTGAAAGGAAACGGTTCACCAAAGAACCGGGCTACCCCGCATCGCACGAGCGCCTGGTGTAATTCGTGTAAATCTCGACGTGGGCGAATGAGACCGGAGGCGATAAGGCTACGTCCTATTTTTTCTGACACGGACGGCGCGATCCCATTTTCATTCTGGTCTTGTCGTGGAGGATACGCAT
>JBFWZL010000309.1:0-7992 GCA_050185455.1 Binatia bacterium | reverse complement strand
TTTTTTCTGGTGGATTCTTGAGCCGCTGATATTTATGGCGATTTATTACGTACTGGTGCAAGTCGTCTTGCACAGAGGAGGCCCTGGCTATCCGCTGTTTCTTTTCTGCGGTATCCTCCCCTGGCGGTGGTTTGCCGTCGCCACCAGCCAATCAGTCTCCGGCATTAACGGGGCGGCGGGTATCGTGCGACAACTAGCGTTTCCCCGCGCCGTGTATCCCGTTGCCACGGTGTCGGCGCACACAGTGTACTTCTTCTTTGGTCTGCTCGTGCTTTTCGGCTTCATGGTTTTTTATGGACAGCCTCTTTCATTGGCGTTGTTTTTCCTGCCGTACGTCATGGTGGTGCAGTATCTGTTCACCCTAGCGCTTGCGCTGGTGCTTGCCAGCCTTGGTGTCTTTCTCGCGGATCTCCAGATTACCTGGGGCCTTGGCCTGCGAGCTTGGTTTTATCTTTCACCAATCTTGTATAGTCTGGACCGGGTGCCTGAGCCGTATCGCTTTTGGTTTACCTTGAATCCTTTTTCCATACTTGTCGAAGCGTATCGCAGCATGGTGCTAGAGGGAGAAATCCCTAATCTGTCAGAATTGGCAATCATGGCATTGCTTTCCTTATTGTTCACTCTGTTCGCGTTCCTTTTCTTTACTTGGCTTGAGCCGCGCTTTGCTAAGGTTTTATAAACCATGATCGCCATTACAGTGGATAATCTCGGGGTCTGGTATCCGTTTCTTCGACGCCAACGCACAACGCTGACACGGTGGCTTCTGTCCCGCTCCCGCCAGCAAGAGTCACCGCAAATCTATTGGGCATTGCGCGACGTCAGTTTCACGGCGGCGACGGGGAAAGTGCTTGGACTAATCGGCCGTAACGGTTCTGGCAAAAGCACTCTCTTACGCGTCCTGGCTGGCATTCTCCAACCAGACACTGGGCAGGTTACTGTCCGGGGTAAAGTGTCCACTCTTATGAGTTTAGGCGCCGGCTTCAAAGCGGACCTCACAGGGAGAGAAAATGCTATCTTGAACGCTGTCCTCCTTGGCCTCTCACGCAAAGAAATCGAAGCGCGCCTCGCTGAGGTCATCGAATTTGCGGAGTTGGAAGAATTTATCGATATGCCGGTCCGCACCTATTCTTCCGGCATGCGGGCCCGGTTGGGATTTTCCGTCGCCAGCGTCGTTCAGCCTGATATTTTACTACTCGATGAGGTCTTAGGAGTAGGTGACGCCGCCTTTCAGCAAAAGAGCCAAGCTATGATGCAAGAAATGCTCAGTCGGGCGCAGACAATCGTCGTCGCAACGCATGATATGGCCTTCGTGCGTCACTCATGTCATCATGTCCTCTGGTTGGAAAAAGGGCGGGCAGAGGCGTTTGGCGCTCCGACGGACATCCTCCCTCACTACCTTAACTTTTGCGGCGCTTCGTCAAAACAGGCGTCCCCCCGCCAACAGCGTCTGACTGAATCCACAACTTCCCTTAAACCAAAGAGGATCGCCAAGCAATCTCGACGTATGAATAAAGGACCTCGAGCTGCTCAGCCCAACAATTGATAAGGGAGAATGATCGAAACGTCAAACGATAGATGCTTCACAATTTACGTCTTGATATCCTCTATACACGCGCGAAATAATCGATGCCAGTTCGTCACCGTACCGAATTGATGAATATAACCATCTAGACCGAGCAGAGCCCGGACTAAAAACAGCCGATGGCCGGGGGAATTGAAGATACGATTCTCCAAACCAATAGTGGTGATTTCCACCGTCTTTGCCACGGAATCGAAATTACGTGGATCAAACTCGCGATCTTCCGTAAGCCCTTCGAACATGATGTACATGACGCGCACGAGCGGCGCGGGATCTTGTCCAGGATCTAGATAACCTAATGTCACAAAACAACGCGACATGGTCTGTTCATCGCACGCGAGGATCGCTTTCGCCAGAGCAAGGTAAGCTTGACGAATCTCTTCGGGAAAGATGCGCACACTGCCAAAATCCAGGATCGCCAGTCTGGGATGATACGTCACCAGATAGTTCCCCGGATGCGGATCGGTATGCAGCACGCCAAACTCACAGATCTGTCGCCACGTGATTTGAAAATATTTAGTCACAACCCAATCTTGCAGTTGCTTATCGACTCCCGGGGCAGCAATGTCTTGCAGCTTGTAACCCTCGATGAACTCCATGGTAAGCACACGACGAGAAGAGGAATCTGGATAGACGCGTGGGATAATAACTTCGTCATCGGCGGCGAAGAGGCGTTGAAAGAGACTGATATTTTGGGCCTCGTGCAGGTAATCCAATTCCTCGTAGAGGCGCTCTTCCATTTCTTGATACACTTCACTGGCATCGAATTTCTGACGCAACACATCGCGCGTGATCATCGTGAAAATTTGTAAGAGCGCTTTGATATTTTTCAGGTCCTGCCCAACGGTCTTGTCTACACCTGGGTACTGAACCTTTACGACAACGTCCTCGCCGCTTTTCAACTGTGCTCGATGCACCTGACCAAGCGACGCCGCCGCAAACGCGGCGCGGTCAAAATGCTGAAAGAGCTGTTCTGGATACTTGCCGAGTTCTTTTCTGATTTGTTCACGGATGAGGTCATAGTCCATTGGCGGGACGGAGGATTGGACAACGGAGAGGATGCCGACCACCTCGGAAGGAAGGATATCTGTTCGCATGCTGAGCATCTGCACAAGTTTCATGAAGGCGCCGCGCAGCTCCCGCGAGCTATCCACAATGCGAAGCGCATTTTTGAGATGCAAATCCAGCAGTTCTTGCTCTTTTTTTCCCTCTGTCTGAAAGAGACCTTTGAGAGCGTGCCACAAATAACTACCGCCCACTGAGGTCGTCAGTGAACCGACCTGCAGGGCGCGTTTGGCTCGACCCTCCGTCAAGCCTGAAGATTTGCGTTTTGTGGGCACGAGAGACGGTTCATCAGCGTCGCCGCAGCGGCGGCGCCAAATCCATTGTCAATATTCACGACAGTCAGGCCGGCAGCGCAGGAATTTAGCATAGCCAATAGCGCCGCCAGGCCGTTAAAACTGGAGCCATACCCGACACTCGTGGGCACGGCGATCACTGGTCGATCCACTAAGCCACTAATGACGCTCGGTAAAGCGCCTTCCATGCCAGCCACCACGATGAGGATGGAAGCCGCGTGGAGTTTTTCCAGATTCTCCAGCAACCGGTGGAGGCCGGCAACGCCTACGTCATAGAGACGAGACACGCGATTACCCATGAATTCCGCCGTAACGGCCGCCTCTTCAGCCACAGGCAAATCAGCCGTACCGGCGGATATAATACAGATCTCGCCTTGTCCCGCAGGCGGGGCAGGCGGGTCGCCCAGTGCGCCAAGGCGTCCATCTGAGTAGTAACGCAAGGCCGGTAAAACGGTTTGCACTTCCAAGGCTTTTTGCGCGCTGAGGCGGGTAATCAACGCATAGTGTCCTTGAGCGGTCAGCCGTTGGGCGATCTCAATGATTTGCGGCACAGTCTTCCCTTGCCCGTAAACAATCTCAGGGAACCCTTTCCGTAACGCACGATGGTGATCGATCCGCGCAAAGCCGAGATCCTCAAAAGGAAGTGTTTTGAGCGCATCAAGCGCGCGTTCTACACTGATATCGCCGCTTTGCACGCGGCTCAACAAATCATGCAACCGGATACGATTCATACTCACGCCTGACGAAAATGATCATAGCCGGTCTGGCCCGGTGTATATAGATTACCGTCTGGACCATACACCCGAATCCCCTCAGTTTGTGGGACAACCCTTCCGATACGAGTAATCGCGCAATCGCTCTGAGCAGCGAGTTCGGTAACCTTAGCATAATGTTCAGGTGCGGCGGAGAAGAGCAATTCATAATCTTCGCCACCAGTCAAAGCCAGACTCCACTCTTGCTCTCCTACAATCGCGCAATAGGCAGGAGAAAGCCTGAGAGCAGGTGTGTCAATGACAGCACCGACTCGACTTTCCTCGCAGAGGTGCCCTAAATCTTGGAGGAGCCCGTCACTCACATCAATCATCGCTGTGGCAAGTTGCCGAGCAGCAACCTCTCGGCCAATGGTCACGCGCGCGGTAGGAGAAAGAAAACGCGCCTTCACCATGCGGGCGGCGTCATCGTCCCTCCCCTCTTGCAGCATGCGTATACCCAGTGCGGCATCTCCAGGCGTACCAGTCACGTAGAGATCATTGCCAACATGTGCTCCACAGCGAGCAATCACCCTGTGAGGAACATGACCAAGCAACGTGACAGAAATCATAAAACATGGCGCAGCACTCATGTTCCCGCCAACCAATGCCGCACCGTAAGAGGATGCCGCTTTGAGGAACCCATCAAAGAAACGATCCAAGTCTTCAACCTCGCAATTTTCCTGCGCGCCCAAACTGAGCAAGGCAAACGTTGGTTCCCCTCCCATGGCTGCGATATCACTCGCATTCGCGGCAAACGCCTTCTCTCCTAAAGCAAAAAAAGACGTCCACTCCCGACGGAAATGTACGTTCTCGATCATCGCGTCGGTGGTCACGACAGTCGTCCCAGGCAATGACAGCGCAGCGCAATCGTCTCCGATGTTCAGCAAAACTCGCTCATCAGGAGGCACACGGTCGCGCAAACGCCGTAAAAAAGGAAACTCGCCCAGGTCACGAAGCTTCATCCTCATTACTACCTTTAACCAAAGAGTTCCTTGACTTTCTCAAAAAATCCTTTGCTCATGGGGTGCACGTCTTCACCATCAAGACGAGCGAACTCTTCCAGCAGATCTCGCTGCTTTTGGGTTAATTTACGTGGGGTCTCCACCACCACACGAACCAGTTGATCCCCACGTCCGCTGCCGTGGAGATCGACCACACCTTTCCCTCGTAGGCGGAAGACATTGCCGGATTGTGTCCCTGCCGGCACTTTCATTTTGAGCTTGCCTTCTAAAGTCGGGACTTCAATCTCAGTTCCCAGTGCGGCTTGCGGAAAACTCACGGGGATTTCGCATATCACATCGTTGTGCTGTCGAGAAAATAAGGGGTGCTCACGCACACGCAACATCACATAGAGGTCACCGGGTGGACCTCCCGCTAAACTTGCTTCTCCTTCACTTCTCAGTTTGAGACGTGCGCCGGTATCGACTCCAGCAGGAACCTTGACCTGCAACGTTGAGGTTTTCCGTGTCGCCCCCGTTCCTCGGCAGGTCTGGCAGGGATCGGTAATAACCGTCCCCTGCCCCGCACATTGGTTACACGTGCGTGCAATTGTAAAGAACCCTTGTTGGAAACGGACCTGACCACTACCACGGCAAGTCGTGCAGGTCTTTGGCGTTGTTCCTGGTTTTGCGCCCTTCCCCTGACAGGTTTCACATACCGCCATACGGGGAATGGAAATTGTTTTTTCCGTCCCGAAAGCAGCTTCTTCAAAAGAAATTTCGAGGTTGTAGCTGAGGTCCTCTCCGCGACGCACACGACGCCGGCCGCCACGCCCCATCCCCCCACCAAAGATATCGCCGAAGATATCGCCAAAGATGTCTTCAAAATTGCCGGAAAACTCAAAACCGCTGAATCCGCCCCCTGCTCCACCTTGCTCGAACGCCGCATGACCGAAACGATCGTATTGAATGCGCTTCTCGGGGTCACTTAACACCGAATAAGCCTCGGATAGCTCTTTGAATTTTTCCTCGGCCGCTTTATCGTCCGGATTGCGATCAGGATGGTAGCGCAACGCGGCTTTCCGGTAAGCTTTCTTGAGTTCTTCCTCGGTAACGTTACGGCTTACGCCTAATAGTTCATAGTAATCGGCTTTTGTTGCCATACCTCGCGCCCATCCCCTTATAACAAAAACCCCCACTCCTCTAAACTAAGAGGAGTGGGGGCTAAAAAGACTCCTAACTGCTTCTCTGCTGCGTCATTTCACCTCTTCAAAATCCGCATCAACAACGTTGTCTTTTCCCTCTCCAGCGCCTCCTGCTTGACCGCTATCAGCCTGTCCGCTTGTTGCGTCGCCTGTTGCTTGTTGCTCTTTGGCAACCTTCGCATACATCGCTTCGGCAAGTTTATGCGAAGATTGCGTCAACTCTTCGGTTGCAGACTTGAGAGTATCAAGATCTTCACTTTCCATCGCTTTTTTAGCTTTTTCCAAAGCGACCTCAATGTTCTTGGCATCCGTTTCATTAAGATCGCTACGATGATCCTTGAGCGACTTCTCGGTCGAATAGATCAGCGTATCGAGTTGATTCCTCACTTCGATGCGTTCCCGTTTGCGTTTGTCTTCTTCCGCATGCGACTCAGCGTCCTTCACCATGCGCTTGATCTCGTCTTCGTTGAGGCCGCTCGACGCCGTGATACGGATCGATTGTTCTTTCCCTGTTCCCAAGTCTTTTGCATTGACATGTACGATACCATTCGCATCAATGTCAAAAGTGACCTCAACCTGCGGCAGTCCACGCGGCGCTGGCGGTATCCCAACGAGATCGAACTGTCCAAGCAGCTTATTATCCGCCGCCATTTCACGCTCGCCTTGGAATACCCGAATGGTCACAGCGGTCTGATTGTCCGCAGCTGTCGAAAACACCTGACTCTTTTTCGTTGGAATAGTCGTGTTCTTTTCGATTAACCTGGTAAACACGCCTCCCAACGTTTCGATGCCAAGAGAGAGCGGCGTCACGTCCAACAGCAGCACATCCTTCACCTCACCCTTTAACACCGCACCTTGGATGGCGGCGCCAATCGCTACGACCTCATCAGGGTTCACACCTTTATGCGGTTCTTTGCCAAAGATCTTCCGCGCCCGCTCTTGAACGGCAGGCATACGCGTCATGCCGCCGACCAATACGACTTCGTCTATTTGCTGAGTACTCAGGCCGGAATCTTTCAAGGCTGTCCTACATGGGCCTTCCAAGCGATCTAGCAGATCCACGCACAGCGATTCCAGTTTGGCGCGGGTCAGCTTCATCGTCAGATGTTTCGGTCCACTCTGATCAGCAGTAATGAACGGTAGATTAATTTCCGTTTCCATAGACGAAGAGAGTTCGATCTTTGCTTTCTCTGCCGCTTCTTTCAAGCGCTGGAGCGCCATACGGTCTTTCCGGAGATCGACCCCTTGGTCCTTTTTGAACTCATCGGCTAAGTAATCGATAATGTGTTGATCGAAATCATCCCCGCCTAAAAAGGTGTCGCCATTCGTCGCCTTCACTTCAAAGACGCCGTCCCCCACTTCCAGGATGGAAATGTCAAAAGTGCCGCCGCCCAGATCGAAGACAGCGATCTTTTCGTCTTTCTTTTTATCGAGACCGTACGCCAGCGACGCAGCAGTCGGTTCATTGATAATACGGAGGACATTCAGTCCAGAAATACGGCCGGCGTCCTTCGTTGCTTGACGCTGAGAGTCATTAAAATAAGCTGGAACAGTAACAACCGCATCCGTTACCTTTTCACCAAGGTAATCTTCAGCAGTCTGTTTCATTTTCTGCAGAATGAAGGCGGAGATTTCCGCTGGACTATATTTCTTGCCGCGAATTTCGACCCACGCGTCATTATTCTCCGCCTCGACAATTTTATAAGGCAGTAAACTCTTGGCTTTGCGCACCTCGGCGTCTTCGATACGCCGACCAATAAGGCGTTTAATAGAAAATATCGTGTTTTCTGGATTGGTAATCGATTGACGTCGAGCTATCTGCCCCGCCAACCGCTCGCCACTATCGGTGAACGCGACAACCGAGGGAGTAATACGATTACCTTCGGAATTCGTGAGGACTTTCGGTTCGCCCCCTTCCATAATGGCGACTACCGAGTTGGTCGTCCCTAAGTCGATACCGATAACTTTTGCCATACATCTTCTCCTTAAACAAAAACCGTTGCGTTTACCCCGGCTTTCCGCTCTCTTTTCTCTTTATAGTGATGTAATCATCACCGCCTTGATGCGCAACCTTTTTTTATTCTTCCGTTTTCTTTTCTTCGCTAGACGCCTTGGCAACAGTAACAATAGCAGGCCGCAGTAATCGACCATGGAGGAGAT
>JBFWZL010000308.1:0-8069 GCA_050185455.1 Binatia bacterium | reverse complement strand
GGAAAGACTGGCGCGAGGCGAAGCACGAACACCAAATTTCTTCCTTGGATGCCTACCGCCCGAACAATAGCGGCAAAACGCCGATTATTCACCCAACGACGCTCAATCGCCGCCCGCGCCACATATCGAGCCACCAAGAAAGCAGCGGAAGCGCCCAAAACAGCGGCAAGGAAGACATACGGAACTCCAGGGAAAATGCCCCAAATCGCTCCGGCGGCCAATGTTAAGAGAGAGCCGGGAACAAACGCTACCGCCGCCACGATATACCCGAGAATGAAAACCACAGGACCCCAGACCCCAAGGCCGTTCACCCAAAGAGCAAACTGCGGCAGGTAAACGCCAACTCGCCGGCCAAGCACGATCAGTCCAACTACAGCGACAGCGCCTATGACAACCTTTCCCCATGACAAAGAACGGGATTGGGGCTGTTCACTAAGAGTCACCATATTCGACGCCGATTTTTGCATGACACCATTACTCCTGTTAGAGGTTGTCTTATAGAGTAGGCCCTAGATGTCATTGCGAGGGGCCGGAGGCGACGAAGCAATCTCTTTTTTAGACAAAAATTGCTTCACTTCGTTCGCAATGACTTTCTACCCGAACTTCTCGGACAGTCCGTTATCGATTCCGCTGTTAACGGCTACGCATAGACTTCCCAGACTTCTACCGCCGCTGCTAAAGACGAAACGCGTCTCATTTTGATCGTTAAGACGCCAATCATAGGGAAGAAATTCTATCGTATAGGAATCCGCTTGTTTGAGATCCTCCACTTGAGACGGCGAAGCGTACAGCGCAATATAGCGCAACATGGTCGCCTCCTGTCGCGGGAATTGTTTACCATACCACGTGAGAAAATCTTCGCTGTACCAGTCAAAGATCGATGAAAGGCGCACGGTGCGGTGAGAGTGGTCCACGAACACATTGCGCTCCTCGGTGACAAACTTACGCGCTTCGAAGTCAAGTTGTTCGTCGAGCTGCTCCGCGGCAAAGGCGTAGCGCGGCAACCGCGGACAGCCGCCGGAGGCGCAGTTCAGGGCGAAGTGCACGCGCGGATCGTGAAAGCGTTGACGAATCACTCGATGTTCAAGAAAATACAGATTCGTCGTCTTGCCGCCAAAGGTCACACGTTGAAGGACAAAAAAGCCGCTTTTCGCCGGAAGGAAGAAGAGTGCCAGCGGAGACTGGACATCGCCAACCCCAGTGATGGGATAATGCGCCAACACGGTTTTGATAACCGCGGCGTTATAGGCGTTGAGCCAATAGGCGAGTTGACTGGCGGTAGAGGGAAACAACTCAGGATGACTGTCTGGACTGTAAGTCGTCAGCAAAGCGTAATAACGCTCAATATCCTGTGACTCGCGTTGTAACGCGGCGTACGCTACCCTGCCCTGCTCATCAACAAACCGGCGGAGCACTCGATCAAAAGCGGCATGTGAGAAAAGGCCAGAACCCTGCGGCAATGTCAGGCCGGGCATCGGGAGAGGCCTTATAGTCGTACAGCCTCCTAAGACAAAGAGAAACACAATAAAGGTCGATACGATCCGCATGTGCTGCTTTTCTTACGAAACAGAGAGACGACACTTTCCGACTTCTCTTATCATCTCCGGTTACCGCATTTTTCAGTAGGAGGAATGGGCTCGTTGCCGCTCTTTGTCCTCTCACCCTGTCCCTCTTCTCCCACAGGGGAAAGGGAACCCAAAAATGTCATCTTCATACAAATACAAACCGCTATAGAATAGGAGGCTCAGGGTTCGGCCAACAACGCCTGAATCTGTTGCTCCGTTTGCGGGTATCGCCCTTCACCAATGTGTAGGTAACGAATCATCCCTTGCTTATCGATAAGGTACACCGATGGCCAGGCGCGATTGCCATACCGGGTCCAGGTCGCAAAATCATTGTCAGTGACAACTGGATAAGGAATTTGTTTTTCCCGCACGTAGTGTTGGACATTCTTTACGTAGCGTTCAAAGTCGGATTCCGGGGTGTGCACGCCAATGACCACAAGCCCGTTATCCGCATATTTTTGATACCACGCTTTCACATGCGGCTCGACGTTGCGGCAATTAAAGCATCCGAAGGTCCAGAACTCGACCAGCACGACTTTTCCCTTCAGATCGACAAGCCGCAGCGGCTCCGAGTTAATCCAGACCTGGCCGGTGATTTCCGGCGCGGGAGCGCCGATCTCACCCACGGTCATAGTACTCCATCCCAACAGTCCGACGAGAGCCATCGGAGAAATCAGCAAGGCAGCTTTATGCTTCTTGGCCAGCGGGCTCATATTCACTCCTTACTCTTCGTGCGCCGCTACTGTCGTGCGCCGCACTTGTGTACGATCAGGGAACCGGAACCAATTATTAAAAGCACAGAACGAAAATACTCCATCGGTGTCACTAATACCGTAGCAACAGCGTCTTACGCGTTCCTCATCCATGGCGGTACGCTCCATAAAACTTTTGGCGAATAACAATAAATGTTTCGACTGCAACACGTTGAAGGGATTATAACCAAAGATCGGCGCGGCTTTCGCGAGCAGTTTCCAAGCGCCGGGGTTGGATAGATAACAAGAAAAAAATTCCTTCTTGCCGCGAAAGAGGCCCAGGACTTTCTCGCGGCTATCATCCCCAAGAAAGCGCAGCATGTCTTCACGAGTCACGTATTTGAAAAGCGGTTCCAGTTTGCCGTTGACGAAAAATACTAAAGACATGGCGTTACATAGCGGATGTCCCATGTGTTCTGACCGAAAGGTGCTTGCCGGAATACCGGTTTGTGTTTCGATCAACCGTAAAATCCCAGGGAGACTATATCCGCGTTCCCCCTCTTCCAACGCAAAACGCCCGGTGAAGCGAGTGGCGGACTGGAAATTGATCGCGCGCACGGTGTCGCTGTTGTCGATCCCGAAGCGGACGATATCGCCGACCTCGTCATCATTCACTCCTCGGGTCACCGCCACAGCCAGCGTACAACATAAGCCTGCTTTTCGTGTCGCTTGCACGGCGCCAAGTCGCACTTCAGTCATATCCTGGCCGCGAATGGTCTCATAGGTTGATCGCCGCAGCCCATCAAATTGGAGATACACAGCAGTCAGTCCGCGCTCTTTCAGCTCAACGAGCAGGCTTGGCTGGTGATGAATACGAATACCGTTCGTAATGAGTTCGATATTGCGGTATCCCAGCGTTCTCGCGAGAGTGATGATTTCGGGAAGATCTTTCCGCACGGTCGGTTCACCACCGCTAATTTGCAAAGGGATCGGCGTTCCCGTCACCTGGAGGAGGCGCTCCAACCGGAGGCGAATCTCCGAAAATGGAACATCGTGCGCGGGATTATTCGCGTCAGAGAAGCAGACTGGACAAGACATGTTACACCGATTCGTCACTTCAACCATGGCCATTAACGGTTTGGTTTCCTGCGCGTTAAAGCGTCCTAATTGAGAAATCGGAGAAGGGAACTCAGTCAGCATATTGCCCTCCGTAGACGAGCTCATCGCAAATAGGAACCGCGCAACGGGGTGAAGAGTTCCGTCTACGGAGTTCAGATGCGCGAAAGAGAGGAAGGTTTCCTTTTCAGCGCCCGCCCGAGAAGGTGGGTTTCTCCGCTTTACTCGCGCTCAAAACCTCAATTAGCGTCAGCGCTGACGGCGTCGCCAGAAGAAATACACCGGCGCACCGGCCAAGACAATCAACAGCCCCGGCCATGTATAAGTGGGTTTCACAAACAAGAGGTCAAGCATGATGACGCTGGCGATCAGGACATATAATCCTGGCAGCCACGGGTAACCGAACGCCCGATAGGGGCGTTCGGCATCAGGCTGGGTGCGACGGAGAATAAATAACCCCACAACAGTCAGCACGTAAAATAACAGCGCGGCAAATATCACGTAATCCAGCAGGTTGCCGTACGTGCCGGAAAGCGTCAGAAGCGACGCCCATACCATCTGGAACCAGAGTCCCCCAGCGGGAACTCCGGCGGCATTCAGATGACCAACTTTGGCGAAGAACAATTGGTCTCTTGCCATCGCATAGTACAGCCGTGGGCCAGCGAGGATGAGACCATTCATGCACCCAAAAGTGCTTACCATAATCGCCACGGCCATAATCCCCGCGGCGCTCACGCCAAAGATCATCGAAGCCGCAGCCGTGGCAACACGGTCCTCTGTCGCGTACTGCATGCCGCGTTCAACAGCGGTTACCCCAGTCTCGGCGCCAGCAAGCGGCAACAGACAGAGATACGCGAGGTTTGTCAGGAAATAGAGCACCATCACTAAGACAGTCCCCCCAACGAGACTCAGTGGTAAGGTGCGCTGCGGATTTTTCACTTCCCCGGCAGTAAAGGTCACATTGTTCCACGCATCCGAAGAAAACAACGGACCGACCATCGCTCCGCCAACCGCCATAACAAACGCCAGGGAGAGAGCCTCTTCGCCCCACAGACTCGCGGAATTGATCTGCACGGCCTCGGTATTTCTAGCGACAAACAGCCCCAACACAATGAGCGCGAGCAACGCCGCTACCTTTGCTGAAGTAAAGACATTCTGGACAATTTTACCTTCGCGCAAACCGCGACTATTTGACCAAGTTAAAAGGGTAATCACGCCAATCGCGACAAGCCTTTGGGTCGAGAACGAAAAGGTTCCGACGTGAAAGAGTGTTTGCTCCGCCGACACCCACGGAAGCAGTACGCCCAGATATTTGGCAAACCCGACCGCCACCGCCGCGATCGTGCCGGTTTGGATCACAAGGAAGAGAGTCCAACCATACAGGAACCCTAAGAGGGGAGAGTAGGCTTCCCGTAAATAGATATATTGACCGCCCGCCCGCGGCATCATCGCGGCCAATTCCCCATACGCAAGAGCGCCCAGGACGGTGATAAGCGCATTGACGACCCAAACCATCAGGAGCCAGCCGGGCGACCCCACGGTGCGCGCGACGTCCGAGGAAACAATGAAAATTCCCGAGCCGATCATTGACCCCGCGACAATGGCGCTGGCGTCCAGCAGGCCAAGTTCACGATGAAACCGCCCTTCGTGTGGAGCTGCTGAAGAGGATTGCGCCGAAGGAGAAGAAGCCACAGTCTGGTTGCTCACACGGTTCCTAGACATTCTCGCGCGCAGAGAGCGCTTCACGATCCATGTACGCCCGCGCGGATGAAAACGAAGAGACGCTATATGGCACCATGAACGTCAACCCAATCTTGATAAACAGGTGGAGAGAAAAATCACCGCGCAGCAACACATCGTGTTGATTAATCCCGGTCAGAATGAAACCTACGACTGCCGCGACCTTACAAGCGCGAGCGACTGTTTCTTTCATGAACCAATAGTACAAAAATCGTCGCAGCGAAGAAGAAGCATTAGTTTGCATAGTTCATTTCCGCACGGCTCGCGCAAAAGCGGCCACTCCCTCTTCCCAAGGAGGGAGAACAATTTGCGGATCTTGTATAGTCGTCAACACAGAATACCGCGGCCGTTGCGCCGGGCGAGGAAATTCGGCGGTAGAAACAGGAATGACTGCCGTGTGAACACCGAGCACACGATACAACGTGCGAGTCAATTCATACCAACTCGTCCCGCCCTGTCCCGCGCAGTGGTAGGTTCCATACGCTTCCGACCCAAGGAGAACGGCCAGAGCCTGCGCTAAATGCGGCGCATAGGTAGGCGAACCAAACTGATCGCTGACCACTCGCACCTCTGACCGAGCCTCGGCCAGCGCGCGCATGGTGTTCAGGAAATTACGTCCTTCAGCGTCGTACAGCCGCGCGGTCCGCACGATGTAATGGCGCCAATTGAGAGCACGCACCGCTTCTTCTCCCGCCAGCTTGCTAATTCCGTATACGGATTGGGGGTTTGGACGGTCGTACTCGTGATAGGGACGATTCCCGTTCCCATCAAAGACATAGTCTGTGGACACATGCGCAAGCGGTGTCTGTTGCTCAGCCGTCGCCACGGCGAGGTTCCGCGGCCCGAGGGCGTTGCCGCGATAGGCGGCCAATTGCGCACTCTCGGCCTCGTCCACGTTGTTGTAGGCTGCGGCGTTCACCACCAGCGCGGGACGATGGGAGCGCAACGCCGCGCGCACCTGTTGCAGCTGCGCGATATCAAGTTGGTGACGCGCAAGAGCAATCAAGTCATGGCCGACGAGCGCGCCCTGCAACGCTTTTCCTAACTGTCCATTGGCGCCGGCAATAAGAATCCGCACAACATTCTCCCTCCCGTGACAGGTCGCATCTGTAGCATATCGAACCGGGTTGGAGAATGTCGGGTCGGGCAAAGAGGCGGGAGTACAAAAAACAAAAGCAGGAAATTACCCCACCGCTTGCCGTGGCTGCTCTATGGCGGCGGGTAATACGGAAAGTTCGTGAGAAGCGGACGTCCACCGCGCCAATGTAGCTCGCAGTTCAGCTGGCTTAATCGGTTTAGTCATATAATCATCCATCCCCGCCGCCAGACAGCGTTCGCGATCTCCCCTCATCGCATTGGCGGTCATCGCAATGATAGGAATACGTAAAGGTGTAAAAAGGGGGGGAGGATAAGAGAGGGACGACGAGTCTGGAGAAGGGGCTTTCTCTTTAAAGGGAAAGGCGTTTTGTACGAGACAGGCTTGCTCCTCTCGGCAACGAATCGCCGCAGTCGCGGCAAAACCGTCCATTTCCGGCATTTGACAATCCATGAGCACCACGTCAAATGGACCTTGCTGTTCTATAGCGCCCAACGCCTCTTTACCGTTCTCGGCGACAACAATGTCGCAACCAAGTTTCTGTAGCAAACGCACGGCAAGTTTCTGGTTCACAGCGTTGTCCTCCGCCAAGAGAACACGTTTCCCTCGTAGGGATTCCCTCGGATCCCTCATCTTCGCAGCATTGGCTTCAGTTTTAGGAGAGGTTTCGATAGGCTTTACCGTCAGCGTTTGTATTTCTAACCGGACAGTGAAATGGAAGGCGCTCCCTTTTCCTACTTCGCTCTCCACCCAGATTTCTCCTCCCATCAATTCCGTCAATTTACGGCAGATGGTCAGGCCGAGTCCTGTGCCGCCATATTTACGCGTGGTTGAACTGTCTGCCTGGGCAAACGCGTCGAAGATGGAGCGCTGTTTCTCCGGCGGAATACCGACGCCGGAATCGCGCACGACAAAATGCAAAACACATGAGGCTTGGGACTGGGGGCTTGAGGCTTGGAAGGAAGAAGGACGAGTCTCTAGTCTCCAGTCTCTAGTCTCTTTTTCGTGACTTTTGACTTCTATGGTTACTTCCCCATGCTCGGTAAACTTCAACGCATTGCCCACCAGATTGATGAGGATTTGTCGCACTCGACCAGAGTCGCCCTCCAACAAATTGGGCGCTTCAGGAGCAATCAAGCAGCGAAACGCCACGTCTTTCTCCGCGGCTCGGAACATAAAGGTTTTCACAACTCCGTCCACCATTTCTCGTAAGGCGAAAGGAACCAGGTCCAGTTCAAGCCGACCTGCCTCGATTTTCGAGAAATCAAGCACGTCGTTAAGAATTGTCAACAATGACTCTGCGGAAAACCTGACCGTTTCCCCTAGGTCCTTCTGCTCGGGGGAAAGATCCGTTTCCAACAGCAAATTGGTCATGCCGATGACGCCATTCATGGGCGTACGCAACTCATGACTCATATTCGCGAGGAATTCTGATTTAGCCTTGTTCCCTGCCTCGGCCAAGTCTTTCGCCCGTCGGAGCGATTCTTCCATCCGTTTGCGCACGATGCACTGAGCAATCATGTCCGCAACTTCTTTAAACTCAGCAAGGACCTTGTTGCCCACGGGATGCTGCGAGAACGCCGTCAGCACTCCCACCACGCGCTCCTCAGCCATCAGCGGATACCCGACAAACGCCGCGAGCCCATGCTGACACGCCCATTTCTGATGCGAAAAACCGTGCTCAAAAGGGATATCATTCGTCACGTACATTTGGCAGTGCGCAACCACCCAGCCAATTTCCGTTTCGCCGAGCGAAATACGCTCAGACTGACTACTGAAAGGGGTCGTGTCGCCCGCCCGACCTTGCAGTTCAAGAACCTGTTCCGTCTCGTTCACCGTCCAAATTTGAAAAGAGGCGGC
>JBFWZL010000307.1:0-8091 GCA_050185455.1 Binatia bacterium | reverse complement strand
TTTGCCGTCAATAAAACGTTCGCTGCTGTCAAACTCTGCTTTTCGACTTTCATCAACTCTCTCAATTTCGCTTCGGTCAAATGTCGCTGGTATTGGCCCGATCCACAAATGATTTAGGAGAACTATACCCGCACGTCATCCGCCAGGCAACGCGCCGCCAGCAACAAGTCCCGGTGCAGAATTTTCTCGTATTCGTTATGAGCCGAGAGGATCGTTTTCATAAACTCCGTGGCGCGGTACTGACTCGATTCGCCCAGGTGATCTGCGGCCAAGAGAATGACCTCGGTCCAGCGCGGAACATGCAGCAAGGGGATGAGGGCGTTCTTGCCTTCCCGTTCCCATTTGTCGGCCAGACGCACGGCGGCGAAGTATTCTTCAAAGGTGAGATGGAGAAAGCCGTACAGACCTCGCCCTTCTTCATCAAGCCCCTGCTCCAAGAAGATGCCGCTGAACTCACTGACATTGTGGCGGAATTGCGCGGCGCGGCGGTGGGCCTCGTCCTCGCGTAGATGAACATCGTGCTATCGAAGCGTCTCCACGAGAAGCTTGTGTAAATCGTGTTCGCCGATAAGCCCGCTCGAGGTTGTGGAATGGATATGCCAGGCAATCGCCGGCAGCAGCACCTGTTGCACTTCCGCTACATCCCATTCGTCGGGTCTGACCCGGCGGTGGCTCATCCATTGATCGATCAGGGTTTCCGCCGCCTGGCTGTAGAGCTTGGCGCGATGCTGCGGCAACTTGGCGCCGCGCCAGTGAATCAGAGCGATAACGGTCAAGAGAAGGGGATTGGTGGCCAGCCGCCGGACCGAGGCGTTTTCTTGAATCGCCTGCATCAGACCCGCCGCGTTGTCGGGCAGATTAAGCGCCGCGTACCATTTTTCCGCGAAGCGCTGGATTTCCGGGTCCGCGAACGGACGAATGGTGAACTGAGCGAACTCACTGCTGAGTTGCGCTTCGCGGTAGCCGACAATACGCGACGTGACGATAACACGGCACTGCGGATGCGCGCGGGTAAACGCTGCGACTTGCTGGGTGATGTCGCGCCGTCGCCCAGTTTCGACAATCTCATCAAGCCCGTCGAGCAGAAGAACCACCCATCCTTGTTGCAGCGCTTTGTTAAACAGTTCTTCGGACAGCGGCAACTGTCGTCCCTGACAAGAAAGAGGAATGAAAGCGTCCAGTATCGCCTGGGAATGATACTGGAGATGCTGGGCGTATTCACCGATGCGTACGTAGATGGGCAAGCACTGCGTCAGTTCGGGATGACGAGTCGTCACCTCAGTTTGCCACTGGTCGGTTTACGCCTTGGCGATGACATACGTCAGATAGCGCAGCAGGGTGGTTTTTCCAGCTCCCGGATCGCCGAGAACGACGGTGCGATGTTCTTGTAACAGATCAGAGATTTCCACCGAGCGCGGTGCGCTTTCCTGCTGAGTGTGTTGCAAATACAATTCAACTGCCCGTCGTTTATGTGGAGGAAGTTGCTCCCAGTCACGACTCAATATTCTCTCGTGAGCCGCAAGGAGGGAAAGAAGCTGCTCCCTGGCTTTCCCGCGTAGGATCAGGGTATTTGCATCTTTTCTTATAACCTCGATTGCCTCCGTTCCCTCCGGACCGAGAGGAAACCGTAAGCCGACAAACTCGATGGTCTGCTCGGCGCGTAAGGGAATAAATATTTCCTCCATACGCATCTGTACGATTTGCTCCCCGCGTGTGGGCGCGAGCCCTTGTAGATTGACGAACTCATTCTGCGCGACCACAGCGTGTAGATAGGTTTTGCGAGCGCTGGCTAGCGTATCCCATCCTGGCGGCGGTTCGATGATGAGTGTCCCGCTCCGCCAAGAGAAAAAATCGGCTGACTTGTTGGCAATCTCCGCCAGTGTTGCCCGGTTGACCCAGAGGATGACAGCAGCGCCGGTGTACCCGAAGCCGTTGCGCTGGAGATTCAATAACTTGATCGCCTCGCTCCACTTGTCACGAGGCAGGTCCTCCAGACCGGTGATGGAGAGCGCCACGCGTCCATTCTTCGTTTGCAGGGTTGCGACCGCGGCTTCCAAGAGACTGATATGCTCCGGGTCATAGCAAAAATCGCGTAAGCCGATCTCTGGAGATAAACGCTTGCGTAATTCCTTGATCGTGTAATCGCGCAGCTCGGTATCGTCGCAGATACCGAGCAAGAGCAGCGTTCCTTCGTCTTGTCCAAGCTCGATCCGCATCAATTCGAGAGTTTCGTCAAAAGAACGCATACGGCTTCGCCACGTTACAAGAGGGGCAGAACATTTGGATGAGCGTCGAACCAGGCGTCAGCATGGTCATCTTGGTAAGAAAGAAGAGACAAACTGCGCAGCAAGATTTCCTCCACTTCCATGTCGGATTGCTTCCCACTCAGTTGCCCTTTCTGAAGTACGGCCCGGAGCACTTCCCGATGCAACGTGCCCAATTGTAATTCTTTCACCTGCCGCTGTTGATTGACCGCGTTTTGCGCAATCTCCATGTCAATATGAAATGTTTCGCGTAACTGGGCAAATGTCGCTGCATCATGAAGATATCGCACGAATTCTCGTATAATGCCCCCACTGGTTCGTGCGAGCAGGTGTGCTGCATCCGGTGTTATTATGTCATCCGTCGATTTTCCGTGCGCTGCTAGCCGTTTCACCAAAATCTTTTGCATGACAGCAATGCCATCGTCGTTCGATTCTCGTTTCGCTTTCCAATTTTTCTCTGTCAATGGTTTCTTTTGCACAGAGGGGTTTCGCAGCGTGGTGTGCTGACTGAAAAAGTTAAGCATCTGCCCGCCTTCTGGCCGGTGGGCAAACTCTATTGGAGCCGAATACACCAATGCACAGGTCGGTTCAGCAAGCAGCGCAGAATCAACAAAAAGCAGGCGTGCTCGCGCAAAAGATACTTTGTCTAATCCATCAATAATCACCAAGAGCGGCTTTTTTGCCTTTTCCTGTACGTCTTCGATAATGTTATTCAATGCACCAAGTACGCCAGCGCGATTCGGAGGCAATTCAAGAGTCTTCACATGCTCATCTCTCACATTGAGTTCAAGACGAGCGGCCTTCAACACCTTATTAGCTCCGAGCGCAAAAGCACCTGCGGGGAGCGCGACTGCTGGCCCGCCGACCGCAACCGCTCCAGCCACTAGAGCGAAGGAGAATACCTGCCATAGAAGTTGGTCTTTTTTTAAAGAAAAGTGTTCCTGCTCTTCGAACTTACGTACCAGCCTGGCAAGGCTATTGGCTAGCTGATTAAAGAGACGAGCTTGCGGATTTAATTCCGCTGCTCGTGCGGCAGCATGAATGGCTAATCCCATTGCAAGCAGAACATCAAAATGAAGGATAAGCTCCTAACCCGTCAACTCACTAACAACGCCACCCCCGTGACAATCAACACCGTGCCAAGCACGTCGGCCCGGGAAATCCGCTCCATGCCTTTCAGCAGGAAGTGGCTGAGCGTTATGGTAGCCAGCGGCGCGGTGGCAATGAGTGGAGCGACAATAGAAGCAGGGATATATTGATGCGCCGCGAAGAAAGAAAACATCCCTAAGGTTGAGCACAGACCTGCGGTGACGAAGTACCACGTCACCCAGCTTGGGAGATTAAACAGGTCGCGTACCTGACCGCTTAACAGGAAGTATCCTGCATAAGCCACCGTGCTGGCGACCATGCCGATGCAGGCTCCCAGTATAGGTTCATCGCTGATGCGTAGACCAAATTTGATGAAAATAGGATTCGTGCTGTAGCAAAGCGCCGCAAGCAGAGGATAGAGAAGGTCTTTCGGATTCATGCTTCACTCATCTTTCCATTTCGTTGTCGCGAAGCCTGTCCTGAACCTTGTCGAGGGATTCGGAGTGAGGGGAAGGAAGATCAGCCAAGTGCCGTTGTTGCCCGGTCAACACAAGAATTCCCCCCACAATACCCAGCACACCGAACAGGATGCGGGGTGTGATTTGCTCATGTAAAAAGATCAGCGCAAAAATGGTGGTAAACAAGGGAGCAGAGTTGATGAGTGGCGTCGCTCGCGCGGCCCCCAACCGTTCGACGCCCATGTAATTAAAGAGACGACCAAGACATGGACCGGTAACGCCCACCGCTGCGAACCACAACGCCGCCTGGGGAGTGACGGCTTCGAGCACCGAACGCGGATGAAAAAGAAACACGCCGAGAAAAAGCGGGAAACTTGCAAACAACCCTACGACAACCGCGACCGATGGGCTGGCGTGCGAAAACCCTTTGCGCACCAGAACTGGAATTGTTCCCCAGAATACCGCCGCTATCAGCGCGAACCCTTCGCCAATCATGCTTCCTCCACAAGAGCGTGCAACGGTCAGCATTCAGCTATCAGCCTAGCAAGGACTGAGCAATGAGGATTGAGTCAGTGAGCGATTGGATCATCGAGCTAGTGAAGCATAAGGTCAGTGAACTTTTTCGTTCGGCAATGACTCAATGACCCGATGACCACGCGAATCGATCTTTTTGCCATAGGCCATAAGCTATACGTCGTCCACCAATTGCTGTAGAATCCCTCAGTTCGGATCGCCAGGCTAAAGGAGGGCATGCGTGGCGTTACCCGTGCGTTACAAATTGGTAGGGCTGCTGACCACTGGGAGCATGATTAATTATGCGGACCGAGTGAATATTTCGGTGGCGGCGCCGGTGATGATGACCGCGTTGGGGTGGGACGAGGGTCACTTCGGTGTGATCTTTTCCGCGTTTCTGGCTGGTTATACGCTATTGCAATTTCCCGGGGGGATCATTGCTGATCGGTGGGATGCCTGTAAAGTCATTGCCTTAGCATGTATCGGCTTTTCAGTGTTTACCGCGTTGACTCCACTCGGCAGTCTCGCTTTCGGTCTAATGTTGGCCATTCGCTTTTGCGTTGGCATGTTTGAATCGGTGACCTTTCCTGCGTATGCCTCATTAAATTCGCGATGGATTCCACGCCACGAATATAGCCGCGCCCAGACCGCAAGCCTGAGTGGTTCGTATCTCGGCCAGGTGATTTCGTATCCTCTTACGACCTGGCTGGTCGTGACCTTTTCATGGCAGATGACCTTTTACTTCAACGCTATCATCGGTGGGCTCTGGTTGGCGATCTGGCTGGTGTTCGCCACCAACACTCCCGCGACGCACCCAAAGATTAGCGCCGCAGAATTGCGGGAGATTGAAGCCGGTCTCGCGGCGCGCTCCCGCGCGCCAGGCTCCCCCTGGGCTGTCCTGAAAGAGCCACAAGTCTTGCTGTTGTCGCTCTCGTATCTCTGCCTCATCTATGGTTTGTGGATGATCGTCTTATGGCTGCCGACCTACATGGTCAAAGCGCGTGGGTTTTCCATGCAACAGATGGGGTGGATTGGCATGATTCCCACATTCGCAAGTTTTCTTGGTTTGACGAGCGGCGGAGTGCTATCCGATTTTCTCTTGCGGCGGGGTTACAGCGTACGATTTGCTCGGGCGCAAGGACCGGCGTTATGCACTGCTGTCGGCATACCTTTCCTGGTTGCCGCCGTGCTCGTGCCCTGGGGAAGTATTTCCGTTGCTGGTTTCGCTATTTATCTTTTCCTGATGAATGTTGCCGGTGGAGGCTATTGGGCGATGCCGTTAGAACTCAGCTCTAAACGCGTTGGAGCCATCTCCGGCATCATGAATTGCGCTGGAAATGGCGCGGGTGTGTTTGGTCCGATGACCGCTGGGTTTCTGGTTTCTCTGACGGGGAACTGGGCGTTGCCATTTTTGGTAGCGGCGGGATTCGCGGTGATCTCTGTTCTCGTCTTTTATTTCTTGGTGCGGCCTGAACCTCTGCAAGAAGAAATCCAGTCGCCGGAAGCGGTGGCACAGGAAGCGAGGGCTTAACTCCATGTCAGGTATGAATAAAAAAGTTCTTGCGCTACTTGGTCTTGGTCATCTCATGGTGGATTTGAATACAGGGGCGTTACCGGCCTTATTACCTTTCCTCAAAAACACCTTCGATCTTTCCTATACGATGCTTGGGACGCTCGTTTTAGTTGCGAACCTGTCGTCATCGTTAATTCAGCCTGTTTTTGGTCATCTTTCTGACCGCAGTGCGCGGACGTGGTTGTTGCCCTTCGGCGTGCTCGCGGCCACCTGCGGTATGGCGATGATTGGCCTTGCCCCAAACTTCATGGGGATTTTACTACTTCTCTTTGTGAGCGGCGTGGGCATCGCGAGTTATCATCCGGAAGCATACAAAACTGCTTATTTGGCGACAGGTGAGAAGAAAGCAACCGGGATTTCCTTGTTTTCAGTCGGCGGCAATATCGGCTATGGGTTAGGCCCTTTGGTGGTTGTCTTCTGCCTCACGATGTTTGGACAAAAAGGCTTGCTATTGTTATGGGGACCAGGGTTACTGGTCGGAGCGCTCTTCCTGTGGGCTCTGCCGTGGCTTTCGCGCAATAACGCCGTTACGACGGCTCAGCAGGTTGCCGCGACCGCCGCGGCGCCATATGCATTGGCGATTGTCCTCGGTATTGTCACGCTTGGGGCCTGCGTCCACGCCGGCATGGTGACGTATGTGCCTCTCTATTTTTCTGCTCGCGGCGAGGGAACGATCATGGTGGGCTCGTTGCTCTCGTTGTTTCTTATTGCCGGCGCCGTGGGCACGTTGATTGCCGGACCAGTATCTGACCACATTGGGCACAAAAAATTCCTCATGCTCAGCATGGGTATGCTCTGTCCTTTGATCTTTGCTTTTCTTCACTCCAGCGGGCCAACGAGCATCGCCCTTCTTGCCGTTATTGGCGCCTGTCTGTCTCCCATGTTCTCTATCACACTGGTGATTGCGCAATCGCTCATGAAAGGACGCCTTGGCGCGACCGCCGGGCTCATGACCGGACTCGGAATCGGCGCTGGTGGACTAGGCGTCATCGTTCTTGGCAAGGTTGCGGATGTGTGGGGAGTGGAGACCGCGATGTATCTCATCAGCTTCCTGCCGTTGCTGCCGTGGAGTTTGGTGTTGTTGTTGCCGTCCGCTGCGGCGGCGCACGAGGCGGTGCAAGGTCGCTTGCAAGTCGCAACAGTGGAGAGCGATTAAGACAACCTTGCTTGTCTCCCTTATGGCCCTGTGGTAAATTTTTAACCATTGACCAATAGCTGGTTCGCCATTCTGAGTTGGTTCAGTAATCAATCACTAGGCCCCGGGAACCCTATTCATGGTTTCCGGGGTTTTTTCTTATGGAGGTGTTCGTGGCAGCAGCACGCCGAGGGCGAGGCGGCGGCGGTGGTCGTCGTCGACCAACTGATTCTACTCCTCACAAGCGATCAGAAAACGACGCTATTGAGATGACGGGCAAAGTCGTCGAAGTTCTTCCGAACGCGTTTTTTCGCGTTCGTCTTGACAACAATCTGCTAGTATTGGCGCACGTGGCTGGTAAAATGCGGAAATTTTTTATCAAGATCATTTTGGGAGATATGGTGACCGTACAGCTCTCTCCTTACGATCTTGAACGTGGGCGCATTACCTTTCGTCACAGGACATAACAACGCTTCACCTCAGGGCAATTCTCTGAGTTGCCCTCACAAGTTCAACAGCTCATCGTTACTGAGAGGCGAGCGCTTCCTGCCATTCTTTTTCTAATTTGCTACTTTCTTCATCCGAAAGAGCGAGAAGACGAGGATGCAGATCCAGAAGCACTCCTGCTGTTGGGTGGATGTAGCGTTGCTGCTTATCGGAGAAGAACACTACGACTCCCGCCGCTAACAGCTGTTTCGACGAGAAATAGTAACTTGACTCGGTGCGGTACGCCTTCATGGAAAGAGGCTCCTTTCCCGCCGGTATGGCGGTATGCGCGGCTTCAGGACATCTGGCCGGTTCTGTATACAGACAAGTCAGCACGGTTCGTGATGTCACCTTCTCGTTGATGGTAGAGGAGCCCAACGCCGAGAACAAGCTCCTTGGCCTTTTGCCTGACACTACCGACTCTGCGGTTTATTCCCTCGTCCTTACGACTTTATGAGCTGACGATTGAGTGACTTGATGACGAGGGGCTCGATGAGTCGATCTTACCCAAACTTCGCCAGTATATGGCAGAGAATGCGGTAGCCGTCTCGCATGTGGCTCATTTCGGCAAAT
>JBFWZL010000306.1:0-8096 GCA_050185455.1 Binatia bacterium | reverse complement strand
GCACAGCCACTACCGGATCAGTGATGCGAAAACCCGGCGGCAGTTACAGCATACAGCCCAGCGGGCCGCCCGCGTGAGCAGTAAACCGGCCTATGTCTTACGGACACTCCTCCGCACGCTGGAAGAACAACGCATCGTCGTGCCAGGCTATAGTTTTCTGCAAGAAACGATCGGCCAAGCGTTGACGGCGGAACAAGCACGGGTGCTCGCGCTGCTACGCCAGCACCTCACTGCGGCTGATAACCATGCCTTGCACGTGTTGTTGGTGGATGCGCCGGGGTTGTATGCGATCACGCAGTTCAAACGGGAACCTCGTGATTTCCGCTATCAGGAAATCCAACGCGAACTCCGTCGCCGTGAACAGCTCCGCGCCCTCTACACCGTCGCCCAACGTGTTCTGCCGGTGTTGACCATCTCCAACGAAAGCATCACGTACTACGCCTCCTTGGTGAGCTATTACTCAGTCTACAAACTGAAACGGATGAAGACCGGGCCAGTGGCGCTCTACCTCCTGTGTTTTGTGTATCACCGCTACCAGCGGCTGCATGATCATCTGTTTCACAGTCTGCTCTACCATGTCCGGCGCTATACGGATGAGGCCAAGGAGCAAGCGAAGGAGCGCCTCACCGCGTACGCCCTAGCAGGCAGCCAACATCTCCCCCAGGCTGGACAAGTGCTCAAACTCTTCACGGACAGCCGCATTGCGGCCCACACCCCTTTCGGTAACGTGCAAGCCCAAGCGTTTGCCATTCTCCCGCGCGCCCACCTGGAGTCCGTGGCCGATCACCTCACAACGGACGTCCACTTCGACGAGACCGCCTTGCAATGGGAACAGATTGAGGGCCTGGCTCCACAGTTTAAGCGGCACCTCCGCCCCATGCTGCTCGCGGTCGACTGGCGCATGTCCACCAGTCATGCGCCGTTACGAACAGCCGTCCAGTTTCTCCAGGACCTCTTCCGGAAAGGGCAGACGCTGAGTCAGGTCCCGTTGTCCCGTGTGCCCCAACACGTCATTCCAGAAACCAGCAAACGCTACCTCTACCGCCAGGATGCGCAGGGCCAACGTCGCTTCTTGCCCAATCGCTATGAGTTCTTGCTCTACCGTCTGTTACGCAATGGGCTCGAATCGGGCGATGTCTTCTGCCGCAAGAGTGTCCGGTTCCGTAGCTTTGAAGATGATCTGCTCACCGATCAGCAATGGCAACAAAAGGAGCAACTCTTGCGTGATACCGACTTACCGTTGCTCCAGCAGCCCATCGCTGAACACCTCGCGGCGTTGGAGCAGCGCTTGGAGACGCGCTTAGCCGAGGTGAATCAGCGGATTGCCTCGGGCGAGAATGCGGCCGTGCAGCTCAACCCCCGCAATCCCCAAGGCCGGTGGACGTTGCAGTATCCTTCGAGCAGTGAACCGGTCAATCATCCTTTCTTCGACGCCCTCCAACAGGTGGATATCAGTCAGGTGTTGGCCTTCACGCATCGTCACTGTCGGTTCATGGACGCCTTTGAACATGTTGTGGGACGGTACGTCAAGCAGCCTGTCGATGAACGGGCATTGACGGCGTGCCTCATTGCCTGGGGAACCAACATGGGCTTGGGCAAGATGGGAGAAATCTCGGATCTGTCGTATCAGACCCTGTCCACCACCTCCGAGAACTTTCTCCGCCTCGAAACCCTGCGCGCCGCCAATGATCGCATCAGCAACGCCACGGCGCAGCTCCCCATCTTCCATCATTATGATATCGGCGGCCGGATCCACTCCAGTAGCGACGGCCAGAAGTTTGAGACGCGCCTCCCCACGATTAACGCCCGGCATTCGCCCAAATACTTTGGCCTCCACAAAGGCGTCGTTGCCTATACTGTCGTGGCGAATCATATCCCGATCAATGCGCGCATCATCGGCGCAAACGAACATGAAAGTCATTACGTCTTCGATCTGCTGTTCAATAACACCACCGAGATCCAGCCGGAGATCCATTCCACGGATACCCACGGCACGAACGAGGTCAACTTTGCCCTCCTTCATCTCTTCGGCTATCAGTTCGCTCCCCGCTACCGTGACTTCTATGACAAAGTACGCACGACGCTCTACGGGTTCCACCATCCCCGGCAGTACGCCGAAGGCGTACTGCGCCCCGTCCGGAAAATCAATACCCGCCTGATCATCGAAGACTGGGACAATATCCAGCGCATCCTGGTGTCGCTCGCCCGCAAAACCACCACGCAAAGTATTATCGTGGGCAAACTCAGCGCCTACGCCCGCAAAAACAAAACCCGCCGCGCGCTCTGGGAATATGACAACATTATTCGGAGTCTCTATCTTTTGGAGTACCTCGACTCGCCGCCGTTACGCCAACAGGTGCAGCGCGCGCTCAATCGAGGAGAGAATTACCATCAGTTACGCCGCGCCGTCGCCTATGCCAATTTCGGCAAGTTGCGCTTCCGCACCGAACACGACCAACAACTCTGGGGGGAATGCAGTCGCCTCCTCACCAACGGCATCATCTATTACAACGCCAGTCTCCTCTCCAATCTGCTAGCGTTCAAAGAAACGCGGGGAGATGTGGAAGGCGTGGCGTTGTTGGCGCGAGTGTCGCCCGTGGCCTGGCAACACATCAATTGGCACGGCCGTTACGAATTTCGTAAACCTCTTGCCGCCCTCGATCTGCATGCCATCATTCAAGCAGTCCTCCACCTCCCGGTGCCTGAGGTCCTCGCGAGTTGATGGCTGGAATGGACCTTTTCGGGGGGTTGGGCAAAAATGGCCATTAACAACAACGCGATAATCAGACGTGAGAGGCCGTCAAAAAGATCGGCAGCTAGCCGCTCCCTTTTCTTTTCGCCATGATGAGAGAAACGCCAGAACGGATTGTTGCTCGGGCGCAGCACATCGAGTACCTTCAAGACATGCTCGTATGACGCGAGCGGGTACGCTTTCCCCGGGAGCGATCTCCGGTGTTCCCACACCTTGAGGATTGTTTCCGTTGCTGTCTTTTGCGCCTGTAAGCGGTCAGCTTCTGTCTGCCCCCTCTCTGCTTTGTCAATAAGCTCAGCGAGATGGTGCGCCATCCAGCTTCCTAGCGTATCGCGTTTCCCCACGAGGCCTAATTCATGAACGAGGTGCTGTCCAAGTCCCACGACATCCTTCGGCGGCTTCAAGGGCTCCATCTCTCCGCAAGAGGACAACTCGGTCGAAGCGCGCCTCCTTGGCTTTTTCCTCGTCCTGTCGCCAGTATTCATAACCCTTGTTCCTGCGTGTGATCTCAATTTCCACGATCAAATCAAGACCTACTGTCTCAAGAAAAATCCTCAAGGCTTCCTTGTCGATCCGTAGGCGCCAGCCGCTTGAGCGGACAGCTTCATCATAGCGGAGCCGATCCTCACTTTCATCTCCTCGATTGTCTCCCCATGCTTCGTAGACGAATACCTGTTTTCGATCATTGGCTTCGACCCATCTCGCCTGATCGTCATAGACAAATTCAAGATCAAGAGCAGTTGCCGTTTTCCTCGAAGGACAGCACTCGATTGAGCGCACTTCGTAACGTAGAGGATCGCGTTCGTCGATCCCTGAGTCGTGCGTAACATCGTCAAGCCAACCTATGAGTTTGTAGGGCGGAACATCTATTTCGAGGTCGTCATCCGCAGCTGGGATTCTGTAATCCCAGGAGTCGTCAACAGTCTGGAGGGCGCGCACGAGAGCAGCAGCAGTATCAGGAGAAACTAACGCGCTGCGGACTCGAACCGATGCCTGAAAACGCCGGGATCGCGTGTCATGAGAGCCTGCTACGACGATCGATCCATCCTCACTCGTTACTGCTAGCTCAGCCAGAAAGTCATCGTCGTTCACATTCTCGACCCACGTATCGACGTCGTTCTGAGGTGCAAGCCACAGTCTTTCTTCAAGAGGCTTTGCGCCGCGTAAGTCCGCAAGCCATAAGGGAGGGACAGTGATACCTTCCCGATTCAGCCACTGTTCAAACCCGTGGTAGTCATCCTCGTCATTCGGTTTTGCGAGTGCGCGGGTTTGCAGTAACTCCCCTATTGCACACCACATCGCGTGCCATTCGAGATAGGTGTGGAAGCGTTTCAGCGTTGGCCGCGATCCATCGTGATGGTCTAATGCGGTGAACGAGCTGTTGGAGAATCGTTGCTGTCGTGGCTCATCATCCCAGCGCCAGGTTGCGCCCTCTATGCCCCAGCGATCGATAATCCAGCGCTCGGCGATATCCAGAAACTCTTCTCCGTCAAGGTCCGCAAAGGTTCTGAGCGCCTCACTATACCAAAAAGGTAGCGTATCCATGATGTCGAATTGAAATCGGCGACCTTCACGTTCCTTATATTGGTATCTATTGAATCCTACCTCGTACGATCTTCGTCCTTTCTTCCGGCGAACAGGGCTGGTGTTCGCCCGTGTCAATGCCTCTTGCTGGGATGAATCGAGAGCTAAGACTCCAACCGCGACGAGTTTGCTTGCTGCTGCTTTTGCGAAAGACCGAAGGAGAACGTGCGGAAACGCATCGTTTGTTGCAATCTCGAAAATCCGCTGCCCGTGCCGCTTTAAAGCGAATGGGGTCTCGTCCGCGATACGATTTAGGGTCATCACAAGCCACAGGCGTGCGGCAAGCCAGTAAAATGGCGCCGCCGGATTGCGGTAACTCGGCTCTGATGTCCGATCATAGAGTTCCAGGAGTTCGTCAAGGGTGCGAACTTCCCCAATACGAGCGAGACACCGCAACGCATGTGCCGCTCGCCAGCGGATGCGAACGTCAAGGTCTCCCAAAAGGGCATAGAGAAACCGTGCCAGACCTGCTGTCGGCTCTATCGGGATGTCGTTTAGGTCCCACACGTCTCGTTCGGTAGGTGGGATGCGCTGGACGAGACGGGCTGCGTATCGCGTCATGACCAACGCTGCCTCTTCTGGGGTGCAGTACCGACCGACAAGTCCAACGAGCGCATATACAGTAGAAGCACTGAGCCGATCAACATGTCGCTCTATCCCTTCCAGTAATGCGGCGCAGATTTGATTGTCCGGTACGCCACAGTGCTCCAACAAGCCTGGGAGAGGGGAGTCCCCATCGGCTAGCCAGCGGCTGAAATCAGGCAACAGCTCAGCCACAACGGCAGGAAGACGCTCGCGGCACCAATGCTTGACAGACGGCACCTGAAGCCACTCGTGGATACACTCTGCGATCGCCCCGACCAGATCATCCGCAAGCATTGTGTGCGGCGCGCTGCAGCGCAATGCTTCAAGATGCGCCACTCGATCACCGAGCTTCACGACACTCCGCATTCGCTGCAGGATCGTCGCAACGGGAAGGTAGGTGTCGATCTGGCGTGCTGCCTCTTGAGCGCGACGAATAACCCCTTCAATTTCATCCCCTGTAACGAAACGATGATCTGCCCAATCAACGGTTTCAAGAAGGTCGGCTCGTTTCGTGTTCGCTGTGCGGACGCAAGGGCTCATCATCTTGAGTGGCTTTCGCTCGCTCCGGTTTTTCATGCTGGTGAAATATAGTTGCCGTCATCAATCGACTAAGCCAGAAGCCTGGGTTATCCTTCACCCCCAGTGCATACAGTTGTTCACTGACTCGGGATCGCCCGCCCTGACCAAAGCGCAAGAGTTCTTCCCGCGCGATCTCTTCAGAAAGCGCCTTAAGATCCAGACCACTGCTTTGCTCCCTTGCTCTTTGTAGTATGCGTGCGATCAACTCGTCACTGAAATGTTCGAGTAAAGGAAAAAGAGCAACAACCTGCGCAGGAGATACGGTTCGGCGTGATAGGGCGGTTTCGAGGACGCTTGGCAGAAGCGTGTCGCGACTCACCAGGCTCGCGTCCTCCCATCGAGCGGTAGCCGCAAGAGCGAGGCTTCCATCAAGGTTCGCGAGTGTCCGCGCCGCCCGTGCCCAAGGAAAATGTTGGTGCCCCTCCAGGCGAATACTTGCGTCGCTGACGATGATCGCGAAATCTCGGGCTGTCGCTCGCTTTTCGGCGCCATTCATCCTCTCCACTGCACGCTCCGAAGGCGGAGCAAACAGTGCGATTTCGTGGATCGCCTCGGCGTCTACTTCTCCAGCGACTTCGATCGCTTCGTTAAATAGACTTCCCGCATCTGTACGACTAATAGGCACAAGGAGGCGCGACAAGCGAATAAGAGCAGCCAATTTGTCCTCGGCCGAAGCCTTCAAGTTCCGGACAGACCTCGCCCGAGCTGTGACCGCGCTCAGGATCGACTGGTGCAACATGTGGTTCAGGGAGAGGCTCTCGAAGATCCGAGCCTCCGCCGACCCAAACGGATCGGAGCGGATGCTGAGAACCAATTTTGCGTGCTCCAAAAGCATTGCTGGGTCGAGGCTAGGCAGCATCATGAGCCGAGTAATCGACTCTGCGGCTCGGGTCCTCATCTCCGCCGTACCAAGCTGCCGCGAGAACCGATACTCCTGATTGTGGTAGTTTGAGATGGCCTTATGGAGCTGAGCACCAACGTCTTGCGCAGGCAGAGATCCGATGAGCGCCTGGGCGCGAACATCATACACCTCAATAAGTGGACCGACGAAAGATTGCAGCTCTTCTTTTCTCTCTGTGCGAGATTTTTGTTGTCGCTCTCGCTCTTTCGGCGGGAGATCTTCTGGTAGCGCAGGAGGATCGACCAAATACGAGGCCAACGTTGTCTGTCGTCCAGCCAGACGCTCTAGGAGCGCATGTGCGCGTAGACTGCAGTCAATCTTCGATACGTCGGAGGAATGCAGTTGGTCGCCTTGACGCCACCTCGGATCCGCAAAGCACCCGAGCACAGGAATGATACGAGCACGATCGCCTCCCCGAGCGCCTATCACCTCACAAGCGGTAAGGATCATGTCAAAGAAGCTCGTCGTGCCTTCGTTGTCACTCCAGGTATCCTTCAATCTATCGAGACGGATGAATCCCCGACGAAGCAGGTTCGTCACACCTTTTTCCAGGCGAGAGAGATTGACCTCTCTTCCTGCAAGTGCGAGTGGCGTGAGAAGAAAGACATCCCATGGGGTCGGAATTTGCGCCTCAGTCAGACAGCGCTCAACGAGGGAGGTTTCTCCTGACGTAATCAGTTTGGAAGAGAGGATGGACGCTACTCGTAACGCTACAGACCTCGGGCGCCACCGCAAGACATTGCCTATGGCATGTTGCGGGCCTGCAATACGCAGTACGGCCTCAGTTTCGGCAGCGATGTCGCGATCATGGATAGACCACCCGTGCGGGTTCAGAGTCGGGTGATTTCTTTTCTGCTCCTTAAAATTCTCGGCGCGACGCTGTATCCAAGCGCGGACTTGTCTCGCTCCTTCACGAACCGAGATGGCGTCTCCATTGCTCGCGTCTGCTGCCATGAAGTGAAAGAGGAGTGGACCATGATTTTCTATCTCCTGTGCATCACGCAGAATCACTCGCCCGGCAGTGGTGCGTGCAAAGGAGGCGGCCAAGTCCGGGTTCTCAACGAGCGTACGTCGTATCGCAGCATCAGTCTTGAGCGCCTCCGCCCCGATGAGGAGCGTCAACATCGCGTCGACAGTATTGCCGGTTTCCCTACACACCTTCATCGCGATCCGCAGACGCTGTAACTGTACCTCGCGACGCAGGACCGGGTCGCCGATGGCTGCTGGCTCTCGCTCCGTATTGACGAGGTTAAGAATCTCTTGTCTGCGGCCGGCGTCGAGCAACGCCGTAGCGACGTGGGTTGCCGCGTAGGCATCCAGTCGATGACGACCCAGGAAATAATCGGCAATTCGCGCCTGGACCACGCTGATCTGAGTCGCAGCTTCAGTCCGAACAAAGCGCTCAAAGTCTTCATCAGCAAAGCCAATGGAGGTGTTGAGCAGCCTGATGCCAGGTGCGAGGTCGGCACAGAGGTCATGGATGTGAGCCTCGTCAATCCCTGTCACAGCGGACAGATCGATCAATGGAACGGGACGCGGCAACGTCACAAGGCCAGCACAGAAAGTTTGGACGTCTTCCTTGGATCCTACCTTACGGAAAGCGTAATCCAGTTGCTCCTGGAAAACTTGGTCAAGACCTTTCCCATGCGGACGCAGATAATCGAGCGCCCGTATTGGTTCAGCCCCAGCGTATTC
>JBFWZL010000305.1:0-8199 GCA_050185455.1 Binatia bacterium | reverse complement strand
AAAAAAAATCCAGATTTGACTGCCTGTAGGTTTGGCACTATGGTGAGCGTCAATTCTATTTCTAGCTGATGTCGTTGGACATGCAATTCTCCTTCGTTAGAAGGATGCGGCGGCGAGCCGCACTATATCCTCTCTTTGCTTCTTGTCTGGCTTTCTTGCTTTCAGGATGCTCCGTGGGGGGATGGTTCTCACGTGGTCCCTCTCCTGAAGACGCTTTAACCTCCGCCCCGGCAGTACAAACCCAGGAGAAAGATTCGTGGTTCCCTAGCTTCTCAGACGGCAAGGAGGAGCCTGAAAGCAACCCCCAATATGTCACCGAGGAAGATTTGTTAAAGATCGTGGGAGAATTTCAACGCGCGGCGGGAAGAGATACCTACCGGTTTCCTATTCCGAAAGACGTCACTGGGGCTAACGTCTACAAAGCAACTCTCAACCGCTTGCAAGATTATGAGGCAAAACATCCTGGAGCCTATCCTGAACTGATCACGTTTACTCGCGCCCGCGCTTACGAAGGACTCCGTGAGTATGATAAAGCGCTTGCTCAATATCAGCTTGTGAGCCAAGGCAAGCATCAACTGAACGATGAAGCCACAAAAGCCGTGGAAACGCTATCGCTCTTCCAAAGTCTGCGTCAGCAGCCCATCTCAGCAACGACCCCGGTGGAATATCTGCAATCCCTCGATAAGCAAATCTCCGGCTGGCAGGCACTCCAGAAGCAATATGCTGGCACTCCCTATGAATCGCTGGCGCGCGAAGAAGAAGAGCGACTTGATCGCGCGAAGGTCGCTTTTTTGGAAATCAATCGGCACCGCCTTGAGGATGGCAATGAAAGCGTTGTGCTCGCCTACCGCCAATTACTCGAAAAACATAAGGAAAGCAAAAACAGTCATCGCTACCAGCTTGAGTTCGCTGACTTTTATTTCGCATTGGCGCAGGAATATGTCGCCCAAACGGACCCCCAAAGCCTCAGGTTCGATTCTTCCATTTTTGAAGATCTTGGTCGGACAGCTCTACGCCTCTATGCTCAGGTAGCCCAAGAAGACGGCATTATAGAAAAGTTGGAAGCCAAAGGGAAACTTGAAGCCCTTGAAGCTTATATCGCAAAAGTCGGCAGACTTGCGCGTTAAGGTCAATCTCGCCGAGGAGATCAGGATTTATTATGCGTTGCATTCGAAAAACCAGCGTTTTCGTCGCCATGCTTTGGCTTCTCCAGGTACCCCAAGCTCACGCTCGAGAGTTTTCGGACCCTCTGGTGCAGAAACTGAATGACTTTCTTCCTACATATACCCCATTCCTCCCTCCAGAACCACCAGATCGATATTTTCCGGATGAGGTTGGTAAGAAAATAGCCGATGCGATCGTCAATCTGTATCTCCAAAATCCGCACACCGTCGAACAACGCATCCGAGAGCTTGCGCAACATGATGCGGCCCTTATCTCTCAAGGAGAACGTCCAACTGGTATGACGCCATACGTACAAGCGTTACTGGCCCCACCACTGCGGGACGAGGATAAAGAAGACCGTAGCCTTGTCGACCTCAGCGGCTCCCCGGACCAATTACTGGCTGAAGCGGACCGCCTCATGGCGGAGGCAAAGCGCAGTCGCATCGGTCGTCGCTTCAATTGGGTGCTCTCAACATTTGATATCGGCAGCCTGCTACTTGGCGCACCACGAGGTCCGAATCCGGCTTCTGCTCAAGGAGTAGTGTCCGACTGGCATAGTAGCAGCGGTCCAGGGCCGCGTGAACGGAAAGCGCTCGTGCTCTATCGAGAGTTTGTTCATCAGGCGTCGGAAGATCCCCGAGTCCCCGAGGTGCAAGAGAAGGTCCAAGATCTGGAGAGCCGAAGGAAGAGTGCGCTGCTTGAGGCGGAGCTTACACGAGCCCAAGCTGCTTTCAAGAAGGAAGATTATTGGGGAGCGAATTTTCACTATCAACTCGCCCTCATGATCGACGACACGTCGGAGAAAGCGCAAACCGGAATCGCTAGAGTAGAGAAAGAATTACAAAAGCAAGAACCTCTTACCCAGGCGCACCTCCAAGATCCTCTCGCTGGAATTAAAGAGGCAGAGTGGGAACACGGCAAGCAAACGTTGACGTATTTGCTGCCCGGCAGCGGTTTTGTCAAAGACAATTTTGTTGTCGCGGGCACACAGGTTGCCACCGAAGGGCTCGTTGGTGCAGCGACGTTCGGCGCGTTGACCATTATACAAACAACGGCGAAACTTTTTCAGCTCTTGACGGGAAACCCAGTCTCCCGTCAACCGGTCATCACTGAAGCGGAAAAATACCTTCACGATACGCCGCCAAAAGAACACGATCCTGAAGTGTACGAAACACTTGCCAACGCCTACGAGAAAGAAGGCCAACTGGAAAAAGCGATCGATTATTACAAACGAGCGGGACAAGAAGATCGCGTGCCTCGATTACAGGAACGCGCTGGCGACGCTTTGTTAGAACTCGCCAAACAGAGTGAGCACCAAACCCAAAAAGAGTCTTATCTGCACACACTATTGGCTCACTATCCGCAAACGGACGCCGCCCGCAAAGCCGCCACACAGCTACGCGAGCTTAATCTCCCGGAAAACCGCGGCTTGCAGTTGAGCAAAGCCTTTCTTCGAGAGAACCGCGACCTCATCGGCCCCCAAGGATTGAGTCTCAAACCCGCGCTCCTCGATGGCGATATTAGCAATGTTGAACTGACGGACGAGGGAATTACTCTTCTCCCTAGCGGTGAGGTGGCTTTACGTTTACTCAGCGATCAAGGCCCGCGCACGAAAGTCTATGGTGTTCCAGAAATCACCTGGGAGCGTTTTTGGCGGCGATTCCGCGAGAAAGGATACGAGCAAGCAGCAGAACATGGCGAGCAAGAACTCGCGCTTCTCGCCCAAGGCGTGGAGATGGCGGACACTACCCTCACCAGCCAATATGAAAAGAACGAAAATACTGGCTGGAAGATGCTGCCTTATCTGTCCGGCAGTCTCGGAAGCAGTCTTGATGTACGAGGCACCCTCCCTAAAGAAATTGCCGGTACGCGGCTAGCGTTCGGCAAAGATCAGCGGAGTTCGTATGTTGGGCTCGAAGTGCCCATGCCTTTCGTTCCGGTTGACTTTCTGCTCCTTGGCCGTAACGGTATGCCATCGCTCTATCCGAAAATTCGCTTACCAGAGAAAGCACTGAAAGACGAGGAGCTCTACCGGTAGCGTAACCGTCATGAATGGGCTCGAGCTCAACGGTTCGGATCAGCCGCCAGAGCGCGCATCTCCTTCACTCAGCGAACTGTGCTGCGACTGGGCATGTATCGTTTTCGCCCTTTGGACCCTTTGTTGTCATCTGACCGTTGCGTTGGGAGGAACGTTTCAACAGCTCTTGGCGCTCTCTGCTCTGACCATGAGCGTTGGAATAGTGCTTTTAGTGAAATGGCAAGGCTGGCGTCTCTCACCCCCGATCATTGCCCTCGCAGAATCATCTGAACAAACAACACGCCGTGCATACTTCGACCTGTTTCAAAAAGTCAGCGTACCCATAGGACTCACAGGCTTCACCATCGCCTATCAGTTTGGTGACATAATTACGGTCTGGTGGTGGATATCCATAATGCTTGCCGTCGCTGCGACCGTGATTGTCTGGGATTCCTCTGCTCCCGTTTTCCCCCCCCCGCATCACAATCGACTTAAAGAAAGCAGCTTATGGTTGATCGCCTGCGCCTGCGCCGTGCTCGCTCTTATCTGCCATCGGCCTGATGCGGATGATGCTTTTTACATCAATCTTGCCGTGACGTCTGTGGATTTTCCGCACCAACCACTATTGGTTTTCGACACTCTCCACGGAGTTCCCAATCTTCCCATATATTTGTCCGCATACCTCGTGCATTCCTATGAACTATGGAATGGTGCGCTTTCATATCTCACCGGGCTACCACCCATTTATTGCTTTCACTGGGTTTCAACAGCCCTAGCGGCGTTCTTCGTGCCATTCGCCTATGCAAATCTTTTTCGCGTCCTCATGCCAAAACGCTGGCTATGGGGGGTCATTACTATCGTTTTTCTCTTTATCGCAGTAGGAGAAACTCATCGCTGGTACGGCAACTTCGCCTTCGTCAGAATCTGGCAAGGCAAGTCGATTTTCCTGTCGGTTTTCCTGCCTCTCATATACGCTTCTGCACTCAAATTCACGCAGTACCCCACATTGCCGCGATGGCTGCTGCTAGCAGCAGTCCAGATTGCCGCGGTCGGCTGCAGCTCATCCGCTCTCTGGGCCGCTCCGTGCGCCGCGCTCATGACACTTGGCTCCATGTTCCACCCCACTCGAAAAGGGCTGCGCATTGCTCTCGTGGGAAGTCTGGCCTCGGCTTACATTCTCTCCTTAGGGTTAATTATTAAGGGGCAAGTAAAGAGCCCCAATATACCTCAAACAGCATCCTCACAAACAACATTTCTTGATAAAGCTTTCATGGCAGTGCAGGGAGAATCACACTTATGGATGTTTAGCCTAGCCACCCTGTTCTTAGCGCTCGGAGGCATAGTTTACTTCTCACGGGAAAGAAGACGATCTGTGTTGTTGGGAGTAGGGATCTCCGGGTGTATCCTGAGTCTTGGCTGGTTCGTGAAAGAACTCAGCAAGAGACCTGACGCGCCAAAAGTCGTGACGGAACAGGTCATATCATTCTACGGAACTCTTACGACAGTCTTAGGGGGCTCTTACGTTTTATTGTTTGGCTTAGTCTCTCTGCTCATCGCCTGGGCGTGTTGTCCACGTGGAGTTGCTCAGCGCTTTGCGATCGGCTCCTCACTAATAGCTATGCCCGTACTGCTTAACCCCTACACTTGTCAATGGATTGCCGCCAATGTGACCGGCCCCTCGTATTGGCGAAGTTTCTGGGGCATTCCGCTCCCCATCCTCATGACATTCGTCCTCATGGCGCCATTGCAGATGACCCAACACGCGTGGCAACGCATGGGAGGACGCTTCGTTTATCTGATTACACTTGCTGCCTTTGCGACATTCGTCCCCAAGTATAGTGGACTCAGTCCACAAAATGGGGTTCAAATTCATCTGCCAGAATTAAAAACGCCGCATCTGGAATACCGCTGGGCTGCCAAAGTGAACCACAGTGTTCCCCCGGGATCTTTCGTTGTCACGCCGCCCACTATTAGCACCTGGATTCCGACCTTCCATCACCACGCGTATCCGTTGAAAGTGCGCAATTATCTGACGCTTCGCCGCTCCTATTTCGCCCCAAAGAACATCCGTGCTCGCGCGTTCATGACTCACTACGTTGCCGGAGTGAAGGCAATAAAGAAAGTGAAAGGAGTGAAGAAAATGAAGGACTCCCCAAATGCTTCAGCAAGGTTTGCGTCTGGCCTTGAGCAGTTCAACATCACCGGCGTCTGTTTACAACAGTCGCGTGGGATCGAGGAAGCCCGGATGGTTCTGCAAGAAAAAGGTTTTCATCGTGTAGATCAAGACGAAAAATACGAACTCTGGATTCGGTGAGCTGTACACCGTTGACACTAGACGACAAAAGCAATTCTCACCGGTCGTTAGTCCCGGTTTCGATTGACCCGTCTTGTCCAGCCCCCCAAGTTTCAAGCTTTCGAGAAAGTTGTGAGCATTTTGATGATCCACGCTGTCACGTCAATCTTTTCAGACAACATTGTCGCAACGCGAGACTTGAAGTCTGACTGATGCTTAATGTTAAGAGAGAGCATCTCCCGAGATTTCTCGATGGCGCGCTCCGCCTGAGTAGAAGAATAAGTGTGGCAAAGACCATAACGACGCTCAAGCTCGTCCGTATATCCACGACCATACCTATCAAGGTAGATTGCCGGAACGCCTAGCATCGCGCTCTCCGAAGCCATAGTGGCGCTCTCTCCTACATACAGATGAGCAAAGGCCAGGAAATGATGAATCTGATCGGGAGGAAGAGAAAAACACAGGTGTTGGAACTCGGGAGGGAGTTGTTGCTCGGAAGTGATAAAGACCTGTCCAAATTCCTCAAGGGCGCAGATTAGTTGCCGTTTTGCATCGAGAGGAAAGCCTGCCGCGTGAAGGTCATGCAGCGCCTGCCACGACACAAACCGCACAACACTGAAGATGCTCTGTGGAGAAATCCCGGCGGAGGTCAGGACTTGAGGATCGGGAGTAAATCGTCGAGGATGAAGATAGGCAAGTTCATGATAACCGGGATAGGTCACGTGCCGACCGAATACTGAGCCCTGGTAACATTCCGGCGTCACAACCGCGGTGGCGAGAGGATAGGACAGCAGGTTTGATACCCAAGCGTTCTCTGTATCATAGAAAATCAGATTACGCGTGCGCGTCAGGAAACCGACTTGCGCGGTGGAAATCCCGCCAATACTGGCCATCACCTGCGGTTTTTCTCGACGGACAATCTGGGCCAACTTTACGTTCCGGGAGAGCAGTTCCCAGGCCAGTCCCTTTTTTGATGACGCTTCACGGCTGATGCAGTCGTAACCAATGCCATAAAGGTTGAGCAAACGAAGGGTCAGATCCTTATCCCGCGCGGTCACTATCACCTCGCATCCTTGCCGGCGCAATTCAGTAATCGCATTCCGAAAGAAGTGGACATGGGCGGGGTGCAAGATGTCCAAGAGAATTTTCATGTCTCTTCCCGTGAAGGGGTATCAACGACCTTGTGGGATCCCTAGTCAACGGTCGGCTTCGTTCCAATAATGACAATGCCCGCGCCAATAGTGCTCGGTATAGCGTGCCGTCCCAGCCATCCAAGAGCGTTAAGAAAGGGAAACGCCACGGCATAGAGCATTTTATTGCGCTTCCTGGCTTTGGTAATCATGTAGCTGACATTATTCGCAAGCGACTCAAGGAACCCGTACGTCAACCGGCATTCCTCGACAGAAAAACCGGCGTTTCTTGTCTTATTGGCGATTTCGTCAAGGTCATATCCCGGGCGCACATGCCCAGGTACATCGAAATTAATACTTTTTTTATAGATCGGGTATCGTCGATATCGAGACGGCACATGGAGAAGAAGACGGCCTCCAGGCGTCAGGGCTTGGAAGAGTTCGTGCAACGCCTGGTCATCGTCATTGAGGTGCTCCAAGATATCCACACAGATGGCGAGGTCAAATTGCCCCGACCACGGGAGGGCGCGAAGGTCGGCGACGGCAAACTGTACGTCGCGGTTTGCCCGCCGCGCGATAGCTTGACAAACTGCAATTTCGCCCCCATCCAAATCGACCCCTACCACGACGGCGGCAGGATAACGTTGTTGAAGCAGAAACGTCATCACGCCCGGGCCGCTGCCGGCATCCAACACCCGCTTCGGGTTGTACTGCGCGGGCAAGAGGTGACTGAGGTTACGCACCCGAATACGCAACCCAACGATCGGAGCGCCAAAGAAAGAGACATACATTCGTTCGAAAAACGAAAGATGAGGATGAAATCGTTGCTCTCGTCCGATCATCGCTCCTCCTTCTCTTGTGCCGCCAACAAATACGTACTCAAGGCATAGGTCATCCACGCCTGACACCAGCGCATCAGAGTGAATCCCACGGTATAGAAACGATGCTTTTGGTAGAAAAAGCGCCCTTCGCGCGCCTCCCACATATCTTCCAGGGCGCTCTGGGCAATGCGAGCCGCAAGTCCAAACTTGCCTGCGGTCGTAAAGGTCAGAATACCCTGTGCATACCCATGAATATCGTACGGATACTCCTGGTCATGCATCCACTTAGGCCGCAAGTTCGCAGTAAACAAATGCTCTCGATAAAAATCCAGCCCTCGCTGGTAGGCTGGATTGAAGCTCACATCACCGGTATAGACCTCATACTCGCGCAGGGCGTCAACAATCTCTCCACTGTGGTAATTATCATGGATAATACGGCTATCGCCCGATGGGTGGGTATAAAACCAGGCACCTTCATCGGTCTGTTTATCCACCACGTACCGCAGGAGTCGACCAGCCTGATGTCCGAAGACATCATTCCCGGTATGTTTGCTCACCATGGCGCAGAGCGCTCCGCAGAGGGCGGATACATCCATCACCGCCATGGTGATGTCAGGGCTCGGAACGTAACTCAGGCATAGCATCGATTCGTCCTGGTAAAGGATTTTGGGAACAGTCAATAGAAATATAACTACTTGTTCAGCCGCGGCGAGATAACGATTATCGCCCAACACCTCGAACGCATCCACCAGCGCGCGCCCCACAAAGTAGGAA
>JBFWZL010000304.1:0-8234 GCA_050185455.1 Binatia bacterium | reverse complement strand
GCATGTAGGTTTGCTTCCCATCTGAAAGGGAATAGCGCCTCTGTTTTATAACTTTGAAAGGATGCGAACAATGGCAATATCAGTGGAAGCCGCGATCCGAGAAAAACCGATGCTGCATGCCGTCGCCTCGGACGGAGTAGACAACTCGGCCTCGTCGTTTAGCAAAAAATGGAAAGAGTTCAGCGCTGTCTTGGAAAGTCATCGCGGCGAAAAGATGCTGGTTGTGCTGACTGGCTATCCCGATCCCGATAACATCGCCTCGGGATTGGCGCATCAGTTCTTGGCTAAGAACTTTGACATTGAGACCTCGCTGCTCTGTTTTCATGAGGTGAGTCATCAGGAAAATCGCGCCTTGGTGAAACGGCTCGAAATTGACTTACATCTGTATGATGAAAAGTTCGATCTTCACCCGTACACGGCGTGTGTATTTGTTGACACCCAGAAGATTGACACTCCCATCTCGGACAAGCTGACTGAGAAAACGCTACTCTCGCTTGTAGATCACCACAAGCGATTGGGAGACATTCGCGCGGAATTTGTCGACATTCGTGAGGACGCCGCTTCCACGTGTGCGATTTACACTGAATATCTGCGCGCGCAATATCCTCAAGGGCTCTATGCTGCTGAAACCGATCAAGTGCGCCTGGCGACAGCGCTCATGCACGGTATCCGCTCGGACACTCTGGCTTTACTGGAGGCCAGTCGACTCGAATTTGAGGCGGCTGCTTACCTCTGGCCTTGTATTGATCAGGCTTTACTCAGAAAAATCTCGGCACAATCCATGGCCCCAGCGGTCATGGATATGATTCACAAGGCGTTGGAGCGAAAACAAGTGCTCGATAATTTTGTCTTTACCGATGTTGGATTCGTGCGCCGCGAGCATCGCGATGGCATTCCTCAAACCGCCGAGTTCCTCTTACAACGAGAGGGCATCGACACGGTTTTGGTGTTCGGCATCGTGGATGGGAAGACGATCGACGGCTCTCTGCGGACTCGTAGCGACAAGATCAATCCTGACACGTTTCTGAAAAAAACGTTCGGGATTGACGAAGAAAAGCACAGCTACTATGGCGGAGGCAATATTAAAGATAAAGGCGGGTTTCAGATCCCGTTTGGTTTTCTCGGTCAACACCCTGATCGTGAACTTCTCTATCGGATGACCTGTGAGCTTATTCAGGAAAAATTCTTTGAGGCTATTGGTCGTAAGTAGGGAGCTGGAGGTCTGCCTTCTATACATAGCACGAGGAGAGCGGACGCGGCCTAGAGACAGGCATGGAGTAAATGGCCCCTCGTTGCTGTCCTGCTGGCTCGGAATTTTTCTCATCGGACTGCTCTGGGGCCTTGTCAGTTGCACGCCAACCCAACCGGAGGTGACCCCGCCGAGACTCGTGTTCAAACACCCCAAACTCCTCAGTCGCGAAGAACCGTTGCGCGCGCTGCTCGATCAGTTTAGACAAAACCATCCAGCCATTGACGTTCGTGAAGAGATCCTGCCTGCCTCTTCGGATCAGCAACATCTTTTCTATGTGACGAATCTTGAAGCGCAAGCAGACGACTTCGATGTATTTGCACTGGATATCATTTGGATTCCTGAATTTCGTCGCGCCGGGTGGCTGCATGATTTGACACCCTACCTGAAGCCTGAAGAACTCGACCATTTTTTGCCAGCCGCTATCCAGGCGGCGGGTCACAATGGACAGGTCTATGCGCTCCCCTGGTTTACTGACGCAGGGGTGCTGTACTATCGACAAGATCTACTTGAGAAATACGCTTTGCCTCCTCCACGCACGCTCATTGAGTTGACTGCCACTGCTCGACTGATTTTGCAACGCGAAGGAGACCCGCGACTCACGGGGTTCGTGTGGCAAGGGAAGCAATATGAAGGGTTGATCTGTGTCGCCCTTGAGTTCATGCGCGCCTATGGGGGAGGGATCATGGATGAGCAGGGGCAATCCCTCTTGACTCAGCCTACGACCGTTGCCGGTCTTCAGGCGCTGCGCGATGTGATTGCGAAAGACCATATTTCCACACCTTTTGTGACTACGGCGGATGAAGAAATGGCGCGGCATATCTTCATGAGAGGCGAAGCTATCTTCATGCGTAACTGGCCGTATGCTTGGGCGTTACTCAATACCGAAGACTCACCTGTCCGTGGTCGTGTAGGGGTCACTATCGTGCCTGGAGGTCCCCACCACGCGGCTGTACCGACCTTGGGCGGCTGGCACCTTGGCGTCAATCGCTTTTCCAAGCATTCTCAATTGGCTTGGGAGCTGATCGCTTTTCTCACTAACACGGAATCCCAACGCCAATTGGCTGTTGCGGGCGGACTGAAGCCGACCCGCGTGTCGGTCTACCACGATCCTGAGGCGCGACAGGAAGATCCTTCCCTTGGTCTCTTCTTCCCCTTTATACAAGCCGCGCGCCCGCGACCGATGACGCCCTTTTATCTGATGCTTTCACAGGTGCTGCAGGGCGAGATCAGCGCGGCGGTGACCGGAATCAAACCTGCAGACGTTGCTCTGCACGATGCCGATCGACAACTGCAACGAATGCTCGCGTTAGACATTCCAGAGGCGACCCATGCGCAGGACGCTGCCCACTGAGCGCCCAGTAGTGTTTGTCCTACCCACTTTAAGTGTGCTGGTCATAGTGGCGTTGTATCCGCTCGTGTCCACTGCATGGTTGAGTTTGCATGATGAATTGCCGATCTTCAATATTTCGCGCTTTGTCGGATTATCTCATTATCTCGCGTTATGGGACGACACACGCTTTTGGCGGAGTTTAACGAATACTTGCTACTTTACGGCTGTTTCTGTTTTCTTGGAGATTGCGCTCGGACTTGGCGTGGCATTGCTGTTACAGCAGATTTTTCCTGCACGCGGATTGGTGCGCGCTCTCGTATTGATGCCATGGTTTATTCCCACGGTTGTGGCGGCGCGCTTATGGGAGTGGATGTACAACCCGCAATTCGGGGTCGTGAATTTCCTGCTCGTGCAGAGTGGGTTTGTCAACAAAGGGGTGAACTGGTTGGGACACCCCTCTCTCGCCCTTCATGCCGCTATTCTCGCGGATGTGTGGAAGACCATGCCTTTTGCCGCGCTCCTCATTCTGGCTGGTTTACAGACTATCCCAGCCGATCTGTATAGCGCCGCGCGCGTGGATGGCGCCAATCCAAGGCAAGCCTTTCGTCATATTACTCTTCCTTTGTTGTTGCCGATTTTGGGCATCACCTTCCTTTTTCGTATGCTTGATGCCTTGCGCGTGTTTGACGTTGTCTATGTGCTCACCGGCGGCGGACCCGCTAATACAACGGCGACACTCAGTATTTACGCCTATCAGCTTTCGTTCCAAACCCTGCAGTTTGGTCCAGGAGCTGCTGTCGCGATAATCGTTTTCTTGTTGGTCTTTGGAGTGAGTCTTGTTTCCATTTGGACGTTGCGACGTTTGGGCGCATCCTTCTGAAGAGACGGGATACGCGAGTAGATGAGCGTCAGAAGCAACGATCAACGGTCCACACAGCTTACCCTAACTCGGGTGGGCTCTGCCCTACTGTTCTCTCTCGCTGTCGTGTTGTTGTTGGGCTTTTGTCTCTTCCCGATCATCTGGCAGTTGTTGACTGCTTTAAAACCGACGGCCGAACTCGCGGTGTTGCCGCCACTGCTTCCCACCTCTCTTACGTTGGACCATTTTGCGACGGTCTTTGCGGAACGACCTTTTGCCCGCATATTATTGAACAGCGTGGTAGTGGCTAGCGGGACAACTCTGCTCTGTCTCGTAATTGGCGCGCCGGCAGCGTTCGCTCTGGCCAAGCTGAACGTTCCTGCTCGACGGCCGCTCCTGTTCGGCATCCTGTCTGTGTCGATGTTTCCGCCGATCGCTGTTGTTGGGGCGTTGTTTCTGCTACTTCGCTTCCTTCAGCTACGAGACACCTTTTGGGCGCTCATTGTATCCGACACTACTTTTGCACTGCCTTTGACGGTATGGATGCTGACAAGCTTTTTTCGTGACATTCCGGATGACCTGTTGCGGGCGGCCCGAGTCGATGGATGTACGGCGTTCCAGGCTCTTGTCTATGTGTTCCTGCCTGTGGTAACGCCAGGGTTAGTCACCGCTGCGCTGTTGGCGTTTGTATTTACCTGGAATGAATTCCTGTTCGCTTTGACCTTTACTGCAACCGAAGCGGCGCGCACGGCCCCGGTGGAAATTTCCCTTTTTCCGGGCTTGCATGAAATGCCATGGGGGGAAATTGCCGCCGCCGCCATGATCGTTACGCTCCCTATTCTCATGATAGTCATCGCCGTCCAACGTCGGATCGTTGCGGGACTGACCGCTGGAGCCGTAAAAGGTTGAACGATGGCGCGTGTGCAAATCGTTGACGTCAGTAAACACTTTGGGCAGACGACAGCGGTGGCTAATCTTACGCTTGACATCGCGGAAGGCGAGTTTTTGACTCTCCTCGGCGGCAGTGGGTGTGGAAAATCAACCACGCTCAACCTCATTGCCGGCCTTGAATCTCCATCTGCTGGACGCATCTTATTTAACGGTGAAGATGTCACCTTCCTTTCCCCGCGAGAGCGCAATGTTGCGGTGGTGTTCCAGACCTATGCGCTCTATCCTCACAAGACTGTGGCCGAAAACCTGGCGTTTCCCTTGCGCATGGGACGAACGCCGAAAAAAGAAATCCCAGCGCGAGTTAACGAAGTGGCGCGCCTCTTACAAATCGAGGAATTATTAGCACGCAAGCCGCGAGAATTGTCCGGGGGACAACAGCAGCGCGTCGCGCTAGGGCGCGCCTTAATCCGTCGCCCACGGGTATTTCTGCTTGACGAGCCGCTATCGAACCTGGACGCCAAGCTGCGTATTGCTCTTCGACAAGAGATCAAAGCCCTCCATCAGACCGTGCGCACCACGTTGGTGTATGTCACACACGATCAGGAAGAGGCCATGGTGCTCTCGGACCGTATCGCGGTTATGCAGGCGGGGCAGGTGCTCCAGTGTGCGTCGCCGCGAGAAATCTATACAAACCCCGCCAATCTTGCCGTGGCTGAACTCGTAGGCACTCCCACAATCAACCGGCTTGATGTCGAGGTGCACAAGAGGGAACTGATTCTTCCTGGCGGGCCGGCGGTCGTCATTCCTCCCGGTTACGTTGAACGTTTTGCCAACGTCCCTTTGCAACTTTGCATCGGGGTGCGGTCGGAACACGTAGGTCTCTCTTCAAAGGGAGGCCTCGCGCGCGGAACCGTACGGCAGGTTGAGCAACTCGGCAAGGAAACCCACGTGTTGCTTGACTGCGACACATATACGCTAACGATGAGAGCTGCGGGCGACTGTACGGTTCAACCAGGAGAGACTGTCATGTGGGATTGGGAATGGGAGCGGGTTTTATGCTTCGACCCACGGGACGGAAAGAATATCCATAACGCCAATACATGAGGGAAGCAGCGCATGCCGATTATGGTAGGAATTTTGGGACGATTACGGGCGGTCGAACAGCGTGACAAGGGTATTATTTTTTCTTTTGAAAGTTCAGACTTGGTGTCGACGCCGCTTCTGCCGAACGTGATTCGTCATACCTGGAGACCTACCCACTGGCCGTTGTATGCGCAACGAGAAAGGCTTTTTGCGTCTGCAACCTCCTGCGGACAGGCGCTAACCATTTGGAATCCGGAGCGAGGCGCCGGCTTGAATCCGTGAGGTGCGCAAACTGTTCGCGCGCATGAGTGAGCGCACGCTCGTGCCGTACCGTTGCGCAATTTCTCCCAACGTATCGCCGCGACGCACGTTATGCACCCGGCGAGACTGCCGCTTCACCCGTTTGGACTTCGAGGCTATCTTGGTCTTTGACTTTTTTGTCTTCTTAATCGTTTTCGCTTCTTTCTTTATTTTTGGTTGTTTGACTATTTTCGACGGTTTCCCTGCTGGTGGCGTTGTCTCCAGCGATTCTGATCGCATCGCTACCTGCAGGGGGAGCGGCTTCGCTATTGTTTTGCTCGGTAACGACCGAAAAGGCGATTCCGGAGGGAGTGGCAGCCGCAGGTGCACCCCAGGGGCCAGTTGCTGCAGACGCCATAAACCATTCTCTTGCCGAAAGGTGTCGGGATCAATCCCAAAGATGAACGCAAGGTTGAGATGGGAATCGCCGATCCTGGAGGTGTAATACAGGTGCTCTCCATCAGACTCTAATACCGGAGCGGGAGGTGATTGAGGATAGGCGACAAGCGCCCCAGTGCGGAGAGGCCGAAGGGCCAGAAATGGATTATAAAATCGGAGTAGAGGGGCGGGAATACCGGTCTTCCGCGCCAGCGTCTCCCATGAATCTCCTTTACTCACACGTCGGAGTTGAATAGTGGCGGCTTGCCGGGCAACCTCGGGTTCATGTAAGCGCAGCACCGTCTTATAGTGGCCAACTCCGATCACATACTGTAATGTTTCCAAGGGAAGCGGACGTTTCTTGCCTATCCTTCCCGGGCCAGCATTGTAGGCGGCGATCGCATAATCTTCGCGGCCGAACCTTTTTTTCATCTGCGAGAGATATTTGATCCCTGCCTCGATATTGCTGCGCACCTTCAAAAGGCGAAACGTGCCGGGCATGACTTGAAAGTAGCCTCTGGCCCCAGCAGAAGAGGTTAGCTTGTCGTTTCCGCCTGATTCCTGGATGAGAACGGCTCGCGCCGTTCTCTGATCAACCCCATAGTGAGCAGAGTACTTAAACACCTCCTGCTCGATCACCATGGTCTTACGGTACATGCCGAGGAAAGAGGGAGAAACCTCAATCGCCGCCCACGCTGGATGCGTCCACAAGCTGATAATCAGCAACACACTCCACCCTACTCTTAACATACCTCTCTCCTCCATGACCCAGACATCTTGCCTCCCTCGGGAAACTACTTGCCAGCAAAGGGTAGGCCACACTAGATCACCCTAGCGATAGCGGCGGATATGAGAATAACTATGAGGCAAAGTGGGACTTCGTGCAAAAATATGTAGCGTTTCGCCCTAGATGATGCGTCATTTTTTCTTCAGAATAGCTCTCCAACCAGTCGGTTGATGCAACAGCAGGGTGCCGAGCGACGCCTCTCGAACGTCTTCTACGATGTAATAGCACTTAGGGTCAACCTCTCGTGCAAACAACGTGATGTCGGTGGTCTTTCGTCGTGGAATCTCGACGAATACCATGTCGATTGGTCCATCCCGCCCTTCACCCTGAAAAGAAGTAACACGAAAGCCTTCTGACCGTAGCTGGGCGGCGATTTTTTTTCCTTCGCGTGTAAAGACGCGGACCACCTGCCGCCCTGTCGCCATCCACTTTTCCAGAGTCATGCCCACGTAATTTCCCGTGGCGAAGCCGAACGCGTATGAAAGCGCGTACGCAGGATAGGACAAATTTTGAATGACCTTGGACACCGCAGCAATCCAGATCAGAATCTCGAAGAATCCGAGCGCCCATGACACGCCGCGACGTCCCTGGATGACATACACAGTGCGCAGGGTGCCGAGGGTCACATCGGCGATGCGCGCTCCGATAATCAGTAAACATGTTACAAGAACTGTACTGTCCACGTCCAACTCCTCTAATCGCTACCTACTGAAACGGCGATGGGGGTATCCTACTAGTGGAACGCCAGATCCCTAAGAAACAACGCAATGGACGGAAAGCAGATCAGCAGGGCGGATGAGAGCAACAAGATGGCGATGAATGGCGGCGCACCACGAATCACCTCAAGGTAAGGACGTCGAAAAATAGCCATCGCGGTGAAGATGTCGCATCCGAACGGCGGCGTCGCGGAGCCAATGGCGACTTGTAAGGTAACGATGACGCCAACGAGTATCGGGTCAATGCCTGCCGCAATTGCAATGGGATGGAAAATGGGCGTCAGAATCATGATCACCACAATGGGGTCTACGAACATACAGCCGATGAAATACGCTACTGTGATGGTCACGAGGATGCGGAGCGTGCTGGCTGAACCGTCTAACGCCAGAACATCATGAATCAAGATTTGGGGTAACTGGGCAAAAGAAATAATCCAAGAAAACGCAGCTCCTGCTCCGACTAGGATAAAGACTACCGCCGTAACCAAGCCGGTGGATAGCGCAATAGCCGGAATTTCACTGAACGATAACTGCCGGAAAATGCACACCTCAAGCAGAAGCGCATAGAGGACTGACATTGCCGCCGCTTCCGTTGGGCTAAACCACCCTGTATAGATGCCGCCAATAATGATGAGCGG